>NZ_JFZJ01000016.1 GCF_000636015.1 Rhodomicrobium udaipurense JA643
CAGGCGGGTTCGTTCCTGAACCTCTGTTACAATCCCGAACTGGCCGCGGAAGTGACTCTCCAGCCGATCCGCCGCTTCGACTTCGATGCCGCGATCATCTTCTCGGACATCCTCGTCGTGCCGCACGCTCTCGGCCAGCATCTCGAATTCCGCGAAGGCGAGGGCCCGCATCTCGATCCCATCACGAGCCTCGCCGATCTCTCGAAGCTCTCCGTCGAGAAGGCGAAGTCCACGTTTTCCATCGTGTACGAGGCGATCGATCGCACCATCTCCGGGCTTGGCGATCGGACCCCGCTGATCGGCTTCTGCGGCGCGCCGTGGACCGTGGCGAGCTACATGGTCGAAGGCCACGGGTCGAGCGACTATCGCGCGGCGAAGCTCCTCGCCTATCGCGAACCGGAAACCTTCAAGGCCATCCTCGATATGCTCGTGGAAGCCTCGGCCATGTATCTCATTGGCCAGGCGAATGCGGGCGCTCGCGCTCTGCAAATTTTCGATAGCTGGGCCAGCGCGCTCGCCGACAACGACTTCGACGCCTTCGTGATCGAGCCGACCGCCGAGATCGTGAAGCGCGTGAAGGCCGTGCATCCGAACGTGCCGATCATCGGCTTCCCGCGCGGCGCCTCGCCGAAATACGCCGATTACGTGGCCCGCACCGGCGTCGATGCCCTCGGCTGCGACACGGCCGCGCCGCTTCCCACGATTGCGGCCCAGCAGGACAAGGTCACCGTGCAGGGTAATCTCGATCCGCTGTTGCTGCTTGCGGGCGGCGATGCTATGGACCGCCGTGTGAACGCGATCCTTGAGGCTCTGGCTCCGAAGCCGTACGTCTTCAATCTCGGTCACGGCATCCTTCCGGATACGCCCATCGAACACGTCGAGCGTCTCATCCGTACGGTGCGCGGCTGAGGCCGTTGCGCTCAATCGGACCCTCCGAAAGACAACGAATCGATCTATAGCGAGATCGGGAGCGCCAAAATCGTGGCGCTCCGAAACCCGCCCGCGAACGGCCTGCCATGATCAGCCTCATGAACGACGCCTACCTGTACCTCAAGTCCTTCCACCTGATCGCGGCCTTCGCGTGGATGGCGGGCCTGTTCTATCTGCCGAGGCTTTACATTTATCACGCTGAGGTTGGGGTCGGCACGCCGCAGTCCGAAACGTTCAAGGTGATGGAACGCCGTCTCCTCAAGGCAATCATGAACCCGGCGATGATCGTCACCGTGGGCCTCGGCCTGTGGCTCGCTTTCGTCACCGACTATATCGACTGGCGCAACGCGCCGTGGCTCCACGCGAAAATCGCCCTGGTTATCGGTTTGCTGGTCATTCACGGTTTCCTCGCCAAATGGCGCAAGGATTTCGAAGCCGACCGCATCCCGCACAGCACGCGCTTCTTCAGGATCATAAACGAAGTTCCGACGTTGCTTCTGATCGGCATCGTCCTGCTCGTTATCGTGAAGCCCTACTAACGGTCTTTCTCCCGGGAAAACATGAGGCCGGCGTTTTTCACGTCTTTGCGAATGACGCAAACGCTGCTATATTGGCGTTTGTCGTCCAGTTTCCGACATTTGCCGTTCCAAGATCGGTCACCCCGATCCCGCATTTGAGTGAAGCAGCCGCGATCTGCCCTCCAGACAAGACAAGCGGCTCAGCGAACGTCCTCACCTCCCCCGGTTCGCGGGCCCACCGTCCGCGCCAACCCACACTCCCCCGAAAAAAGTCGTCGACCATCATGCAAGAAATGAAGCTTCAAGACCTCAAAGTTAAGTCCCCGACGGAACTTCTTGCGGTCGCCGAGGAATTTGCCGTCGAGAACGCGAGCGCGCTCCGCAAGCAGGAGCTTATGTTCGCGATCCTGAAGCAACTCGCGGCGCGTGACATCGAGATCACCGGCATTGGCGTCGTGGAAACCTTGCAGGACGGGTTCGGCTTCCTCCGGTCGCCGGACTCGAACTACCTTCCGGGCCCCGACGACATCTATGTCAGCCCAAGCCAGATAAGGCGCTTTGGGCTGCGAACCGGTGACACTGTCGAAGGGCAGATCCGGGGGCCGAAAGATGGCGAGCGCTATTTTGCGCTGCTCAAGGTCAACAAGATCAACTTCGACGACCCGGAGAAGATCCGCCACAAGGTTCACTTCGACAATCTGACGCCGCTTTATCCGAACGACTGGCTGAAGATGGAGACAGACCCGCCGCACTCGAAGGATCTGAGCGCGCGCGTCATCGACATCGTGGCGCCGCTCGGCAAGGGCCAGCGCGGCCTGATCGTTGCGCCGCCGCGTACCGGTAAAACCGTATTGCTCCAGAACATCGCGCACTCGATCACGGCGAACCATCCCGAGTGCTACCTGATCGTGCTTCTCATCGACGAGCGCCCGGAAGAAGTGACCGACATGCAGCGCTCGGTGCGCGGCGAGGTCATCAGCTCCACCTTCGACGAACCCGCGTCGCGCCACGTTCAGGTGGCCGAGATGGTCATCGAGAAGGCGAAGCGCCTCGTGGAACACAAGCTCGACGTTGTCATCCTGCTCGACAGCATCACCCGCCTCGGCCGCGCTTACAACACCGTGGTGCCGTCCTCCGGCAAGGTGCTCACCGGTGGCGTGGACGCGAACGCGCTGCAACGCCCGAAGCGCTTCTTCGGTGCGGCCCGCAACATCGAGGAAGGCGGCTCGCTCACCATCATCGCGACGGCGCTGGTTGAAACCGGTAGCCGCATGGACGAAGTGATCTTTGAAGAGTTCAAGGGCACCGGCAACTCGGAACTCGTGCTCGACCGCAAAGTCGCCGACAAGCGCGTATTCCCGGCGATGGACATCGCGAAGTCCGGCACCCGTAAGGAAGAGCTGCTCGTTCCGCAGGCACAGCTTCGCAAGATGTATGTGCTGCGGCGCATCCTGAACCCGATGGGTTCGATGGACGGCATCGAGTTCCTGCTCGACAAGCTTCGCCAGACGAAATCCAACGGCGACTTCTTCGATTCGATGAATACGTAAGCGCTGGCGGGGCCGCATCGGCCGCCTTGCGAAGAGACAATTTCACAAACGCAGAAGGCCGGGTTATCCGGCCTTTTTGCTGTCTGCGGGCGAGAGCGTGGGACATAGAGGAGAAATCGGGCGGCCCGCGCTCATGCGGAGCGTTACGTTGCCGGATATCGGAGAACTGCTCGGGGCTTCATTGCTGACGAGCGAGAACCTAGCCTGTGAATATGCGTCGCTTGAGATCAGCGCGACCTAGCTACTCTCGAATTCCGCAATGGCCCGCAGAAGCGCTTCCGGCACAGGTTCCGCCAGGATGTCGCTCCCGATCTGTGCCAGCTGCTTTTCGATTTGCCGCATCTCCTCAACTTCCGAAGCGAGCGCGGGATTCTCTTTGAGAAGGACCTCGAACGCGGCGAGTTCTTCTCCGAGAAGCTCACCGTCGAGATAGGCCGACACGATTATGGGAAGCCGGTCGTTCTGAAATGTGGCCGACGACGAATTGTCGGGCTCCAAGACAGGCTTCGGTTGCTCTCTCATTTGCATATTACATACGGGGTTTAGATTTCAGTAGCCAGGCGAACCTAACAACGCCCTCCAAAATCTGTTCCCTCACCCGCCCAATAATAGTGATATCTCGTCGACCTTGAGGCAATAAAGGCGGAAAGGCAAGCCCGCCGGACCGCGTTTTAGTAACGTTAAGGTTTCCCTAAGCGGCGGAGCCACCTGGGTTGGGCCGGTTGTCCCGCAATCGCTTGTCGCGCCGTGGATTCTTGACGCGTCCCTGCCCCGTCGGCCCCTCGCGATTTTCAGACAGGCGCCGATCGTTTTTCGGATCCTTGACGCGGCCCTGCCCCGTCGGCCCTTCGCGATTGCTTGAAAGCCGCTTGTCCCGATCGGGATCCTTGACACGGCCTTGACCGGTCGGCCCCGGCCTGTTCGAGGCAAGTCGGCGATCCTGAGCGGTGTCCTTGACGCGGCCCTGCCCCGTCGGACCCGAGCGATTTTGCGCCAATCGTCGGTCATTGCTCGGATCTTTAACGCGGCCTTGGCCACCTTGCTTGACGCGCGCGGTCGTATTCATTGCTGCTTTCTCGGTCGTACGTCGGGGAATGATCCCGTCGTCTTGTTCTTTCCCGGCAGACATGCGGGTATCCAAGTCTCCATTCGAGCCGGGGCTGTAATATTTCCCCTAAAGCGTGTTGAGCCAATAGACAACCCGCCTATCGGCAAATCACCCTCAATCGAATATTAAATATCATATAGATAGGGCATTAGGCTGCGGGCTATATCAAAAATTGGCATACACTATGCAGCTGTAACCGCGCAATTCGCACCGTTGTTCACGCCTAATGTGCCATCATAAATACTCACTGACAACAGAACGATACAGGCAAACTAGGTCAAGCATACGATGACCCTCGATGCTTGGGTCGCCAATTTCTGCACATTACGGTGATTGCAAAATAACGTGGAGAGCAGCTTCGTTTCGCAATGTGTGTCAGTTTTTTTGATCGACGCGGTCCCGACGCGGGACGTTATGTCGCGTCGACTGTATACCAGCATAAAAGCCGATGCCAGCGCTTTGTGTGGTGCATTTTGCGCAGTGAACGCATTGAGTGCGCACACTATTATCTGGTTTTTGGTCAGACCAACCTCGATGAGAGTGGCGGCAGGGAATGTGCCGTTACCGTGGGGTGCGCTGCGCCGGCATCTGCGAAATCGGCCGCCCTGCCCTCGATGCGTCCGCACAAAAAAAGCGCCGAAGTTTCGAAAACCTCGGCGCTTGAATGATCTGTATATTTGAATACGACGCCGCTCGGGCGTTACGGCGGAATATTACTTGTAGTAGCCGACGCCGCAGATCTGGCCGCCTGCCTTCGTGACATACGTCACCTTCTCAACCGGCTCGGTCTGGCCGGGGCGCGGGAACCAGTAATCGACTTCCACGAATTTGCCTTCCGCCGCATTCTTGATCAGCTCTTCGCCGAGCTTCTTGCCCTTCTTGTCCACGAGGTCGGCAAGCTTGGTGCCGCGAAGCTTCTCGTTCGCATGCGCCGTGAACACGTTGTCAGCGCCACCCGCGCAGAAAACGTAAAGGTCGCGGTCGCGGAAACCGCCGGTCGGATTGTTGAAGTCTGCAATCGCCTTCTTCTCGTCGGCCTTGACCGCCGTTACGGCCTTTTCAAGCAAAGCCTTGGCTTCAGGAGCAGTCCCCGAAGCTTGGGCGAGCGCGCCACCCGTAAAAGTGATCGTCGCCGCAAAAACGCCTGCCAAGAAAGAACGAAGCATCTTTTCCTCCAATTTTGATTATCTGGTTTGATGCCATTCTTATAGACAGGAGCGGAGGCGCTGCTTCAACCTAGACCATAGACTTACCACTTTCGCGGGAACCGACGCCGCCAACGCGCGCGTTGTTTTCCAACGCAAGAACGACGGTTTCGCCGGGTGGTGCGAACGGCGCGGTCACCTCATCGCCGTAGCTGCGGCGAACGCCTGCGAGGTGCCGTATCAGGAGGTCGAGATAAAGCCCCGGCCCACCGGAGTAAATACGCCAGCCAGCCTCCACCGCTATGTCGCCCGCGCGCACGCGTTCCCACTCCGCGCTCGCCTCATAGCGGTCAGAGAAAGCTGCGTCGCTGCTGCTCGCATAACAGTTCCGCTGGCGAAGCGCCGCGTTGCCGAGATTTTCCGCCACCGTTACGGGATTGACGACCCGCAAGCCCCACCAGAAAGCTTCATCCTCGCCCATGAGCGCCATCGCCTCGCACCAACGGAGATGCGCGTGGATGTACATCTGGCCCACCTCGCGCCCGAAGAACGGCGACGACTCCGCGCGCCGGAAGATGCGCTCCTCGCCGCCGTAATAAGGGAGCGGCTTGTCCATGAGGCGCACGCCATCGGGGAAGTTGAGATGCTCGCGGATCACGCCCAGATGGTGGCGCGCCTGCTCGCATGTGAAGAGGCCGCCTGCGATCGCGCAATTCATCGGGATCAGCGAATAGGAGACGCCGGTTTTCTTGTCGCTCGGGTGAAGCAGAAGCTCGGGCTCCGCGTCGGCGCCGTCGAAGATCGCATAGCCCGCCACGACGCCATCGCGGATGAGCCAGCGGTTGAAGTCCGCGAAACCTGCTGGTACAGAAGCGCCGCCGTCCAGCTGCTCGCCATGCGCTCGGCGAGCGAGGCGTCGGCGGGCTGAAGCGTGTCGTTCCAGTCGCCCTCGCCATAACGCGGCAGATGCGTGCCGGGCAGGAAGCGCGCCTCGATCTCGGCAAGCTCAGCCGCGAGGTGATCGGCCACGCTCGACGGCGCGGCGTCAGGCTCGCGCCACGCTACCGGCTCGGACAGGAACGCGAAGTCCTGCGTCGCCTCGACGTAATCGCAAACGGCCTTGAGCGGCCACACGATCACGTCGCCATGGCTCGGCACGCCCGCGATCCACGCATAGCGGTCGAACATGAACCATTGCGGCCAGTCGCTATCGGCCTTGCTCTGGCGCGCGATGACGCGACGCAGCACCTCTTTCGCCGTCTCGTCGTGACGGAAGGCGAGTAGAAATTCCATCGGCCCCTGGCAAACGTCGCGTGTGCCCCACGCCGCGCCCGAATATTGTTCGAGGCCGTGCGGCGCGGTGAGGTGAATGATGGCGTTATGCACGAGCCACGGCAGCAGCGTGTCGAACGCGGCGATGTCGCTGTCGCCCGACTGGAGCCGCGCGCCGCGCGTGGTGCGCGACCAGAAGACATCCGCCGACGCCAGCATCGCGCGGGTTTCGACGCCGCCCGCGTATTTCGCGGCTAGGCGTTCAGCTTCCGCCGCATCGGTCATGGAGCCGGTGACGGCGAGGCGCAGCGCGTTGGTCGGCCTGGTGCGCAGGGCGATGAAAGGGCCGCTACGCGCCGCGCCGTCTTTATAAAGAAGCTCGTCGCCGCCGATGGCTTCGATGGCATCCGGCGTGCTCGTGGTGAGGTGATAGACCGCGTCCGGGTATTGCTGGCCCCAGAGCGAGTCCGGGTCCGGCTGGAACGCCGCGCGCTTTGCGTCGTCGTCGATCTCGACGCGGCCCGCATGCGCATAATCGAACTCGCCGAGCGTCAGATTGCCGAACACGAGGAGCCGCACCGGCGCGCCCTCGACAAGCACCTCGATTTGCAGCGCCGCGTCTTCGCCGGTGGAGGCCGCGCGAACCGTGATCGCGCCGCCGCCGTGTTCATAGATCCAGCGCGCATCCGCAAGCCCCATTTCGAAGCGCGTCGGCAGCGTCAGCAGCCGCCATGCGCCGCCGATCTCGGCCAGCACGCGAACGCCGCTCGACCGCATGATGTTGTACGGGTCGCGCGATACGGAAAACAGCTTGTGGAACGAGGTGTTGCCGATGGTGAGCTGCGCCGCGAACGCGCCATGCATCCAAGCGGTGGCGGCGAGCGTCGTCTCTTCCGGCAGGAGGCTGTCGCTGCTGCGAAGGATCGTGCCGTGGCGGCGTTTAACGAGCCGGTCTTTCTCCGTGAGCACGACGTGGCGGCTTCCCGCCCCCTCGCCCTCGAACCAGGAGAGCAGACGCCCGCTCCACCATTCTTCATGCTTTCGCGCTTCGTCCTCGCGCGCAACGACTTCGCGGCAGACGAGCGGCGGCGCATCGCGCAGGATGTCGCGCGCGGACTCGGCAAGCGCCACGTCGCGCGGGAAAAACTCGCCCGCCGCGCCTTCAGCGGAATCGATGCGCGAGAGGTCGGCGTAGCTCGTCGGCGCGGTGTGATCGACGTCGTAAAGCGCGAAGAAGGTCCACGTCGCCGCCTCGCCGGGTTTCAGCTCCGCCGCACTCGACTGCACGATGGCGCAAGCCGTCTCATATTGCAGCCGCGCGCCGGGGAGGCTTTCGCCGAACGGCAGATCGAGCGACGCCGCGTCGCGATACGCCGGACCGAACAATTGCAGCGCATCGGTCGCGAAGCTCGCCGCGCCGTCGAAGCAGCCATGCGCCACCCACGGATGACGCCCGCCATCCTGCGTCATGTTCTGGCGGCTCATGATGACCGGGCCGAAGCGCGGATGCGGCTCAACCGTATGATCGATATATTGCGAGGCGTAGGCTTCGTTGCCCATGACAAAGCCGCGCGCGCCGAGGCCGAGATCCTGCACGAGGATCGCATCGCACGGCACTTCGCCGCCGCTTGCGTTCGTCACTTCCACGCGCCAAAGCCAGAGCGGCTGCTCGGGATGAAGCCAAAGCGTGACGCGATGCGCGAGCCCGTCCGTTTCGCCAGCCCACACGAAGCGGTCTTCATCTGCGCCGAAAGCCACATGCGCGCCCGGCCCGACGATCTCCACCGTGCGCGGCGCGGCACCGCCGACGCGCAGCAAGATCCGCATGATGCCGCCGCCAACCGGCGAGCCGAGAACCTGATTGATGAGGTTGCGGCGCGGGCCGTCCTCATGTTCGATGGCGAACAGGCATCCATTCGGCAGCACGGCAATGCGAAGGCCCGCCGCGTTCGCGATGCGCGCGAGGCCGAGGCCGTCTTCGCGCGGCGTGCGGAAGCTTTTCGTTGCGGTCATGATTTCAGGCTCCAGCTTGTGAAAGCGCAGCTTCACGCGCCGCCCACGCGCTGATGAAACCCGCATAGCTCCATGTAAGGTCTTCGGCGGATGTCGGCTCGCCGGTGGTCTGGTCGAATTGCTCGGAGAGGTCGCCCGAGGCGGGGATGAACTCGCGCACGCGTGAGAGGATCGCGTCGCCGCCGGCGATGTATTCCTCGCGCTCGGTGGGCACCGCGACCGCCAGCCGGTAATGATACTCCGCCGCCGCGAAGGTGCTGATATACCAGGCGCCGCCGCTGATATAGGTGTCGCCGTTGTAGCGGCCGAACATGATGCCGGACGAGCGCCCCGCGTTGATCGCGTAGGTGTCGCGGAACATCGCCTGCTGCCAGAGAAAGGTCGTGCGCACGCGCGGATCGGCAACGCTGTGCGCGCCGCTTTCGAGACCGGCATGCACCACGCCGAGGATCAGCGAGAAGTCGAGCGCCTTTTCGTCCGCATTTTCCCCACCCGGAAGGCGGCTGCGGAGAAGGCCCCGGCTTTCGTCCCAGTAGCGCTCAAGCAGATCCGCAAGCTCGTCGCGCCGTGCACCAAGCTCGGCTGCGAAGGCCGCATCGCCGCGCGCTTCCGCCCACCGCGCACCATGACGCAGCGCTGCATATTGCGCGATCACCGTATTGTAATGCTGCGCCCAGTCTTCTTCCCAGATGTCGTAGCAGGGCGCGCCCGCGTTGCGTGCGGTGTAGGCGAGGTCGCCGCGAATGAGCGCGTCCGCCGCAGCGCTGCCGATGCCGTCGTCGGTGAAGCGCAAGCAGGTGAGCGCGCGGAGCGCCGGGCCATCGTTCTGCGGGCGGTGCCAGTCGAAATAGTCGATGGTGCCGTCTGCGTTGAAACGTACGTCGCCCGGCACCCGGTCGCCATGCACGGCGGAAAGCTCGTCGTCCGGGCGTATGTATTTCAGATGATCGGCCTGCGCGCGCTCGCGGAAGCCGCCCGCCGCCACGAGCGCACGGCCTTCGATGGCGTTAAGGCCGAGGCTGAAATGCACGAAATCGTGGTAGCGGCGCGCCCACGCATCCGCGTCGATGCCGCGCCGGATAAGCAGGCGCGTCGCGTCGATGATGAGCGCGCTGTCGCGAAGCCAATGGAAGAAATAGTCGAGCTCGGTAGAAGCCGCGCTCGCCAGCACCGATCCCGGCGCGGGCTGCACCGTTTGTCCGAAGCCCGGTCGCTCTTTCACAAGCGAGGTGGCCGAGATCGCATGCGGGATCTTCGCCGCTGCGTGCCGCAGAAGCGCATCGCCCCAGCGTTCGAGCGAGGTTTCGGAAGCCGTCATCGTGCCATCTCCTTCTCGCGTGAGCCGTCGCGCTTGCCGATTTGCTGCCGTCAGGCGACGAGCGGCTCCGCCGTGAAGCCCAAAACCTCAAGCCCCGGCTTCACTTCCGGGCAACTCATGAACAGCCGCCACAAGAGCCCGCTCCGATAATTTTCGATCATCGCGATGATCGGTCCCTGATTGATCGCGAGGTTATCCTCGGCGACCCAGCCGACCGTTTCGTTAAAGGCGTCCGCGAAGCCGAAACTCCCCCATATGCGCGGGCCGAGATCGAAATAAAAATGGCGCAGCGCGGCGAGCGAGTGCGCTGGCGTGTAGGGCAGGCTCGACAGCGCGGCGGTGGGTGCGATCACGCCCTCGTCCTGATCCGGCGCGAAGGCGCGGTAGCCCTTGTCGCCATCGCTCGCGGTCAGGCCCCAGCATTTCGGGCCGTAGCCCGCGAAGCCGTTGGGGTTGGCAACGCAATAGCTGTAGTTCACCATCGTTTGCGCGTGGTTCTGCTGCCAATAGTCTGCGTAGCGGTCGCGAAGGCCGTTCGGATCGAGGCCGAGGAAGGAGTAATGCGCGAAGAATAGCGGGCCGCCGAGATCTGGACCGAGCGGCAGGTCTATGCCGTAATAAGTGCGGCCGTTGCGGAAGACGTTACCGCGCGCCCAGCCCTCGTGATATGGCCGCGCGTCGACGGGATATGTTGGCGACATAGCGGCGAGCACATAAGTAATGAGGCATTCGTTCCAACCCTCGATGCGCTGGAAGGCCTGATGCTCCTTCGTCGGCAGCCAGTGCCAGAGCATGATGTTGTCGTTCTCGACATGCGCCTGCCAGTTCACCGCGCGCCACAGCGCGTCGATCTTCGCCGCGAGCGCGCGCTCTGACGGATCGCCGTCCTTGAAATACTGGCGCGCGCAAAGCAGGCCCTGCACGAGATAGGCCGTCTCCACCACATCCGCGCCCGCATTGTCGGACCAGAGCGAGATTTCGCGGCCCGTATTGCCGTCGATATAATGCGGGAAAACGCCGTTATATTGCTCGGCGGTATCGAGGAAGCCCAGCATCGCGGCGAGCCGCTCCACGGCCTCGCGGCGCTCGATCCAGCCGCGCTCCGCCGCTACGATGATCGCCATCACGCCGAAACCCGTTCCGCCGATGGAAATCAGGTCGTTTCCCGCAGTGCGATTTGGGTTGCCGCGATCGCGCGCAAGCCCGCAATTCGGGTGCGCATAATCCCAGAAATAGCGAAACGTCTGCCGCTGCACGAGGTCCAGCAACGCGTCGTCGTCGATCCGTTCAGGCTTCCAAGGCTCGCTATGCACAATCACCTCGCTTTGCGGGCATATTCTCAAGCGGAAGTATCAGCACTTTCGCTCGTCTTCCAAGCCGGCTCTGGTAACAAATCCTGCCACGTCGGCGCTATGACGAACATCGCGCGTTTTCAGGCGTGTTCGGGCGTCTCCCGCAGTTCGCCATTCTCCAGCCTGAGCGGCATATGCAGCGACGGCGGCGTCGTGCACAAGTCGACTTTCCGCGTGTAGAAGCCGTTCCCGGGATCGAAGCGCCCGACGCTGATGAGCGCCGTGTCGGCGAGTTCATGCGTGAAAATGGAAGCGGCGAGATTGCGGCTCTCATCGTCGAGTTCGATGATGGATTCGTCCTGAATGATCCACTGCGGCTTGTAGAGAAGCATGTTGGCGAGCATCAGACGGCGCTGCTCATCGAGCGCAAGCTCCTTCTCCCAGCGTCGCTCGACATTCAGATCGGACGCCAGCTTCCCGAGCCGCACGCGTTCGAGCGCCTTGATGGCTTCGTCGTCGTCGATTTCCTCGGCCGGACGAGGATAGGCGAGCGCTGTCTTCAGACTTGCGGTCGGCAGATAAATCGTATCCGGCACGAAGGCGACGCGCTGGCCGGCGGGATAGCTGATCGTCCCCTTGCCCCAGCCCCAGATGCCCGCGAGCGCCTTTACGAACGTCGTCTTGCCCGACTTCGGCGCGGCCGAAATCAGGACGCGCTCGCCGGGGGCCACCCTCACGAGCGGCTCGCTCAACGTAACGCGGCCACTCGGAGCGTAGACACACAGCTTTTCGAGCGTGACCGAATTATCCGCGCTTTGCTCGTAGCGGATGTGCGAGGTCTTGCTGCTCTTCTCTTCGAGCGTTTGCAGCGCCGTCCTGTAGCCGATGACACGCGCGAGCATGGCGCGCCACTCCGCGATGGTGGGAAAGCGGTCGACATACCACCGAAGCGCGGCCTGGACCTGACCGAAAGCGCCGACCACCATCATCAGCCCGCCGAGCGAAAGCGACCCGGAAAAATAGCCTGGCGCGGCCAGAAGCAGCGGCGCGAGAAGCGCGAGCCAGCCGTAGCTGCCCGTCACCCAGCCGAGCGCCGCAAGCCGGTTCGCGATCTTCTGCATGATCATGAGCACGGTATCGACCGGGCGGTGCAGAAGCTCGCGCTCGGCCGCCTCGCCGTGCATGAGTGCGATCTCATCGGCCGACTCGTTCACCCGGACGAGGTTGATGCGGAAATCCGCCTCGGCAACGCGAAGATCGGTGTGCGCGGCGATGAGAGGCCGCCCCACGAGCCACGTGAAAAGCGACCCGATGGCGGCGTATCCGATGGCGGCCCACACCATGTAGCCCGGTATGGTAAACGCGTTGCCCTCGTAGACAAATACAACCTGCGCGGACAGCCCCCACAACACACCAACGAAGGCGCCAAGCAAGAGGGTAGACTGGATCAACCCCACGACGAGATCGACTGTGAGTTCGCAAAGCCGCCGCGTGTCTTCCTGAATGCGCTGGTCCGGGTTGACGCTAATCGCGCCGGTGAGCGGTAGCTGAAACGCGCGGCGCGGAGAAAGCCACTCCTTGAGCAGGTCGAAGGTTACTGCCTTGCGCAGGCGCACCTTGAGGGTTTCGTGCAACCAGGTCTGAGCTACACCGAGGCAAAGCAGCGTGCTCACGATCACCAGGAAGATAACGACCTCATTCATGAAGATCGACAGGTTGCGCGTGCCGATAGCGTCGTAGATGTTGCCTTGCCAGGTGTTGAGACGGATTTGCACAAGTGCATTTGTTGCAATCACGCCGGTTATTGCGCCACCAAACAACAAAAGACCATTACGCGCCTTTGGCCCATCTATAATTTTCCAAAGAGAGCGTACTTGGCTGTATACACTTTCCTGAGGTGCCGTCTCATTTTGCTTCACGGAAGACATACTTTCTAACGCTTTAGGGAAGAAGGGGGTTGACCGGCTTTGACGGTCCTTATAATCCGTAAGTCGAAGATTGACCACCCAAGGGCCAAGGCTGCGTTCGATGATGGAAGACGCTGCACGGATTGAGGGCCTGCTTCGGGCGATGACCCTTGAAGACAAGGTCGGCCAGCTTGCGATGATAAGGGCCGATTTCGACGCGGCCGGTTCGACGCTTCTTGCGCCGAAGGTTGCCGATATTACGGCAGGTCGCGCGGGCAGCGTTCTCGATCTGCGCGGCGCGAGCGCGATCCTTGCGGCGCAAAAGGCTGCTGTCGATGAGTCGCGCCTCAAAATTCCGCTGCTCTTCACGCTCGACGTGCTGCACGGCTATCGCACGATCTTTCCCGTTCCGTTGGGCGAAGCGGCGGCCTTCGATCCCGACCTTTGGGAACGCACCGCGCGCGCGGCGGCCATCGAGGCGGCGGCGGGCGGCATCGCGCTGACCTACGCGCCGATGCTCGACGTGGCGCGCGATCCGCGTTGGGGCCGCATCGTGGAAAGCACGGGCGAAGATCCGGTTGTGACGGCGCGCTTCGCAGAGGCGAAGGTCAAGGGTTTTCAGACCAGCGATCTGGCACGCGGCGACGCGCTCGCTGCAACGGCGAAGCATTTCGCGGGCTATGCCGCTGTCAACGCGGGGCGCGAATACGCCTCCGCCGACTTTTCGCAACGCACCTTTGAAGAGGTGTACCTTCCGCCCTTCGCCGCGTCGGTTAATGCAGGCGTGGCGGCCATCATGCCCGCCTTCATCGAACTGGCGGGCGTGCCGCTGACCGCGCATCGGGCGCTGTTGACCGGCGTGCTGCGCGAGCGCCTCGGCTTCGACGGCGTGCTCATCAGCGATTTCTTCGCCGTGGCGGAACTCATAAAGCACGGCGTGGCGGCGGACGCTGCGGAAGCCGCGGCGCTCGCGCTGAATGCGGGCGTCGACATCGACATGGCGAGCGGCACTTACACCGACGGCTTGCCGGAAGCGCTGGCGCGGGGGCTCGTCCGCATCGAGACCATCGACGCCGCCGTTCGTCGCGTGCTCGCGCTGAAACTTGCGCTTGGGCTTTTCGATAAGCCCTATGCGCGCGGCGAAGATGCACTTACGCCCACAACGATTGAGGCGCATCGCGCGCTTGCCCGCGAGGCGGCCCAAAAATCCATCGTGCTCCTGCAAAACAACGGCGTGCTGCCGCTTTCGGCGCAAACGAGCCGTCTCGCCGTCATAGGGCCGCTGGCCGACGCACCCGGCGAGATGCTCGGGCCCTGGCGTGCGGCGGGCGAAGCTTCGGAGGCGGTGAGTTTCCTCGATGGCGTGAAGGCCGCATTTCCGCATGCGGCGGTGTCCTATGCGAGCGGCGCGCACATTCCCGCCGCGCTCGACGCCGCGCGCTCCGCTGATGCCGTGCTCTTGTGTCTTGGCGAGACGGCCAGCATGTCCGGCGAGGCCAACAGCCGCGCGCGCCCCGTCGTGCCCGAAGCGCAGCGCGCCCTCGCCGAAGCGGTTTTCGCACTCGGAAAGCCGGTTATCGTGACGCTGACCTCGGGTCGACCGCTGATCGCGCCGTGGCTGTTCAAAGAAGCCGACGCCGTTCTCGCCGCGTGGTTCCTCGGCTCGGAAGCCGGCAACGCGCTCGGCGACATCCTCAGCGGTGCAGTATCGCCCAGCGGCAAGCTCCCGCTGAGTTGGCCTTTCGATGTGGGCCAGATCCCCATTTATTACGGCGAACGCCCGTCGGGACGCCCCGCCGATCCCGAAAACCACGACACGAGCAAATATATCGACGCGCCGAACGAACCGGAATTTCCCTTTGGCCACGGGATCGCGTATACTACCTTTGACTATGGTGAGCCGCGTGCGAGTGTCCAGACGCTGCGCGCCGGTGAAAGCGTCGCGGTGGAAGTCGACATCGCGAATGTCGGCGGTATGGCGGCCGAAGGAATTGTATATTTGTTTATCCGCGATCCGCTTGCTTCCGTGACGCGACCCCTCCTCGAACTGAAAGCCTTCACCAAGATAAAAACACTTTCGGGCGAACGCGTTACGGCGCGCTTCGATCTGATCACCGACGATTTTTCATTTCCCGATGCCGACGCCAGACGTCGCATCGAACCCGGTGAAATCGAAATCCTTACAGGCCCCAGCGCCGACCCTTCGCTGTTAACGCGCTGTCGTCTTCATATTGTAACGATCGAATAACCGGCTCCGGATCACTCACTTCCCCCCTCAATGGATGGTACGATACATGTCTGAATCTGAATACGAAATCGCGAACCACACGTCTCTTGACGTGTCGGAGCTGGCGGCGGCCTTGCGTGGCCAGAACCCGCTGTTCCGCAAATGGGCCGAAGGTTATGGCGTCATCAAGCACCAGGACGTCACCCAGGTGCGCATCTATGGTTTGGCCGAAACGCTGATCAAGGCGGGCAAGGCGAAAAACCTCGACGAAATCCTGAATAAGCTCATCGCGGCCGACCGCCTGACCAGCGCTGCTATGTGGATCGTCGTCCACATGACCTATGCGACCCGGGTCGACCTTGAAGGTCGGCCGCTCGCCGCCAACGACTTCAAGCACGCGCCGGAAGGCCACACCGGTGGCTCGCTCAACGTCGCGCCCGCTTATGTCGGCTACTTCCTCGCGAACGCCCTGACCGGCGAAACGCGCTCATGGGTCATGGGGCAGGGACACACCGTCGCCGCCATCGAATCCGTGAATCTTCTGCTCGACAATCAGACGCCGCAGCAGAAAGATCGCTATTCGCGTAACGAGGCGGGCCTGCAAAATCTCGTCCGTGACTTCTACTCCTACGCGATCGCGCCGGACGGCTCGCCCGGCGTGCCGCTCGGCAGCCATGCGAACCCGAACACGGCTGGCGCGACGATGGAAGGCGGCTATCTCGGCTTCGCGGAAGTGGAATATGTCCACATGCCGCTGAAGGGCGAGAAGCTCGTCGCGATCCTCTCCGACGGCGCTTTCGAGGAGCAGCGCGGCAGTGAATGGTCCTCGCGCTGGTGGCGCCCCGGCGACAGCGGCCTCGTCGCGCCGATCATGATCCTGAACGGCCGCCGCATCGAGGAACGCAGCGAGATCGAGCAGCAGGGCGGCACCGAGTGGCTGAACGACCACCTGCGCATCAACAACTTCGACCCGATCGATATCGACGGAACCGATCCGGCGGCTTTCGCCTGGGCGATCCTCATTTCCGAGTCCAAGCTCGAAGGTCGCGGCGCGCTGACGCTCGCGGGCAAGCGCGATTATCCGATCCGTCTGCCTTATACGGTCGCGCGCACCATCAAGGGCTACGGCTTCCCCGGTGCCGGCACCAACCGCGCGCACGGAACGCCGCTCCTCGGCAATCCGCGCCACGACGAAGCCGCGCGCCAGGAGTTTATCGAGGGTGCGGCAGCTCTGTTCGTGCCGCCTGCCGAACTTGAGACGTCCATCGCGACATTCAACGTGCACGCCGAGCAGAACCGCCCGAAGGAAGGCGACCATCCGATCGCGTCGCGCAATGTGGCAACGCCTGCGTTCCCTGAAACCGTGTGGTCCAAGGTTGGTGTCGACGTCTCGCCGATGGCGGCGGTCGACCGCTTCTTCGTGGATCTCGTCAAGGCGAACCCGAACCTTCGCCCGCGCGTCGGCAACCCCGACGAACTCGGCTCGAACCAGATGGGCCTGACGCTCGCGCATCTGAAGCACCGCGTGAACGTGCCGGAAGAAGGCGTGCCGGAATCGACAGAAGGCGCGATCATTACCGCGCTGAACGAAGAAGCCGTGATCGGCGCTGCGCTTGGCAACAAGGGCGGCCTCAACCTCTCGGTCAGCTACGAAGCCTTCGCCGTCAAGATGCTTGGCGCGCTCCGCCAGGACATCATCTTCGCGCGGCACCAGAAGCATCTCGGCAAGAAGCCGGGCTGGATCGGCGTGCCGGTCATCGCCACGTCGCATGCGTGGGAAAACGGCAAGAACGAACAGTCGCACCAGGATCCGACGCTGGCCGAGGCGCTGCTCGGCGAAATGTCGGACACGTCGCGCGTGCTGTTTCCGGTGGACGCGAACACCGCCGTTGAGGCGATGCGCACGATCTATCGCGACCATGGCACCATCGGTACGCTCGTCGTCTCGAAGCGCCCGGTGCCGTCGCTCGTCTCGCCGGAACTCGCGGTGAAGCTCTACGAGACCGGTGCGGCGACGTTCTCCGGCGATCTTGCGAAAGCGGACGTTCAGTTGATCGCGCTCGGCTCTTATCAGCTGGTAGAGGCGATCAAGGCCGGGAAGCGGCTCGAAGCGAAGGGCATCAAGGTGGCGGTTACGATCGTCGTCGAACCGGGCCGTCTGCGCGAGCCGCGCGACCACGTCGAAGGCAAGTTCGTGCTGTCCGATGCGGAACTGGAAGCGCTGTTCCCGGCGCGACTGCCGCGCGTCGTCGTCACGCATACGCGTCCTGAGCCCATCATCGGCGTGCTTCGTCGCATCGATGGCGGCCCGAAACATATGCGCGTGCTTGGCTACGTCAATCGCGGCGGCACGCTCGATGCGGCCGGTCTCCTGTTCGCCAACTACTCCACGTGGGCGCACATCACGCGCGAGGCGGCGAAGCTCATCGGCAAGGACGCTTACAAGGTTCTGACCGAGGAAGAAGTCCGCACCATCGACGGGCATGGCGATCCGCATCTCGTGATGAACGCCGCGCTCTGATTTATCGCGGCGGTCCATCGGGATTCCGGTGGATAGAGATCAAGCAGGGGGCTGAGCATTGTCTCGGCCCTTTCTTTTTTTCAAACGAAGCAAAGCGTTGCAACTGCGCAACGGTCTAGGGCGGCATCCGGCAATATTTGGACGCTTTTCATGTTGCGCGAATAATGAAGTTGCCGCGAAAAGGACGCCATCTCGCCTTACACATGACTTGGTGTATTAATTGTTAATAAAAAATAGACGATTTGTTCCTATAACGCTTTGCATCGATGCAAAAGCTGCATCTGTTGAAGCAAAACGGAGCACACCATGAACATTCTCTTCGAGGGCCTCTCCTCTATCTTCGCTTTCATCAAGGAAGAATTCGATCTCGACCCCGCGAACCTCTGGCTTCGCTAAACAATCGCAAGATCGAATATTTGCCTGATACTCAGGGTTCGCACGGCGAACGATGCAGAGCTACAGAATTTGTATTCATTGCGTTTAATACAGCGGCGGCGAGCCTTCAGATCTCGCCAAGGGACAGTCGCTTTTCTGAATTGAGACCGTCGAAAGCAGCAAGACCGGCGATTTCCGGCCGCCCGATCCGGCTCCTGCTTTCGAGAATGCCGCGCTTTCCGCGGACCGCGGCGCACCCGCCAGCCGAAATCCGGCGCGAGGTCGCTCATCGAGCTCATGAGCGACCGCCACACAATTCACCCGCCGCACTCTTCACGCGGCGGCGCTGTCGCCCGCATCGAGAAGCACGGCGATATTGATCTTCCCGGTCCGTTCCAGCACCCCGACCGAGACATTGCCGCTTGGCTCCGGCCGGACGGTGAAGCTGATCGACGCATCCCCGAGCCTCATGTTGCGAATCGTGATTTCGCCAATCGACATGGGCACCACGGGATTTCGCAGCGTGATCGTGCGGTGCGGCAGGCTGTAATGCAGCCCAAGCACCGCCTGCAACAAGTGAAACACCGCGCCGCTCGCCCATGCCTGCGGCGAACAGGCGACGGGATACAGCGTCGGGCCACGGCTACGCCGACGCGGAAAGCCGCAGAACAGCTCCGGCAACCGCCGCTGGTCCATGTAAGCCGCCGCTTGCATCAGCCCGTCGAAGATCGGCGCGATGCCTTGCGTCAGCCCGTAACGCGCGAGGCCGATGGCGATGATGGCATTGTCGTGCGGCCAGATCGACCCATTGTGATAGGACATCGGATTGTAGCGCGCCTCGCCCGAGGCGACGGTGCGAATCCCCCAGCCCGAATTGAAACGCGGCCGTAACAGATCGTTTGCCACCTGGCGCGCGCGTTCCGGCATCATGATGCCGGTCGCCATCGCGTGCGCCGCGTTGCTTGTGCGGACGCGGCAGGGCTGCTTCTTCCCGTCGAGCGCCAGCGCGTAAGTCCCGAGGTCGTCGCACCAGAAGGCCGCCTCGAACCTCAGACGAAGAAGCTCCGCTTTCGCGATCAGAGTGTCCGCGCGCTCGATCTCGCCGAGAAGCTTCGCACAATCCGCCGCCACCTTCAGCGCCGCGTAGACATAGCCCTGCACTTCGACCAGTGCGATAGGCCCGTCCGCGAGCGAGCCATCGGCGTGGAACACCGCATCGTGCGAGTCCTTCCAGCCCTGATTGACGAGGCCATTCTGATTGGCGCGCGCATATTCGACGAAGCCGTCGCTGTCCGGGTCGCCCGGACCATCGATCCAATCGAGCGCGGCGATCACGTTCGGCCAGATCTCGCGCAGGAATGCGATGTCGCCCGTGCGTTCGACATAAAGCCCCGCGAGCAGCACGAAAAGCGGTGTTGAATCGACGCTGCCGTAGTAGAGGCCGAAGGGCACCTCACCGAGCGCGGCCATTTCGCCGCCGCGCATCTCGTGCAGGATCTTGCCGGGCTGCGCGTCGGACGCGTCGTCGAAGGTGGTGGCCTGAAACCGCGCCAGCCGCTTCAGGACGCCGCGCGCGACAGATGGGTCGAACCACAGAAGCTGCATCGCGGTGATGAGCCCGTCGCGGCCGAAGGTGGTCGAGTACCACGGGATGCCCGCATAGGGATATTTGCCATCCGTGGTCTTCGTCATCAGCATGCGCAGATCGGCGAGCGAGCGACAGATGATCTCGTTCACCACCGCATTGGAGGTGTTGACGCTCGCGATCTCGCGCGGCTTGCCGACGAGGTCGCGGCGGGCGTGAAACAGCCCCCAGAGGAACGAGTCAGCGGCGGGCTGCCCCTCGCCGTCGCACTTTATCGCCACATAAAGACGCTCAGTCTCGCGCGGCGCGAGCGTCATCTTGAAGCGCGCCGTCGCCTCCGTCAGCTCGTCCGGAGCCGGCTCGAAGGTGAGCGTCGTCTCGCGCACCTTTCCGTCGATGCCGGTGTAACTCAGCTTGACCTTGTCCTCGCCGATGACCTCCTTCTTCAGGGAGCCGCGCGCGGGGCGCCGCATGCCGCGCACCTCGAACAGGTCGGCGAAATCGGCGTCGAAGTGGAAAAGAAGGTCGAGCGAGACGGGCTCCGCGCCATGATTGACGAACGCATTGCGTTGCGCCAGCCCGCCATTGTGAAGATAGATCGTGCGCTTGATGTGCACGGTGTCCTTGAGTAGCCCGATCCCGTCGCCAGCGACATGGATGTCGGGGTTGGTCAGGTCCGCGCGCATGTTCAGATTGTCGTCGCGCATCGTCGAGCCGAGGAGGAGCGGCATCTCGCCGTTCACGCACACCGAGAGCTTCGACAGATGACGCGTGTCGTGCGAGTAAAGCCCGCTGGCTTCATCGCTGGCACAACCGATGTCGCCGTAATTGTCCATCACCGCAAAGCAATCGTTCTGCTTCAGAATGCAGCGCGGCCGTGATGGAGCGCCTGCCGAGGCGATATAGAACGGGGATTCGCTCTCCGGTATCGTGTCGCAGGCGCTCGGTTCTTTCGGCGCATCCAGCATTCAAAACCTCTTCGTTCGCTGATGTTTGGCCCCCGCCCCCTAATGAACAAACTGCCCGCCACTAAAGCGCCGTCGGTGGGCAATTGTTGATGCTTTCTCGGATATTTTACTGCATCATCGCATAAAACCGCGATCAGTTTCATGGAGAATGGCATGGCATTCGAAGCACTGAAAGCTGAACTCGATCTTCTCCTGCAAACGGTTGCGGACGCGCCTGAAGATCGCTTCGGCTTCTACATCCAGTTGAAGGAAAAGCTGAACCAGGCTCGCGCCTTCGGCTACACGCCTCCTCAGGATCTGGTCGATCTCGAAGCCGAACTCGACAAGGAATTCACGGACGAGAACGCCGAAAAGTTTCCTCGTCCGTCCTGATCGAAGCGGCCAGACGCCCGCCCGGCTTTTTTCCAAAGCGGCTTGCCCTAATGCACCGAGGCCGGCGCTTCCGGCTGCGGCTCGCTTTCCAGTGCCGCCGCGATCACATCGTCCACGCGTTCGAGCCAGACGAAGTCGAGGCTCTTGCGCGTCTCTTCGGGGATGTCATCATAATCGCGACGATTGCGCGCAGGCAACATAACACGCGTTAACCCCGCGCGCGCCGCCGCCGTTACTTTTTCCTTAATGCCGCCAACCGGCAGCACGAGACCGCGCAAGCTGATCTCGCCCGTCATCGCCGTGTCGCTGCGCACCGTGCGCCCCGATAGCAGCGAATAGAGCGCGGTAAACATCGCCACGCCCGCGCTGGGGCCGTCCTTCGGGGTCGCGCCCGCCGGAACGTGGATGTGGATATCGCTCTTTTCGAAGAGCGCCGGATCGAGCCCGAGCGACGTTGCACGGTTCTTCACGAGGCTGAGCGCGGCTTGCGCGCTTTCGCGCATCACATCGCCGAGCTGGCCGGTGAGGATGAGCACGCCCTTGCCGGGCGCGCGCGTCGCCTCGATGAAGAGGATATCGCCGCCAACAGGCGTCCAGGCTAGGCCCGTCGCCACGCCGGGAACGCTGGTGCGCATCGCAACTTCGTTCTCGAAACGCGGCTGGCCGAGGATGCCCACGAGGTCATCCGTGTGGATCTGCACCTTGTCGCCCGGCGCTTCGGCGATGCGCACCGCGACGTTGCGCAACACCTTGCCGATTTCGCGTTCGAGCGAGCGCACGCCTGCCTCGCGCGTGTAGTCCTCGATGATGGCGGTCAGCGCGTCGTCGTCGATGCCCGCCTGCGCGGTGGTGAGGCCATTCGCTTCAAGCTGGCGCGCCACGAGATAGCGCTTGGCGATTTCGAGCTTTTCCTTCGCCGTATAACCCGCAAGCTGGATGATCTCCATGCGGTCGAGGAGCGGGCCGGGGATCGTGTCCAGCATGTTCGCCGTCGCGATGAAGGTAACGCGCGACAGGTCGAACGGCACGCCGAGATAAGCGTCGCGGAACGTATTGTTCTGCTCGGGGTCGAGCACTTCGAGCATCGCCGCGAACGGGTCGCCCTGAATGCCGCGCCCCATCTTGTCGATCTCGTCCAGCATCATCACCGCGTTGCGCTGACCCGCCTTCTTGATCCCCTGAATGATATTGCCCGGCAGCGAGCCGATATAGGTGCGCCGATGGCCACGGATTTCCGCCTCGTCATGCACGCCGCCAAGGCTGACGCGCACGAAGGGCCGCTCCATCGCGCGGGCGATGGACTGGCCGAGCGAGGTCTTGCCGACGCCGGGCGGGCCGACGAAGCACAGGATCGGGGCCTTGCCCTGCGGCGCGAGCTTGCGAACGGCAAGATATTCGATGATGCGCTGCTTGATCTTGTCGAGGCCGAAATGGTCGTCTTCGAGGATCTTGCGCGCCTGCGCGATGTCGATCGGCTTTTCATCCGGCAGCGCCCAGGGAAGCTCGGTGAGCGTGTCGAGATAGGTGCGGATCATGCCCGCTTCGGCCGCCTGCTCGGGCAGACGCTCATAGCGACGCAGCTCCTTTTTCGCCTGCGTCTCCACCTCGGTGGGCATCTGCGCCTTGGCAATGGCCGCGGCAAGTTCGGCGACCTCATCGGATTTGCCGTCGCCTTCGCCGAGCTGGCGCTGGATCGCCGCCATCTGTTCGCGCAACACGGCCTCGCGCTGGCGCTCGTCGAACACGGCTTTCGTCTGCCGGCCGATTTCCTGCGTGAGCCGCAGCACCTCAATGCGCTCGGACAGAAGCCGCGAGACCTTTTCCATGCGGATGGGCAGATCGACGGTTTCGAGGATTTCCTGCTTCTGCTCGCTCGGGATGTCCATATAGGCGGTGACCAGGTCGGCCAGCATTGCGCCCGAAGTGGCGTTCTGCATCGCGTTGACGAGTTCGGTCGGCACCTGCGGCAGAAGCTCCAGCGCCTCGACCGCCTTTTGGCGCAAAACCATCATGCGCGCTTCGATCTCCGCGCCATCTTCCGACGGTTCGGCGATCCGCTGCACGTTCGCGATCAGCACAGGCCGTTCCTGCTGGAAATCGAGCACGCGGAAGCGCTCGACGCCCTGCACGATGACGTGGTGTGTGCCGTCCGGCGCGGTGACGTAGCGCGCGATGTTCGCGACGGTGCCGACGCGGTGCATGTCGTTGCCGTGGGGCTCGGCGTTGCTGCTGTCGCGCTGCATGAGGATGCCGATCTGCTTTTCCTCGCGCATGGCCTGCTGAACCGCCGCGATGGAAATAGGCCGACCGATGGAGATCGGGAAGAGCGTGCCGGGGAAGATCGTCGTTTCGCGGATCGGGAGGATGAGAAGCGCGTTTGAACCGTCGGTGCCATCCGCCACGGTTTCACCGGGCTGCATCTCGGCCTCCGGCGCCGGACCGGTATTGGATTGATCCATTATGCCGCTTCCTTGTCAGAGAGATTTCTTTTCGAGGGTGATGAGCAGGCAGCCGTTGCTGGCCTGTCGCTGGACCGAAACATAATGCGCGGGCGGTAGCGGAATGCGCCGCGCGAAACGGCCCTGCGGCAGCTCAAGCTGATGAATGAGCGCCGTGCGCAGTTCTTCCGGCAGCGAGCGCTTGCCCGAGACGGTGAGCATGCCGCCCTCGATCACCGCATCCACGGTTTCGGGATCGACGCCCGGCAACGCGCACAGGATGAGCACTTCGGTCTTCGTTTCGAGAACGTCAACCGGCGGCTCCCAGGCCGGTTGCCCTGCCTGATGATGAACCTGAAAAAACTGCTGGTGTAGACGCTGGGCGCGGGAAAGGCGGTCAAGCGCCTCGAACCACATCCAGGTCGTGAATTCCTTTTTTGTCATGAAGTGCGTTCCTGACATCGGATGCTCGGATGCGCGTGAGAGAGCCACAGCCAAGCCGGATCGAGGGAATGGGGGTGCCTGCTATTCCCGGATGAATATGGACGGTGGGTGGGACAGCTTTCAAGGCTTCGCAATACGGATTATCCAGCGGGCGAGCGGCGCGTCCCTCGCAAAGGAAGGCGAGGCTACCGGTGCGGGGCTTTCCCGTAGAGTTTGCGAAGCTCGTCCTTCGCGCGTTCGAGCACCTGTTTGCGCTCGGCGGAAAGGGTGTGACCTGCGCGGTTGATGTAGAAGGTGAGCATCGACATGGCCGAGCGGAACGGCGGAGCCTTGCGGCGATCGCTCTTTTCCGCCGAGGCCTTCAGCGAGGCCGCGATTTTCCTCGGATCGTCGAGCGTGAAGACATCGGGTTCAAGGCTTAACGCATCGCTCGTTTCGGTTACATGCTGCGACCAGCGGTTTTGACTCGCCATCTGCTGTCTCCCAAAGCGCCGGAAGGGCGCATGCCGGGGAGAACGTTCGGGCGCGACCGGAGTTCTCGGCAACGCGGACTGTGCACAAAAGTCGAAAACCTGCTGCAACGGTGTGCGTCATGGGGACGCGCGCTTATGCAAATGCCGTAGAATTGAGCACAAATGCGGCTTGCCTGTTTCACACGCAGATTTACTGTGAGCAGATGAAACATATAATGCGATCCGCGCTCTCTTTTTGCATATCCTGACAACGCGCTCTCAACCCGTTCAATCAACCAAATAAAGGAGTTTGCATTCATGGCCCTTTCCCGCTGGGTACTCGGACTAGCCTTGTTTGCAATGCCAGGACTGGCTCAGGCGCAGGATCTGACCGGTACCCTGAAGAAGATCAAGGACACCGGCACCATCACCATCGGCTATCGCGAAACGTCGATCCCGTTCTCGTATCTGGGCGCGGAAAACAAGCCCGTGGGCTTCGCGATGGACATCTGCGAAAAGGTCGTCGACGCGGTCAAGAAGGAACTGAAGGACGACGCGATCAAGACAAACTACATCGCCGTTACATCCTCCACACGCATCCCGCTGATCGCCAACGGCACGGTGGACCTCGAATGTGGTTCGACCACCAACAACGCCGAGCGTCAGAAGCAGGTGTCCTACACCAACTCGCACTACCTTTCGGAAAGCAAGTACGTCACCAAGAAGGCGAGCAACATCAACTCGATTGCCGACCTGAAGGGCAAGACCGTCGTTTCCACGGCGGGCACGACCAACATCAAGCAGCTCAACGAACGCAACCAGGCGGATAATCTCGGGCTGACGATCCTGACCGCGAAGGATCACGCCGAAGGCTTCCTGATGGTCGAGACCGATCGCGCCGCAGCCTTCGTGATGGACGACATCCTCCTTGCGGGCCTCGCCGCCAATTCGAAAGATCCGAGCCTCTACGTGATTTCGACGGACGCCTTCTCGAAGGCCGAGCCTTACGGCATCATGTTGCCGAAGGGCGACGAGCCGTTCAAGAAGGTGGTCGATGCCGCGACGGCAGAAATCTACAAGGCCGAAGGCCCGGCGCTCTATACGAAGTGGTTCGGAACCCCGATCCCGCCGAAGAACATCAACCTCAATCTGCCGCTCTCGCCCGCGCTCGCGAAGCAGTTCGAAGCGCCGCTCGATTCGGCCGATCCAGACGCGTACATCCGTTAATCGCATTGCGAGGCGCCCCGGCGCCTCGCTTTTTATTTGCAGCGCGGAGACGGGGTCGTGGACAAGATCGTCGATTGGTTCAGCATTTTCTGGCAGGAGTCGGCCGAGGGAACGGGCACCTATGCCTACACCCTTCTGCTCGGTCTTCAGTTGACTCTCGAAATTTCAGTGATCGCGGCGGTGGTGGCCTTCGTGATGGGGTCCATCGTCGGGGTTTGCCGCACGCTGCCCTCGCCTCTCGTCCGGCGCCTGAGCGGCGCCTATGTCGAGTTTTTTCGTAACATCCCGCTCCTCGTCCAGTTGTTCCTTTGGTACTTCGTGCTGCCCGAGCTTCTGCCCCGCGATATCGGCATGTGGCTGAAGCAGGTGCCGCACTCGAACTTCTACACGGCGGCATTCGGGCTTGGCCTGTTTACGTCGTCGCGCGTGGCGGTGCAGCTTTCGGCGGCGATCACGTCCATGCCGCGCGGCCAGAAGATGGCGGCTACGGCGCTCGGCCTGACGACACGGCAGAGCTACACCAACGTGCTGCTGCCGATGGCCTATCGCATCGTGTTTCCGCCGCTGACGTCGGAGCTTCTCAATCTCATCAAGAATTCGTCGGTCGCGCTGACCATCGGCGTAGCGGAACTGACGCAGAGCGCGCGCAACATGGACAGCTACACGTTTCAGACGTTTCAGGCGTTCACGGCGGCGACGCTGATCTACCTCGTACTCAACATCACGATAACAGCGGTCATGCGGCGGATCGAGCACGGCGTCGCCGTTCCCGGCATGCTCGTGGCGAAGTGAGGCGGCGATGTTCTCGAACTTCGATTTTCAGGTCATCATCGACGCGCTGCCCTACCTCTTCCTTCAGGGCATGGTCTTCACGCTGAAGCTGACGCTTCTCGCGGCGATCTTCGGCACCATCTTCGGCACCGTGCTCGCACTGATGCGCCTTTCGGGCGTATGGCCGCTGCCGCAGATCGCGGGCGCCTATGTGAACTTCGTGCGGTCGCTGCCGTTGCTGCTCGTGATCTTCTGGTTCTTCTTCCTCGTGCCGTTCATCGCGCAGAAGATGGTCGGCTCACCGCGCCCGATCCCCATCGATCCGTTCCTCACTGCGCTGATTACCTTCAGCCTGTTCGAGGCGGTGTTCTTCTCGGAGATCATGCGCGCGGGCATCCAGTCCCTGCCGAAGGGTCAGGTCGCGGCGGGCTATGCGCTCGGCCTCAGCTACACGCAGGTGATGCGGCGTATCGTGCTGCCGCAGGCTTTCCGCAACATGCTGCCGGTGCTGCTCACGCAGACCATCGTGTTGTTCCAGGACACCTCGCTCGTCTATGTGCTGTCGCTGAACGACTTCCTCGGCATCGCGGGCAAGATAGGCCAGCGCGACGGACGCCTCACCGAGATGTATATTTTCGCGGCGCTCGTCTATTTCCTCATTTCCTTCGCGGCCTCGCAGGCGGTCCGACGCTTGCAGGCGCACACGGCAATCATTCGGTAGGGCTTCCACTCATGACCACGGCAACGACAACGCCGAATTCGGCCGCGAAACAGTCCTCTGGCGCGCCCGTCATCCAGATGATCGGCGTCAGCAAATGGTACACGCCCGAATTTCAGGTGCTCGACGCCTGCTCGACATCGGTGCAGAAGGGTGAGGTGGTGGTCGTTTGCGGGCCGTCCGGCTCCGGCAAATCCACGCTCATCAAATGCGTGAACGCGCTCGAACCGTTCCAGCAAGGCGACATCTTCGTCGAGGGCGTGCAGGTCAACGACCGCGCGACGAACCTGCCGAAACTGCGCTCGCGCATCGGCATGGTGTTCCAGAACTTCGAGCTTTTCCCGCATCTCACCATCATGGAAAACCTCACGCTCGCGCAGCGCAAGGTGCTCAAGCGCGGCAAGGACGAAGCCGACGCGAAAGCGCGGAAGCTGCTGCAACGCGTGGGCCTCTCCGATCAGGCGCCGAAATATCCGGGCCAGCTTTCGGGCGGCCAGCAGCAGCGCGTCGCCATCGCCCGCGCGCTCGCCATGGACCCGGTTGCGATGTTGTTCGACGAGCCGACCTCCGCGCTCGACCCGGAAATGGTGAGCGAAGTGCTCGACGTGATGGTGGAGCTTGCGCGCGAGGGCATGACGATGATGGTCGTCACGCACGAAATGGGATTTGCGCGGAAGGTGGCGAATCGGGTTATATTCATGGACAAGGGCGCCATCGTCGAAGACGTGCCCACGGAAGAGTTTTTCGGCAGTCCGCGCTCCGAGCGCGCGCAACTCTTCCTCTCGAAAATCCTGTCCCATTGATCGAATGGCGAAAGTTAACGGGTGTTAACCTTCGTTAACAAGCGGTTAACGCCGGTCATTATGCGCTCGGTCGCCCGTCAGCCTTCACGAACAGGCGTTGTGTCAGAGGTGCTCCTGACAAGGTCGATCGCCGCTTCGCAATCAGCCTTGTTCTTGTAGGATTCGCCGCTGGCAATAATCTCGTTGTTAGCTCCCTGCAAACGCCACCGCCACTCACCGGCCGCGTCTTTCCAGATTGTGAAATACATGAGCCTGTCTCCTCTGATAGGCGCCGCGGAAACTCGCGCGCTGACAAATATAGTTACTATACCGATTCTTCGGCCGGTCCAAACGCGCGGCCTGGTCTCGCTTCGGTGAAAAACCGAAAGAGCGCGCTATGTTGCAATCGCGATTTCGACGGTTGACACCGCGCCTCGCGGGGTGGACACCGAAGCCGATCTTGAAAAAGCGCGCGAAATCCTCGCAAGTGAGGACGGCGCGCCGCTTCGGCGAAACAGGTTAGAGTGATGACATCCATTTCAACGGCCGCGACGGCCACGCCCGCGAAGATCGCCTATCAAGGCGAGCCGGGCGCGAATTCGCATATTGCCTGCATCAATTACGATGCGTCGCTCGAACCCTTCCCGTGCGCTACGTTCGAGGAAGCGCTGCTGGCGGTGAAGCACCGCGCGGTGCGCTATGCGCTGATCCCGGTGGAGAATTCGGTCGCAGGCCGGGTTGCTGACGTTCATTACCTCTTGCCGAATTCCGGGGTGCATGTCGTCGGCGAGCATTTCGAGCGCATCTATCATCAGCTCATGGCGCTGCCCGGCGTGGATTTGTCTGCGCTGAAGACCGTTCACAGCCATACCCAGGCACTCGGCCAGTGCCGCAGTGCGATCCAGAAGCTTGGCCTGCGCCCCGTGCCAGAGGCCGACACCGCCGGCTCCGCGCGCATGGTGGCTGAGGAGGGCGATCCGACAAAGGCCGCCATCGCCTCGAAGCTCGCCGCCGATATCTACGGGCTGCGCATCCTGAAAAGCGACATCGAGGATGCGGCGCATAACACCACGCGCTTTCTTGCGCTCGCCGATGAAGCGGTGATGCCCGAGTCGGGCAATGGCCCCACGCTGACCACTTTTGTCTTCCGCGTCCGCAACGTGCCCGCCGCGCTGTACAAGGCGCTCGGCGGCTTCGCGACGAATGGCGTCAATATGACGAAGCTCGAATCCTATCAGCCGGAAGGCAGCTTCAGCGCCACGATGTTCTATGCGGACGTTGAAGGCCACCCCGAGGATCGCCCGCTCAAGCTCTCACTTGAGGAACTGGCGTTCTATTCGACAGAGGTCGTTGTGCTCGGCACCTATCCCGCGAGCCCGTTCCGCGACACGCTGAAGAAATTGCCGGTGGACGATGAGCCGCGCGCGCTGTTCTCCGCGCGATAGACATGCGCTAAACGGCATCGCTGAAGCTGCGGGCGAATCCGGCGGTTTTTTTGCCGTCTCGTTATTCCTGATGCTGGTTCGCGGCCGGAACGTCGATGGCCGCGCGCAGAGCATTGCGCGCCCTGGAGAGCCGCGATTTCACGGTTCCGACGGAAATATTCAGCACCGACGCCGCTTCCTCGTAGCGAAGGCCTTCCACCGCGATCAGCATCAGCACCTCTCGATGATCCTCCGTGAGGTCGAGAAATGCGTTCTGCACCTCGGACAGGACGATGTGATTGAGCTGCTGCGGCGAGCTGTAAAGCGGCGCATCCCTCTCAAGCCCGTTGCGATAGGCGATGTCGTGCTGAGCGCGCCGCTTGTCGTTTCGGAAAACGTTCTTCAGAATGACAAAAAGCCACGCCCGTAAATTTGTGCCCGGCTGCCATGATCCGATGTTTGCGATGGCGCGGGCGAGGCATTCCTGCACGAGGTCGTCGGAATAATCGGCGTCGCGCGTCATGTAGCGCGCGAACCGGCGCAGGCGCGGGATCTCTGCCTTCATCGCTGCGATAGTGTCGGTCGTTACGTCGCGATTATTGGGCATCGGGAATAAGCATTTCTTCTACCTTCGATAGATATAGGCGTCGAGTGTTAAGAAAGTAAGGCTTCGGCTTTGCGTCGCCGACTCTACTGGAACGATCATCTCTCGCGTCGTGTTGCAACTCACAAACCGCTGAACACTGAGTTAAGGGCGCACACCGCACCGCTCCGGCGTATTGGGAGAGAAATCATGGCGAATGTCACACTGGAGAACCGCGCCGCCGACGGGCAATCCGCTCAGCCGCGTCACGAACTGGACGCCACAAATCTCCCCGATCCGGAAGCTCTGCCGGAGCTTCGCATTTATAGCCGATCGACCATATTCTATTGGTGGCCGATCTGGCTCTGCGGTTACGCCGCTGCGGCGCTGACGTATTTCGGCGGAGAGAAGGTTGCGCTTTCCAACGGAACCGAGATCTACGTTCATCCCAACACGGGGCTCGGCCTGACTTTCGTGGTAATCCTCGCGCTGGTCATGATGCTGACGAACGTCAAACTTCGGGGCATCTACTCCGTCGTGTTCATATTGTCGGCTGCGTTCATGACGGTTCTGCTTGGTTGGTTGGGATGGTGGGACCGGATCTTCGCGTTCATCCCGCAACTCACTGTCTTCATGAATTTTGGCTTCTATTTCATCTTCTCAACGCTGCTGCTCGGCATATGGCTCGCGCGTTTTCTGGTGTTCGACAAGCTCGTGTTCTGGCGTGTCCGCCCCGGTCAGCTCACGGCCGAGCGCGTGATCGGCGGCGGCGAGCAAAGCTTCGACACCCGCGGCATGTTGTTCGAGCAGCGGAGCGACGATTTTTTCCGCCACAAGATCCTCGGTCTGGGATCGGCGGATTTGCTTCTGATTACGACTGGCGCGCGCAAGGAGGAAATCGACATCCCAAACGTCCTCTTCGCTGATCGAAAAATCAAGATGATGCAGCGGCTTATAGCAATCAAGCCCGACGAGGCGCTGGCGCACACGATCAAGCGTTGATCCGCACAGCGGGCCTGGAAGCGTTGTAAGCCCGCAGCGCTACACGCCGCCGCCAAGTTTCCAAAACAAAAGCGGCCCATAGGGCCGCTTTTGTTTTGGTACGCAGCTTGAGCGGCACGTGCCGTCAATGCTTGAAGCTGAAACGCTGTTTTGGCGCCTGCTCCGGTTCCAGTTCACGGTCGAACCCGAAATCCGGGGGAAGAGGAATGTCGTTGCGAGGATCCGGCGGCGGCAGCGCGGTATCCGCCATGTAGCTGCGGGGGTTGGGCGCGGGTCGTTGCGCGCCGACCGGCGTCAGCGGCGCCGGCTGCGGGGTCACGCTCGAATTTATCGCCGTCTGGCCGACCGCCGACCACTGGCTTGCACCGAACCAGACCTGCACGAGTTGATGCTCGTCCTCGGTGAGCTTCACCCCGGCATGATGGCACTTCGCCAGTACGAAATCGCGATAGGCGCGCGCCACGGCCGCCGGTGAGCGGGTGTGTTCAAGCCATGGGTCGATCTCGTCCACCGCGTCGAGCACGAAGGACACGTCTTTCATCGCCACGCGAAGCCCCTCCCGCGTGGCCCGCTCGACGACAGCCTGCGCCGTCTTCACGGGCGCGAATCCGCGCTCCTGCACCTCGGTGGCGATCAGCGTGAACAGCATCTGATATTCGCTCGGAGGAAGCGGCGGCGCTTTGCACGCGTCATAAATGCGCGTGATGGATGTTTGCAGTTCCGCGAGCTTCGAAGACCCCGTTTCCTGCGGCTGAGGTTGCGGAGCGGGCTGCCGGTCCACAAGCTTCTGCGGGGCGAGTTGCAGCGCCGCCACGTCGACGCGCTCCTCAAGCCGGTGTCTCGTAGGATCGTAGACGAAATGCGGCGGCTTGTCCGTGAGCCGGTAGTTGTCCGGCAGCGTCGCATTGAGGAAGTTCAGGAACCCGCCGGAGCCCGCCCAATTGGTGCCGAGCGTTTTTGCGTGGCCAAGGATTTTTTGCGCGCGATCCGCGAGATAGGCGATCGGCACGGGCTTTTCCGAGGATTGAACCACATCGAGAACGAGAGTCAGGATCTCGGCGCCGATGGACTGAAAATCTTCGATCAGGGATTGCACCGCCGAATTGGCATGCGACGACGGCCTGCGCTTTGCCGGCTCCATACTATAGCCGCTGTAGTTCGGCGCGGCGGGGATTGCCTGCGCGGGCGCCCCATACGCAGGTGACGGCGCGGGTATCGCCTGGGCGGGCGCGCCATAGCCCTGAAATGACGGATGCCCGTTGAAGCCGGCTTGCTGCGCGGCAGGCAGCGATGCCGCTGGAGCCGGTGCCGCTGGAAGAGTGGCTGGTGGCGAATAGGAGCGGTTCTGCTCATAGCCTTGTTGCCGTGCGCCGTCATAGCCCAGGCGCGGCGTGCGATCCTGCCCGATCATTGGCGCATCGCCCGCGCTCTCGCCGAGAAGGAAGGCGATCATATCGCGCTCTTCGATCCAGCCGTCGCTGAACGCCTTGTAGATGTCGGCGGTGCTTTCATTCGCGTAGACCACCGTGCGGCGGTCGTGCGAGCGAAGGTGATGCAAAACCGGCGTGAAATCGGCGTCGCCCGAAAGGACGATAAACTCCCCGAACCGTGTCGGATGCTCCAGAAAGTCGCGGATGTCGCACGCGATCTTGATATCGGTGCCGTTCTTGAACTGGTTGGACAGCGGCTGGCAATCCACCACTTCAAGCCCCGCCATCATGAAATTCACGCGGACATCGGCGAAGTTGTGTGGATCGTGCGGGCCGCCACGGCTGATGAGCTTGCGGCCCGGATTGCCGTAGCAGCGCGCCACGGCGAATCGCCGCCGCACATAATCCGAATGCGACTTGAAGCGGACAAGCCCGCCCGTTGCAATTCGAGCCATCCATTCAGCCGGATTTCGGGCGAATCGCCCCGCGGCCTCCTCGCTCTGGCGTCGCAAGGATAGATACACGTTGTCGAAATCGACGAACAACGCGGAAAGGCAGACCTCCGCGGACCCCGGAATCATAGCTCTATACCCCGCTCGGACCATCGTCTGCCAACATGACCCCTCAAACCGGCACACGATAGTTTATTTAAATTTATGGCCACTTAGCAAGGCTCCTGCTCAGCCTTGCCTTAACTCTGGCCATTCACATTTCGGAATCGCGACGCGAATTTTAAAGCGGGCTCCTTGCCCTGATCGAGCCTCGTCCGCATTCGAGGCCCGAAATCCCTCTGTCGCTCACGCCACTCCGAGAAGATAAGGCATTAAATGGTAAACGGCCCCCCCGCGCAAGCCCAACCTCCGCGCGCGGAGCTTATCCACATGGTGTGGAACAGGGGGACTGATAACTTCCGGCTGCGGCACATCTTCTATTGACCCGCTTTTGCAAGCTCCGGCTGTACGCCACCATTTTCTTGCGTAGGGCATTCGGTTCTGCGCTCCGCCGACGGCACTTCGACCCTGAATACAAGCGCATAGAGAGCTGGCAGAAACGTCATCGTGAGAGCTGTCGCGGCGAGGATTCCGCCCATCATGGCCGCCGCCATGGGCCCCCAGAACGAGGACTCCGCCAGCGGAATGAGCGCCAGCACGGCCGCCGTCGCCGTCAGCATGATCGGGCGGAAGCGTCGCACTGCCGAGCCGACGATGGCGTTATAGGTGTCGATCCCCGAGGCGAGATCCTGCTGGATCTGATCCACGAGAATAACCGTGTTGCGCATGATGATGCCGGCAAGCGCGATCACGCCCAGGATCGCCACGAAGCCGAAGGGCATCTGCGTCACGACAAGCGCGAAGGACGCACCGATAATGCCGAGCGGCGCCGTTACCAGCACCAGCATCGTGTGCGAGAAGCTCTGTAATTGCACCATGAGCAGGACGAGGATCGCGATCACGAGGATCGGTACCTTTGCTGCAATGGAGGCCTGGCCCTTGCCCGATTCCTCGATGCCGCCTTGCATTTCGATCTGATAGCCAAGCGGCAGGCTCGCGCGGAGGGGCGCAAGTTCCTTATAGATCGCGCTGACGACATCGACCGACTGAACGTCGTCCGGAACCTGCCCGCGCACGGTGATCGTCGGCAGGCGGTTGCGTCGCCACTCGACCCCCGGCTCAAACACAAGCCGCGCCTTGGCGACCTGCGACACGGGCACAGCTGCGCCCGACGCGGTTTTCACATAGGCGTTTTCCACCGCCGTCAGCAGCCCGCGCGTGCGATCCGGCTCGCGCAGCACCACGCCGATGGTCTGGTCCTTCTCGCGGAACTCCGTCAGCGTGCTGCCGGAAAGCACCGTTTGCAGCGTCTGGCGCACCGCGTTCGAGGTTACGCCGATAGCACGCGCGCGGTCTTGATCGATGTCGAGTTGCAGCGTCGGCGCAAGCTCAAGCCAATTGTCGTGCACATTGAAGACGTTCGGATTGGCGGCGGCGGTCTTCGCCACCTCATCCGCGATGCGGCGCACCTGCGCGCGGTCGGGGCCCTGTACGCGAAGCTGGATTGCCCAGCCAACCGGCGGCCCAAGCGCAAGCGGTTCCACCTTGAAACGAACATTCGGGAATTCCGCCGATAGCACAGCGCGCGTTCGATGGATCACAGCGTCGCGCATCACCGTGCCCTCCGCGTTCTTCGGTAAAACGAGGAATTGCGCGAAGTTCTTGGTGCGAAGCTGCTGGTCGAGCGGAAGGAAGAAGCGCGGCGCGCCCTCGCCCACGAAAGCCGTGAAGGTCGCGACATCGGGATCGGCAACCAACTTCTGTTCGAGCTTCTTTGCGGCGGCATCGGTTTCGGCGAACGAGGAACCCTCTGGAAGCCAGAGATCGACAAGAATTTCCGGTCGGTCCGATCCGGGGAAGAACGACTTCGGTACGAACGCAAAGCCGACAATCGCCAGAATGAAGGTTGCTACCGTGATCGCAACAACCTTCTTGCGGTGCAGGATGCACCATGCGATCGCCGCGCGAAGCCGCCGATAGATGGGCGTGTCGTAGACGTCGTGGTGCTCCGGGTTTTCCACCGGACGGTGGCGCAGCATCGTGTGCCCGATGTAGGGCGTGAAATACACGGCCGCCAGCCACGAGATGACAAGCGAGAGGCCCACCACCCAGAACAGCGAGTTCACATATTCGCCCGATGTGCTCGCCGCAAAGCCCACCGGGATGAAGCCCGCCGTTGTGATCAGCGTGCCCGTCAACATCGGAAAAGCCGTCGAGGTGTAGGCGAAGGACGCGGCGCGGACCTTGTCGAAGCCTTCGTCCAGCTTCCGCTCCATCATTTCGACCGCGATCATGGCGTCGTCCACGAGAAGGCCGAGCGCGATGATCAGCGCGCCGAGCGAGATGCGCTGGAGGTCGATACCGATGATGAACATGGCGAGAAACGTCGCGGCGAGCACGAGCGGGATCGTCAGCGCGACGACCACGCCAGCGCGCCAGCCGAGCGCGAACAGCGACACCGCGAGCACGATCAGCAGCGCCTCGCCGAGCGCCTTGAGGAACTCGCCGATGGCCTTCGTCACCACGGCGGGCTGATCCGAGATCTTCGTGAACGTCACGCCCACGGGCAGCTCGTTGTAGATCTGCGCGAGCGCGGTTTCGAGCGTCTTGCCGACTTCGACGACGTTGAAGCCGTTCGCCATGACGACGCCGAGCACCACGGCTTCGTTGCCGTCATGGCGGGTTCGGGCGACCGGCGGATCTTCGAGGCCGCGCTTTATTTCGGCGATGTCGCCGAGGCGGACGGTCTGCGTGCCCGCGCGAAGGCGAAGCTCGCGAATTTCGTCGACGGTGAGGATCGAGCCCTGAACATCGAGCCGGACGGCGCGCTCGCTCGTCTGCACGGACCCGGCGGGCGCCTGGCTGTTCTGCCCGTCCAGCGCCGCCTTGATGTCCTGAACGGTAATGTTGCGCTCGGCAAGGACGCGCGACGGGATTTCGATATAGACCTTTTCCGGCTGCACGCCCAGCAGATCTACCTTTCCGACGCCGCGAACGCGAAGCAGGATGTCACGCGCGGTTTTCGCGAAATCGCGTAGCTCGGGATAGGTGAAGCCTTTGCCCTCGATCGCATAGAGCGCGAGATAGGTGTCGCCGAACTCGTCATTGAAGAACGGCCCGACCACGCCCGCAGGCATGGTCTGCCTGATGTCGCCGATCTTCTTGCGAACCTGATAGAACGCGTCGGGGATCTCTCGTCCGCGCGCCTCGCCGCGGAGATTGACGAAAACCACCGCGCTTCCGGGGTGCGTATAGGACTGGATATAATCGAGCTGGGGCGTTTCCTGAAGCTTGGTCTCGATCTTGTCGACCACTTGCTCCTGCATCTCGTGCACGGACGCGCCCGGCCATTCCACCTGCACGACCATGGTGCGGAACTGGAAGTCCGGGTCTTCCTTCTGGCCGAGATGCAAGAGGGCGTAGATCCCCGTTGCGAGGATGAGTACCAGGAGAAAGCGCGTCAGGCTGCCGTGGCGGATCGCCCATGAAGAAAGGTTGAAGCCGCCGTCGTCTTTGTGCTCCGAAGAAGCATGCGGGTTGGAAGGTTCCATGTCGCCGTCTCGATGTCTGTTCAATAGGTTCGCGAGCCGCGGGCGGCGACCGTTGGGGAGAAGTCGGGCGAAAGACGCACTTTCATGCCGTCCGTCAGGAACTGGATGCCGCCGCTGACCACGATCTCGCCGGGAACGAGGCCGGATTTGATGCGCACGCCATCCTCTGCCACACCACCGAGTGTAACTTCGCGGCGCTTCACCATTTCGCGCTCCTTGTCCGCGACGTAGACGACCGGCTTGCCGCCATCCTCGGTGAGGGCGGTCAGCGGCACGACGACGGGCGGCGTTGCCTCCTGAACGCGGAATGCGACGGATGTCGTCATGCCGAGGCGCATTTCCGGCGTCGGCCGCGTGATGGTCACGCGAACGGCGTAGGTGCGCGAAGCCGTATCCGCGGCGCTGGCGATCTCGCGAATTTTGCCGTCGCTGCTCACGTCCGGCGCGGCCCAGAGCGCGATGCGGGCATTTTCGCCGACGCTGAGTCGCGCAATCTCGTTCTCCGGCACGGCGGCCGTAACCTCGATGGAGTCCGCGAGCGCGAGAGAAATCACCGCCTGCCCCGCGCTCACCACCTGTCCCGGCTCGGCGCGCACCGCTGTCACGACGCCGTCCTTGTCGGCGACGAGAAGTGCATAGCTTGTTGCGTTCGCGGCCTGATCGAACTGATCCTTCGCGGAGGTGTAGGCCGCCGTTGCGGCATCGTATTCCAGCTTCCGCTGATCGTAGACCGCCTTCGCGATGAAGCCTTTCGGCAGGAGATAGGCGGCGCGGTCGAAGGCGTCCTTCGCGACGTCCACCCGAGCTTTAGCGCTTTGAACGCTGGCACGCGCGCTGTTTTCCGCGAGCTTCAGGTCTATTTCGTCGAGGCGCGCAATCTTCTGGCCCGCTTTCATCTGGTCGCCGACATTCACAAAGCGCTCGACGATTTTGCCCGCCACGCGGAAGCCGAGCTGGCTTTCGATGCGCGGCGCGATCACGCCGGAATAGGTGAGGGTGCGCTCGGCGGATGGCGTTTGAACCACGAAAGTCTTCACCGGGCGAACGGGTTGCGCCGCCTCCTCTTTGTCGCCGCATGCCGCGAGCGCGAGCGGCACGAGGATAACGGCCATGACACCGCAGACGCGGCGGCGGGTGATAGATGACACATTTTCATAATCGTCATTCGAGAACAACATAGGTCCAGCCTTTCCTGCTTATTCGCCTAAGCCCTCAGGGCTGTCAGGACGAACGCGGCCATATCCGAGGCCGAGGGTGTCCTTGGGTTTGATCCGAATTGCGCGACGACAACCGGGTGCGAACAGACGATGATGGCCCCGACAACGCGTCTTGCCGCCAGCTCGGGGTCTTGCGCCCGAAATTCGCCCGACGCAATGCCGCTCGCGATGATTTCGGCGACCATCTCGTCGATAAAGCGAAGATGCGGCTCGATCACATCCCACTGCTGTTCCATGGCGACCACGACCATGTCGTGGACTTTCCTGTCGTTTATGAGCGTGTTGCGCGTGTGAGCTGAAAGATGCTCGATAAACAGCGTAAGGCGTTCGCTTGCCGCACCGCGACCGCTGGCGATCTCGCGAAGGCCGGCCTGCAACTTCGCGATGATTCGTGCGCAGATCGCCTCATTGATCTCGGCCTTGGACCCGAAGTACCGGTAAACGTTCGCGGGCGACATGCCGCATGCATCGGCGATGTCGGCGACCGTCGTCTTCAGATAGCCGAAATGTCGAAAGAGACGCTCGGCCTCGCTCAGAATGCGATCGCGCGTCGTTTCAGCGGTTGAGGCTTGCGCTGCCATGACCTTTTTACTCTGCGCCTGATTAGTGATGAAAAATGACATTCATCACTAATCGAGAATTCCGCAGATGGCAATGTTGTTCCGAGCGTGGGCCGATTTTTGGGATAAGTCTCGACCCGTTCTGCTGCTCACCCTGTCGAAAAATCGCCTTGTCAGCGTTTTTTCGCGGGCTGCAATGTTTGAGCCGCCGACACCGCGCCTGACGGCTTCGGGCGAACCATGGCGATGGAGACGCCGTCGAGCAACCATCGCCCATCGAGTTGCACGAAGATCAGGTCGAAATGCACCTGCTCGGGCGCCGATGAGAAAAGTCCGGTGAGACGAAGAAAACCATTCTCGTTCAAAACGGGGCGCCCAGAAAGCTTGGGCTCAAGAAAGACGACCGGAGAGAGATCGAGCTCACGCTGGCGCAAGGATGCGAAGAGTTCCGATAAACGGGACAGATTATTCGCGCGCTGAAAGCTCGGCGTACTCATGTCGCGAAGCACAGAATAGAACGCCGTTATCGCTGCCCGAACCGCTTCCGATGATCGTATTGGCGCTGACCGTAGCAGTTCCCGAACCAACCGTGCCGACGCCATTCCCCGACGCGTTGCCGCTACCGAGAACAAAGTTGTCCGAGACAACAGCGTCACCGGTCGTCGCGCCGATCCCGTTGCCGGACAGCGAGTCACCGCCAAAGGCGACGGTGTTGTCGGTAATGATCGCCGAGCCTCCGGAAGCACCCTGACCGTTGAGGGCACCGTTCCTGTCGCCGAGGAACGTGTTATTCGACAGCGTGGCCGTACCGTTGCCGTATACCACGCCTGTGACAGTGCCGCTCCCGGCGCCTGCTTCTTCGTCGATTACGAAGTTGTTCGTCAGTACGGCATAACCCGTGCCACCAATATCGCCTTGACCGTTGTATCAACAGGTACCTTTGCAGCCTGTGGATACAGTCCGAAAACGCAAAAAGCCCCGCCGAAGCGGGGCTTTCGAGAACGCCGACCTTAGCGGCCAGCGTCGGCGGTTGCCGCCGATCCTTGGGCTTTGCGATTAACGCAGTTGCAGGCGAGCCGCGCCCGCGCCGATGGCGAGGCCGGTTTGCGCCTTTACGCTGACGGGCTGAAGCGAAACAGTGCGGCTGCTGCCGCCGACGAGCACGTTCGCGCCCGCGCCGATGCCCACCGAGACGTCAGCCGATGCGCCAACATAGTCGCCGCGCAGCGCGTGGCGGCGCAGGCTCGTCGGGGCATAGACAGCCCACACGAGAACCGCCTTGTCGCGGATGCCGACATCGGGCCCGATCCGGTCGATCTTCGCGACGTAGTTTTCACGATGGCCGTATGCGCTGGTGAAAACGCAACGCGCTTCCTGCGAGGAGCCGACGAAGACGCCCTGCGAAGGCGCCGTGAAGCAGCGAAGCACACCGGCGCGCACACCGGCGTCGGCAGCCGTGGTCATTCCGAGCGCGATTGCTGCGCCCGAAAATAAAGTTACAAGCTTATTCATAGATATTCTCCCTCCATATTCGGTACCCCATCTTCAAACTCCAGCTATGCGGCGAAGTTCCGGCAAAGCGATGACGGGGCCGAATCGGACTAAATGACAGGAACGACATAAAAGCTGCTATTTGAGTCGCAGCACTGTGGTCCACAACAAAGTTGTAGCAGAATATTTCTGGTTGCTATATTTTAGTTACACTATCTAAGGTGGTAGTCGCCGATGCGTGCAAGGAACGTCCGCCGCAGAACCTGCGCCACCCGGTCCATCTCGCGGAGCGGTTCGTAAGACCAGTTTTCGATGCGGCCATCGAACATCCGAACGCGCCCGCTCTCTTCGAGCCGTCGCACGAACTCCCCGAACTTGTTGCGGCCGTCCTCGCGCCCGCGCCTGAACGGCAGGCTGGCGATATGGACGGGCTTCCCCGTGCTTGCCGCCTCGGTGATCATGTTGATGGAATCGCACGTCACCACGAAAGCGTCCGCGTGCGCCAGCATGCCGAGATAGGGGTTCACGCCGTGCTGGCCGTCATAGATATACGCGCCGGTGCCCACCAGGGCTTCGGCGAGCGCCGCCATATTGGCCTCGCCGGTGCGGCGCGACCCGCTGACGAGAAGCCCGAAGCCTTGCCCGGCAACTGCGGCGAGCTGCGCGCCCAGCGCGCGCATGTCCTCCGGGCGCAGGTCGTAGCGGGAATTCACGCCGCCGATCAGCACCGCCACGCGAGGGCGCGGGATCGCTGCGAACGCGTCCTCCCAGCGGGGCGCCTCGGCCGCGAGCCGCTGCTGGGTCATGATGTGCAGCGAGCCGTCCATCGTGACGATATTGTCGCCGGTCACGCCGTCATGCCACGGCACCACGATGCGGTCGAATGCGCCGCGCCGGACGACAGGGTCCTGGATCTGCACCGTGAAGGTGTGCCCCTTGCTCGCCTCGCGCAGATATATAAGAGGCAGCGCGCCGGGGCGTCCGGTCGCGATTGCGATGTCGGGCCACGGTGCTTCGAGCGATGCGCCGCTGCTGCTGAAGGCAAAGCGCTTGAACGCAGTGACGTACGGGCTTGCGATGCGCCACGGCTTGCGCAACACGACGCGCTTCAGCACCGGCTGAAGCCCCATCGCTTCCGCGAGGCCGAGCGACTGATTTTCGAGACCGGGGCGCCCGTCGCCTATAACCCAGCAGCTTGGCAGCGGATGCGGCCAGGAAAGGCTGGCTTCGGCGGTTGGGGCGGTGGTTTCGTCCATGGCATTTGCTCGCTACGTTGGCGCTTCGCCCGCAACGGCCTCCGTGTGGCTCGACCCGCACAAGGGATCGGCGACACCCGGAAAGCGCGCCGACGCTCTAGCACGCACGGTCCGCGGCGTAAACGGGTAGGCAATCGCAGGCTGTCCAACCCGACGCAAGGTCGGCTTCGTATAGCCGTAACCGACAAGCCGCGCCTTCGCCTGAGGCGCGGGCCGTGCAATTGGAGTTGATGCACCGCGCCGTCTCGGCTATCGAGCGCGGGAGCAAGAGTGGAGTTGTGCCGATGGTTTCGGTCGGGGAAGCGGCGTTTCGCGAGAAGGCAAACCCTTCGTCGCAGCCCCTTGGCGGAAACGTGGCGGGCGGGAACCTCGCGCTCACGCTCGGCCTGATCGCCGTTGCAGGCCTGCTCATTGCGCGCTTCGTCCTCGCCGCCACCACCGAACTCGCGGAAGACGAAGCCTATTACTGGATGTGGTCGAGGCATCTGGCCGCCGGATATTACGACCACCCCGCAATGATCGCATGGTGGATCCGCGCGGGCACAGAGATCTTCGGCGATACGGCTTTCGGCGTGCGCTTCGTCGGTCTCCTGAGCACGGTCGCCGGATCATACCTTCTATGGCGCGCGAGCCTCGCCTTGTTCGCCGACCGCGCGGCGGCGATTCTCGCCCTCGTGTGGATGAACGCGACCATCCTTTCCGCCGCCGCCGGTATCGTCGCGACGCCCGACACGCCGCTCGCCTTCTTCGCGACCTGCGTGTTGTTCGCGCTCGCGAAGCTCGTCGAAACGGGGCGTGGCGCGTGGTGGCTTGCCATCGGCGCGGCGCTCGGCCTCGCCTTCATGAGCAAATACACCGCCGCCCTGATGCTGCCGGGCCTGTTCCTCTGGATGGTCGGCACGCGCGAAGGCCGCCGGTGGTTCCTGCGCCCCGAGCCCTATCTCGGCGGCGTGGTGGCGCTCGTCGCCATCGCCCCCGTCGTCTGGTGGAACTACGCGCATGACTGGGCGTCCTTCGCGAAGCAGGCCGCGCACGGCGTCAAGGACAAGCCCGCCAACGCCATCGCAAGCATCGGTGAACTGCTCGGCGGACAGGCGGGCTTGGCGACGCCGCTCATCTTTCTCTTCTGCCTTTGGGGAAGTTTCTACGCGCTCGCACGCGGATTGCGGCGCGGCGATGCACGGTGGCTTCTGCTCGGCGGGATCGCCACCCCGATGTGGGCGTTCTTCATCATCCACGCGGCGAGTCAGAAGATCCAGCCAAACTGGCCGGGGCTGGTATATCCTTTTGCGATCCTCGCGGCCGTGCATGGCGGGCTTGCGGTGTTGGGTCATCGCCGCGCGCCAGTGCTTCGCGTCGCCTTCATCGCCGCTCCGTTCGTTGGGGTGGCGTTTACGCTTGTGGCATTGCTCCAGCTCGGCACGGGCGCGATTCCCGTCGAGGGCAAGAAAGACCCGACGGCGCGCATGAAAGGCTGGGCGACGCTCGGCGCGGACATCGACCGTCTTCGGCGCGAGCATGGCGCGGGCCTCGTGCTGACGGATCGTTATGCCATCACGGGCGAACTCGCCTTCTACGGCATGGGCGCCGATGGGGTGGCGCAGGTCAACGACCGCATCCGCTATGCGAATTTTCCGCCGCCCGATGAGGCCCGGCTGAAAGATGCGCCCGCGCTGCTGGTGCTCAAGGCGGGAGCGCAGGCCAAGGCTTCGCTGCCGTTCGATAGCGCTGTTCAAATAGGCACGGTCACGCGACCGGGCGGATTGCGGCCCCGCGACGCTTATGCTGTATTCCTTCTCAGCGGATATCGCGGCGGCCTCTTCGCCTGCAATCCGGCGACCAAACGGGGCGAGACATGCAGCCAGATGTGACAGAAGCGCGGCGCATCGATGCCGCTCCCGCGATTGCCAAAGGGCCGGATCTCACCGTCATCGCGCCAACCTTCAACGAGCGTGAGAATATCGAGCCGCTGATTGAGAAGCTCGCC
>NZ_JFZJ01000017.1 GCF_000636015.1 Rhodomicrobium udaipurense JA643
CCTGAAGGTAGAGGCCAACCTGATCGGTGATCGTCTTGTTGTCGGTGTTGTTGATGATGGCGGTATCGACCGGCTGGCCATAAACGGGATTGTCCCAGTCGATATAGCTGAGAGTCGCCGCATAGCCCCACTGGTAGTCGCGCCGCGACCAGCGATAATCCACGCCGCCCAGCACCTTGTGCTTCACAAAGGCGGTCTTGAAATCGGCCTGCACCTGATTGTCGACCGTGAACTGCGTCAACTCTTCGGGGCCAGCGCCAGCCTTTCGGGAAAAGGTATTATCGTCCACGACGCCCGATTCGACCATTGTGTTGAACATGGTCTCGATCCGCGAAATGCGCGCGCTCTGGCGCACAGTGAAGGTCGGGTCGAAGCGATGCTCGAACTGATAGCCGATATAGTATTGCGTGCGCTCGTATTTGTCGTAGCCGGGCTCGCCCATGTAAAAGTCGTGCGGCACGTAGCCATACGACGTCGGGTACATCGTGCCTTTCGCTTCGAGGAAGTTCCGGAAGCCCGCGTTTGGCTCGTAGGTGTACATGCCATCCACGACGAGCTTTGTGTTTTCGGTGGGTTTCCACATCACCGAGGGCATGACGCCGACGCGCTTCTTCTCGGTGTAGTTCACCTCCCCATCCGTATCGAGGCCGACGCCGACGACACGATAGGAGATTTCCGGGCTCACCACGCCGCCGACATCGAAGCCGGTCGCGAAGCGGTTTTCGGTGCCGAACTCGACGAAGACTTCGCGGTGCGTCTCGCCGGTCGGGAGCTTGCTGACGAGGTTCACGATGCCGCCGGGGTTCGCCTGCCCGTAAAGCACCGAGGCGGGCCCTTTGATGACCTCCACCCTTTCAAGGAAATACGGGTCCATTTGCCCGAAGGAGCCAGAGCCGTAGAGCAGGCCGTTCAGATAGCGCGGTACATAGTTGAAGCCGCGTATGAACATTTCATCGTGCAGATTCGAGCTGCCGCGATATTCCGTAAATACGCCTGCTGTGTAGCGGAGCGCTTCCGCCACCGTTTTTGCGGCCTGATCCTCGATCTGCTGACGCGGCACAACGGAGATTGCCTGCGGCGTTTTCGTGAGCGGCGTATTGGTCTTGGTGCCGGTCAGGCTCTTCTGCGCGACGTATCCCTGCACCGGTCCGTCGCCACGCTCTTCCTGCGCCTGCGGCTCCTGCCGGGGCAGCTCGACGGGTTGCGCGGCCTGCTGCCTCTGCGTTGGCTTTTTCACCTTCTTCTTGCCTTCGACGACGATCTCGCCGATCTGGCCGGTTCCTTGCGCTTTAGCGGACACAATGGCTGCGTCCATGGCTACAAGGCTTGCACTTGTCACAAGGCCCCAGCCCAACACGCCTAGAAATAAGCGCCCGCCTTTTGCATGAAATCCGGAACTAGAATAACTCTTGCCTACCTCGTCCGGTCTACAGTTATAATAATTCCGACGTACACGCAAAGTTATGATGTTCATTGTGCTGCCCCAATTTCGCAACCTAAGGTTTAAATACTCAGTAAACCTTAGCTTGCACCCAGATATTTCTCTGAATATATTAAGGGGCTGGCATTGGAAATTTGGGAGAGTGTCAAAAGGATATGCAAAAGAGCCACGGCGATGGGTTCGACGCCGACTGTCGCAAATATGCACTCGAAGCGCGAGATGATGAGCCTGCGGGCCTCGACATCGAAAAACGCCCCCGGCTTTTTCCGAAGGTTGGTATTCTGGAAAAGCCGCTCGTTCCGGTCGCTCCCGCGCCACGGGCGACTCCGACCCTCTCCGAAATCCCGCCAAAACTGATGCTGATGGCGATTTTCGAGGGCAGTCAGCGCTTCCGCATCGATGACCGGGATTTCGTCCTTCAGACTGGCAGCGGCGCCGAACCCGTGCGCGCGCTGATGATAAACCTCACGCGGCCGAGTATTCTCGGCCACTTCGGCAGTTTGCCGGGAATGAGGAAAATCCAGATCTCATGCCCGCCGGACTGGGTTGACGCTCTCTATCTCGAAGAGACGGAGGGTTCGCCGCCGTTGCATGACTTCCTGTCGCGACATCTGTCGCATTTTGCCTGGACGCCAAGCCGCCAGTTCGTCTGGGCGGCGCGGGAGCTTCTGGAACCGGCGGTTTCGCGCCCCGAGCTTTGCCGCCTTAACAGACACGCGCGCGCGCTCGACATGCTGCGTTTCGCGTTCGATGCGCTGTTGGCGGAACGGAGCGCGGATGATCCTCTGCCGTCGCTGAGCGCCGCGAGACAGGGCCGCCGTGTGCGCGACTTTATCATCGCCAACCTCTCGGAAAATCTCACGATCGAGCATATCGCCCGCGAAACCGGGGCAAGCGCCAGCACCGTGCAGCGCGCCTTCAAGGCTCATTTCGGCATCACGGTGCAAGCCTTCATCCGCCAGAGGAAGCTCGAACTCGCGAAGACCGCGCTCTGCCGCGAAGGCATCACCATCGCGGAAGCGGCTTATATCGCGGGCTATTCCAACGCGTCGAACTTTACCTGCGCCTTCAAGCGCATCTACGGCTTTCCACCCGGCCGCACCGCGCGCATGAATTCCTGAGGCTTACTCGTAATAAAGGGCGATGCGCTGTCCAGCCACCGCATGGACCTGGATTTCCATCCCGTAGATGTCGCGCAGCATGTCTTCGCGGATCACCTCGTCCACGGTGCCAGCGGCGGCAAGCCTGCCGTCCTTCAGCGCGACGACGAAATCCGAGTACCACGATGCGAAATTGATGTCGTGAAGCACGAGAACGACCGTCTTGCCGAAGTCGCGCGTCGCCCGCCGCAGCGTTTTCATCATCGACTGCGCATGCTTCATGTCCAGGTTGTTGAGCGGCTCGTCCAGAAGCACATAATCCGTGTCCTGACACAGCACCATGGCGACGAACGCGCGCTGCCGCTGGCCACCCGAAAGCTCGTCGAGGTAGCGGTCGGCTAATGCGCCGAGGTCGAGATAGGCGAGCGCACGTTCCACATGCGCCTTGTCGTCCAGCGTGGGACGCCCTCTCGAATAGGGAAAGCGGCCGAAGGTTACGAGGTCGCGGACGGTGAGCCGCGCGGAAAGGTGATTGTCCTGCCGGAGGATGGCAAGCCGCCGCGCGATCACATCCGACGCCGTGGCGGTCACATCAAGGCCCCCGACGGTGACGCTGCCGCCGTCCATCTTGAGAAGCCGGGCGAGCATCGAAAGCAGGGTGGATTTTCCCGCTCCGTTCGGCCCGATAATCGATGTGATGCCACCCTTCGGGATTGTCACGCTGAGGCCATCGACCACCACCGCATCGCCGTAGCGCTTCGTGACTTCGTTTGCGAGGATCATCTGATGGCCTTTCTCACGATGAGAATGATGAACGCGATGCCTCCGACAAATTCGATGATGACTGACAGCGCCGTGTCGAAACCGAAGACGCGTTCGAGAATCGTCTGCCCGCCGACGAGGAAAATCACGCTCAGAAGCACGGCGGCCGGAATGAGAACCGCGTGGCGCGCGTTTCCGATCAACGCATGCGCGAGGCTCGCGACAAGCAGCCCGAAGAAGGTGACGGGTCCGACGAGCGCCGTGGACGCCGAAACGAGCAGCGCCACCGCGATGAGGACGAGCGAAACCTCGCGGCGATAGTTTAGCCCGAGGCTGATCGCCATGGGGCGGCCGAGCGCGAGCACGTCGAGGCGCGGCAGCATGGGAATGACGAAGGCCGAGACAACGGCGATAATCGCCGCCGAAACGCCGAGCAGCGTCGCATCAATGCGATTGAAACTCGCAAAAAAGCTGTCCTGTAGAACCATAAATTCGTTTGGGTCGAGCAGCCGCTGCATGAGCGACGAGAGGCTCTTGAAAAAGACGCCGAAGATGATCCCTGCGAGCACCAGAAGATGCAGGCTGCGCTCCTCCCCCGCGAACAGCCAGCGAAACAGCAGCCCGGAAAAGAGCGCCATCGCGACCGCGTTCAGCGCGAACACGGAATTATGGTCGAGCATGGCGACGACCGCCGTGCCGAGCAGCACCACAAGCGTCGTCTGAATCAGGATGTAGAGCGCGTCGAAGCCCATGAGGGCGGGCGTGAGGATCCGGTTGTTGGTAACGGTCTGGAACAGGATGGTCGAAAGCGCGATCGCCCATGCGACGAGCACCAGCCCCGCGAGCTTCAGGCCGCGAAACTTCAGCACGAAGTCCCAGTTGCCTTTTGCGCCCAGCGTCATGAACGCGAAGCAGGCACCAACCGCCAGCGCGGCGAGTAGCAAAAGGACGGCGCGCGGCCGCGCGTTCCGGTCAGGCAGCATGCGCGCGCTTTCGCAAGACGAGCCAAAGGAACATCGCACTGCCGACGACACCGACGACGGTCCCAAGCGGGATTTCATAAGGCTCCCGGATGATGCGCCCGAGGATGTCGCACGAGAGGACGAAGATCGCGCCCAGCACGGCCACCCACGGCACCGCACGGCGCATGTTGTCGCCGACGGTGAGGCTTACGACGTTCGGCACGATGAGACCGAGGAACGGGATCATGCCAACCGTTACAACGACCGCCGAAGTGACCATCGAGACGATCACGAGGCCGAGCGCGAGAACGCGCTTGTAGTTGAGGCCGAGATTGGTGGTGAAGTCGCGCCCGAGCCCCGCCACGGTGAACCGGTCGGCGGCGATCCATGCGACGGCGGCAAGCAGCCCACCGACCCACAGCAATTCATATCGCCCGCGCAACACGCCCGAGAAATCGCCCATGGTCCAGGCCAGCAGGGATTGCAGCAGATCGAAGCGGTAGGCGATGAAGGTCGCGACCGCGTGGATCACGCCCCCCAGCATGATGCCGAGAAGCGGCACCATCAGCGGATCGCGCAGCGGTACGAGACGCAAGAGCCTCACGAACAGCAACGTCCCCGCGAGCGCGAAAGCCGCCGCGACCAGCATTTTCCCCATCACCGGTAGTTCGGGCGCCATGATCGTGACGATCAGCAAGCCGAGGCTCGCCGCTTCCACCGTGCCGGATGTCGTCGGCTCGGCGAAACGGTTGCGGATCATCATCTGCATGATGAGGCCCGCGATGGCCATGGACGCGCCTGCCAGCACGAGCGCCAACGTGCGCGGAATTCGACTGATCGCTAGAATGCGCGCGGCATGTCCGTCATCAGACCCCGCAAGCATGGCCCATACGGGCATATGCGTCACCCCGACGAGGAGGCTCACGCAGGCGAGCACCAGCATCACGAGGACAGCAAAAAGGAGGGTGCGCATGCCGCGTTATTTCCGGTCCAGCGTGGCCTGGATCTGCCCGGTCAGGATCGTCAGCGCGGTATATCCTCCCGGCGCGATATAGGCGGCAGCAGGGTCAAGGTACACGATCCGGCCGAGCTTCGCGGCACTCGTCTGGCGGACGAGTTCATTGTCGAGCACGGCCGCTGCCGCACCGCCCGTTTTGGCGGCCCCGACAGCCGCGTCGCGATCGATAACGAAGATCCAGTCGGGGTTTTTTTCGAGGATGTACTCGAACGACACCACGTCGCCGCCATGGAAGCGGTCGTCGATCTTGCTTTCGACCGTCTTGAAGCCGAGTTCGCGGTGCAGCCAGCCGATGCGCGACGTGGGCCCGTACGCACCGACCTTGCCGCCATTCACAACGAGGATAAGCGCCGTTCCCGCACCGGATGCGCTGTCCCTGAGCTTCGCCACCCTCGCGTCAAGGTCGGCCACGAGGCGAGCCGCTTCCGCCTCCTTGCCGAAAATCGTGCCGACCTTCGTGATGTTGGCCTTCACGCTCTCCACGATTTTATCCTGATCGAATGAGAGATCGACGGCGGGCACGAGCGCGGCCACGTCTTTCAGCTTGCCGCGTGAGCGCACGCCGACAATCGCGAGGTCTGCACCTGCGGCGTTGATGGCTTCGAGATCCGGCTCAAACAAAGTGCCCATTCGGGCGTATCGCGGATCGGCATATTTCTTGAGCCATGGCGGAAGGTTCGACCCCAGCACACCGGCGGGCTGCGCCCCGAGCGCTTCAGCGATATCGAGCGTGTTGATGTCGAGAACGAGCACCTTCTCGGGCTTCTTCGGCAGCACGGTGCGGCCTTGCGCGTGCTCAATGACGAATTCGGCCCGCGCACCCGCCGACGAGATCGAAACCAGCAATGCGAATGCCAGCACCAGCGCGGCATGACGAAGAGTTCTGACCAGCACGTCTCGCGTCCTTTTCTATACGATCTGCCAAGGGGCGGATCGCTTTAACATGCACAAAACCAAAGCGCCAGACGTGCCAAAGTAAAAATTACAATAGACTTATAATAATTATAGAATACATGATATCTGCTCCAGCCGCATTGTGTTTTCACTCCGGTTGTGCCGATGACCGTCTACACTTCTTACTCAAAAGACCGGTGCTATCAAGGCTTCACAGCCTTCTTCTAGGTTGTCGGTGTTGCAAACGGGTCGAGCGAAAGCATGCGCAGAATTATTCGAATAAACAATGGCCAAGGTGGCGTTGACAGATATTGGAAAGAGTGCTGTTAATCGATCGGGCATGAAAACGCCGATTTAGAACTACTATAAATAAAGGCGTGTCATACTATTCTTGTGGATGCTGTGTATCCGGAGCGGCTGATGGGGAACGATGAAGGGGCCATGCCGTCTGCTACGGAACTGGTCAACATCTTCGGGGCTGAGCAAGGCCGGCTACAGCGGCTGGTCCGGCGTATCACGGGCAATGCACACACGGCGGAGGATGTTGTTCACGACACCTTTCTCAAGCTCATGAATCGCGATGTACGGGAACGTGATGTCGGTCTGGTGGTCACGACGGCACGCAATCTTGCGCTCGATGCCATGCGGGCTGAAAAGGTACGCGCGTCCTATGCCGAGAGCGTGTCGAGCGAGCAGGTGCAGGCCGGTGAGGTTTGTCCGGAGGACGCAGTTGCGAGCCGGATGGAGTTCGACGCGCTGATGCGCGCGCTCAAGACACTGCCTCGTCGTACCCAGCGCATCTTGCTTCTTAGCAAGATCGACGGGATGACTTATCCACAGATTGCCCGCACCTTGGGCATTTCGGTCTCCACCGTCGAGAAGGAAATGATCTCCGCCCTCGAATTCTGTCGCAATTGGAAACGACGGCGCGAGAAAATTTGAGGCGAAGCAGGCGTTTTTTGAGAACTTAGTGCGAGCGCTCCCGGCTCTCGTTGGCTATGCTTTCTTCGGCTCGATTTTGTCTACAAGAATGAGAGTGCGTGCCGCAGAACGCGCCAACCCTTCCACCTGGCATCGACTGCCCGAACACTATTCGGATATATATAAAGTGGCGCGTGCTTAAAGTGGACGCTTTGCGAGAATGAGATGGAATCCGCATCCGACCACAGCGAGGACCGCGAGCAGGCTTCGCGCGAGGCAACCGAATGGTTCGTGCGCCTCAATAACCCACTCGCCTCTGAAGAGACGCGACGCACCTACCGGGTTTGGCTTATGGCCGATCCTGCCCATCATGATGCGATGCGCGAGGTCTCCGAACTGTGGGGTGCGCTCGACCGCCCCGCAGCGCAGCTTGCTGCAAACGGCTGGCATCGTGTCACCGACCGTCCCGCGCTGCAACCGCGCGGATGGCTGACCGGAGGCTTCCGGTTCGCCGCTGCCGGCATCGTCACCGTGGCGCTGGCATGTGGCGTTGCGGTTTGGCGCGATGTCGGCATGCTCGACCGTGCTTTCGCCGATGTCGCGACGCGTCCCGGCGAACGGCGTGAAGTGCGACTCGCCGACGGCACGACGGCCTTTCTTGACGGTGATACGGCGCTAAACAGCCTTATGGGCGAGGAACTCCGCGAGATCACCCTGCTACGCGGCCGGGTCTGGTTCGATGTGGTACCGGACAAAACGCGTCCTTTCGCCGTCCATGCCGGGCGCGTCGATTCGCGGGTGCTCGGCACCGCCTTCGGGATCGATCGCGAGGCCGGTGTCGTCACCGTCGAACGCGGCGAAGTCGCAGTGTCCGATGTCGAAGTTACGCGCGGCGGGCCGGTCCGGCTGACGGCATGGCAGAGCGTCGCGCTTCAGGACGGCAGTCTAGGCTCGCCTGTCGCAGTCGATCCCGATCAGGCGTTGGCCTGGCGTCGGGGATTGATCATCCTTGACCGAGTCCCACTCTCGCACGTCGTCGAAGAACTGAGCAAAATGGCACCGGGCCGCGTGGTGTTCGCCGATCCGGCGCTAAAGCACCTCACGCTCTCCGGCACTTTCCGCGCCGATGACCCAGGCGCCGTGCTAGAGGCCCTGCAAAGCGCACTAAAACTCAGGATATTATCCGTGCCAGGTTTCGCCACGCTGATCTATCGCTGAGGATTTCATTTTTTTTGCGGGGTTTGCCCCTCCTGCCCGTTGAACATATGGGTGGGGCCGCCGGACGCGTGCCCCGAGTGTGGGTGTGGGGCATTAAACTATGCAGAAATACGTTCGAGCCGCAGCGCTGAGCTGCGGTGTATCGATGTGCGCGTTGTCGCTTGTCGTTGCCGATATGCCAGAGGCGTGGGCGCAGGCGAATACGACCTACGACTTCAATATTCCGGCCAAGCGGCGCCTTTCCGCGCTTGCCGATTTTACGGCGGCGACCGGAATCCAGGTGGTGCGTCCGGGTGCGGGGGCGATCGGCGGAACCTCGCAGGCAGTAAGCGGCCAGTATTCAGCCGAGACGGCGCTCAGAGCGATCCTCGCCGGTTCGGGGCTCAACTATCGCTTTACGGGGACGCGCACGGTCGCGATCGAAGCGCAGGGCGGTGACGCGGGCGGAGGCGACGGCGGTGTCGCGCCCGGCGAAGGTATCGCTCTCGATACGATAGACGTCAGGGGCGCAGGAGAAGGGATCGGGCGAGGCGGCGTCAGTGAGGTCAACGTTACGAGCGCGGATCTCGAACGTCGCAACGCGAACGACATCAGAAGCGTGTTCCGCGGAGAGCCGCGCATTACCGTCGGCTCCTCGCTGCCAATGTCCCAGAAGGTCTACGTGCAGGGCGTCGAGGAGACCAATCTCGCAGTTTCGATCGACGGCTCGCGCCAGAACAACAAGGTCTTCCATCACAATGCGACGACGATTATCGATCCGAACCTCCTGAAGGCTGTGCGCGTCGATGCGGGTGTCGCTCCCGCCGATGCGGGCCCCGGCGCGCTCGGCGGCGCGATCGCTTACGAGACCAAGGACGTGGCCGATCTCCTTGCCAAGGATGGCCTCGGCGGGTTCCTGAAGACAACTTACAACTTCAACGGCAATACTTCGACCAACAATCTCGCTGTCTACGGTCGTCAGAATGGTTTCGAGGCGCTCGGCTCCTTCAACTTCGCCAAAGGAAGTGAGTTCACTGCCGGCAACGGTCAGGAAGTGCTCGGCACAGAGACGGACTTTGTGAGCGGGCTCGGCAAGTTTGCCTATCAGAGCACTGACGGCCACCGCTTCGAGATCAGCCACGAGCAGTTGCGCGACGACGCCATGCGCCCATTCCGGGCAAATGTCGAACGAATGGTTGCCGACGAGTCGAGGTGGCCAGTCGTAAGACCCTACACGCTTGATCGGCAGAATACAGTCTTCACTTATACCGACGTGTCCCCAGAGGGCTGGTGGGATCCAAAATTCGTGCTAGCGTACAACCGATCGAAAGTGGCGATCGATCAGTATCTGGTCAGAACCTCCACCTATGATTACACCAGCGAAGGCATCACCGACAGCCTCAACGGAAAGCTGGAGAACAAGTTCGCTTTATCCATCGGCAACATCGTGACGGGCGTCGATTTCTATCGCGACCGCGCGAAGTATATCGGCAATACGCCTTCGACATCGGAAAAGGCCGATAATATCGGCGCCTATGCCCAGGCAAGGCTGACGCCTTTCGAGCGCACAAAGCTGTCTTTCGGCGTGCGTGGCGACCATCAGGATTTTGAGGGCGTCAACGGCTTCAGTTCCAGCGACCAGGGCCTCAGCGGCAATGTCTCGGGCGAATACGAGTTGACCAGCTTCCTTATTGCCAAAGCCGGCTACTCGCACGTCTGGGCCGGGGTGCCGCTTGCCGAGAACTATGTCCAGAACGCTGCCTGGGATTATGGCGCTGGCCCGAAGTCGGTCACGTCAGACAACTACACTGCGGGCTTTGTAGTTCCTTATGAGGCTTTCCGGTTCGAAGCTGGCGTGTTTCAGACCGAAATCGACAATGCGCGTGTGCCTCTATGGGCTGCCAACATGGCACTGCGTGCTTTCGACGTGCAAACGCGGGGCTTCCACATCGGCGGCACCTATAACTGGGGCGACGGCTTCGCGCGGGTGCGTTTCGCGCGCACGGACGCGGAAATCGATGGGCAGCCGGCTGACACCTATCTCGGCCAGTATCTCACCGCCCCGCTCGGCGACGTGCTGGCGTTCGAGGTGGCACACACCTTCACGCAGTGGAATCTGACGGTCGGGGCCGATGTCGAGATTGTCTTCGACTACGACGAACTCGAAGATCCTGCCACTGGAATCGGCAAGATCGAAGGCTACGAAGTCGCCAACGCCTTTGTCGAGTACCGCCCACCGTCGCTCTCGTCATTGACGCTGCGCGGCGAGGTGAAAAATATCTTCGACGCGACTTATGCCGCCCGCGGCACCTACGGTCTGGAATACGGCACCGGCGTGGTACGACCCCTCTATGAAACCGGTCGCACATTCCTGGTCAGCACGAAGATCGACTTCTGATGCAGAGGTAGGAAATTTCGGCCGGGTCTGACGGTGAGGCGTGTCGTCTGCTCCCTACCTGCTAACAGCGTCGTGCCTTTCGGCTCGGCGCTGTTTGATGGAGCGCTCGATCTCAAAAAGGCCGTCGCCCTGGCGCAGCGCATCGCGTGGCGCGCCCAAAAACCAGAGCGCCAGACGTTTCAATACAGCTGTATATAATTAGAATAATTATAGATCTCGCATGATGGGCATCAATATTGTGTTTCAATACCAAATTCTAGTGAACGAAATTCATTAAGAAGCCGACTGCTTGCCCGCTATAATGGCGATATTGTATTTGTTCGGACGTAACGCATTGCTGCGTATCCAGCCAGAGGAGAGACCGCGCGCGCCCTTGTTCCTTTATTTTGTCGTAAATGGCGAACATCGGTGGCCGTCACGATTTTTGAACCAAGGTTCGGGGCAGAAGCGCCGAAGCGTTTGTATCGTAACCATCGAAAGACCGGCATTCACATGACTGATTGCGTTTGGCTCGCGAAATTCATCCGGCTTGCCGCTACCTTCCTCCTGCTCGCGGCGCTCGCCTTCGATCCCGGCGCGACCGCGCTGGCGCAGGACTTATCGTCATCGCCGGTTGCGCCACTCGCTAACGGTTCCGCCCATCCGAGTGAAGGGCACGGCTCGCCGCTGCCTGTGTCGGCCCCGGAAGCGGCGGCCTCACAGCAGGAAAGCGCGCCGGCACCCGGCGAACTGCCCGCGCCCGCGAAAACGGCTCGCACCGATCTCCCGCGCGACCTTTCCCCCTGGGGCATGTTCATGGCGGCGGACAGCCTCGTGAAGGCGGTCATGATCGGTCTCGCACTCGCTTCGCTGGCGACGTGGACGATCCTTCTCGCAAAGACGATCGAACTTGCCGGCGCGCGAGGGAGCGCGCGACGCACGCTCGACGCCGTTCGCGAGGCTCGGACTATGGGCGAAGCGCTTTCAGCCACCGATGGCAACGGCGGCCCGGCGCGGGAAATGCTCGCCGCAGCGGCGCGCGAAGCCGCCCTTTCAGATGCGGCCGTCGATCACGCGGGCGGCGAGGGGCTGAAACAGCGGGTGCAACTGATGCTTTCACGCATCGAGGCGGCGGCAGGGCGGCGCATCTCGCAAGGAACAGGCGTGCTCGCGACAATCGGCTCTATCGCGCCCTTCGTCGGCCTGTTCGGCACGGTATGGGGCATCATGAACAGCTTCGTCGGCATCTCGAAGGCACAGACGACAAACCTAGCCGTCGTCGCACCGGGCATCGCCGAAGCGCTACTTGCTACGGCCATCGGGCTTGTCGCGGCGATCCCCGCCGTCATCGTCTACAACGCTTTCGTTCGGCGGATTCAGGCCTACCGCGCGTTGCTCGGCGACGTGGCTGCGGGCGTGCTGTGCCTCGTCAGCCGCGATCTCGACTATCGCAAGGTTCCGTCGAGCCGCGTGGTGCGCTTCGGGCAGGCTGCGGAATAAAGCCATGGCCGGGGGATTATTGGATAACCATGGCGGCGGCGACGATCTGCCGGAGGCGAGCGAAATCAACGTCACGCCGATGATCGACGTGATGCTGGTGCTGCTCATCATCTTCATGGTGGCCGCGCCGCTCGCGACGGTGGACATAAACGTGGACTTGCCCGCATCCACGGCGAAGCCCGCGCAAAAGCCTGAGAAACCGCTTTATCTCACGCTAAAGGGCGATTACTCGCTCGCGCTCGGCAATGAGGCGATTTCTCGCGATGCGCTGGCGGGCGCTATCGACGCGGCCGCGTCCGGCAACCGCGAGACACGCATTTATCTCCGCGCGGACAAGGGCGTGCCCTATGGCGAGTTCATGGCGGTTATGAATGTGCTGCGCGATGCGGGCTATCTGAAGGTCGCGCTTGTGGGGCTCGAAACCGCAGGTGCGCCGTCGCCTTCCGCCGCCCAGACCGCCCCATGACCGCGCCTCCCCCTCGCGGCATCGACGAGGCGTTGATCCGGCTCGCGGACAGATTGCTTGACCGAAGAGGCAATGGCGCGGCGACAATCGCGCTGTGGGGTTCCGCCAGCGCGACGGTTGCCGGCGTCGCGGCTCTCGTGGGCGTCGGTTTCGCGCAGACCCCCGAAATTCAGGCAAACGCGGGCGCGCCCCCCGCGCTCATGATCGACCTGTCGATCGATGTTGACCAAGCCGCTCGCACGGACATGACCGAAATCGGCAACGCGATGTTTGCCGCGCAGGAGGTTCAGAGCAACTCCATCGAGCCGGTAGAGAAGCCCTCGGAAACGCCCGATCCCCTGCCGGATGAGGCTGAAAAACCCGTCGAGGAAAAGCCCGACGAGCAGCCGGACGAAATCAAACCGCCTTTACCGCAGATGGAAACCGTAGAGGTTCCGCTTCCAATTGAAACGCCCAAGCCCGAACCGGTGAAAAAGCCGAATAAGCCCGCGCCTGCGTCGGTCGCCGCCATCGAGTCTGCGGCGGAGGTTCAGAAGTCCGACCGGAGCGCTGCGCGACAGTCAGGGGCGGGCCAATCCTCGGCCGTCGCCATCGCCACTTGGGAAAGCCGGTTGATGACGCATCTCGGCCGCAACAAGCGCTACCCGGCCGATGCGCGCTCCAGAGGCGAAACCGGCACCGCCGTGGTGACTTTCAGTCTCGATCGTTCCGGAAAAGTACTTTCGGCTTCGTTGCGGAAACCTTCAGGCCATCGGGATCTCGACGCGGAAGCGCTCGATCTGGTGAGGCGCGCTTCGCCGCTGCCCGCCCCGCCGCCCGGCGCGCCGCTGACCATCACCGCGCCTGTGCGTTTTTCGATCAAATAGGATAGGCCGATCCATGGCGCTCTTGCGGGTACGCCTCTCGCGCCTGCTGGTGGACATCGCTCCCCTTCGCCAGAGCGCGCCGTTCCGTCTGCTGTTTATTGCGCGGACGGCTTCGCTGCTCGTCTATGGCGTGCTCGCCGTCGCCGTGAGCCTTCAGGTTTTCGCGCTCACTCAATCGTCGTTTCACGTCGGCGCAGTCGCGTTCGCGGCCGCAGGCGGAACCGCGCTCGGGCTACTTGTCGGTGCGCCGATGGCCGACCGCTACGACCGCAAGCCCCAGATGGTTTGGAGCAGAAGCGCATTTCTCATCACGATGCTCATATTGCTTGGGAACGCGTGCCTTGAGCATCCGCACCTGTGGGTCATCTATCTGGCGGTCAGCCTGGGTGGCATCGCAGGCGGCTTCAGCTCTCCGGCCCTCATGGCGGCGGCTCCCTCGCTTCTCCCGCGCGAGCACCTGGCCGCCGCCGGGGCGCTCACCGCTATCGGACTTCAGACGGGCGCGATTATCGGCCCTCCCATCGCAGCACTCTTCATAGCGGGGCCTGGATTCGCGTTCTGTTACGCCTTCGTCGTGGTCGGCGCGGCGATAACGCCGGTGCTTCTCTCGTGCCTGCCATCCCTGCCGCCAGAGCGCGGCCATGAAGGCGACCGTTCCTCTCCCGGTCTGGCCGGAGCCGTCGCTTACCTCAAATCGAATCCCCTCGTCGTTGCGCTGCTGGCGACCGAGCTGGCTACAACGCTTTTTGTTGCTCCGCAGGTGCTCATTCCAAAGATCGCAATCGATACCTTCGCCGCCGGAGCAGCAGGCGCGAGCCTGCTTTACACGGCGCCCGCGATCGGGGGCCTGATCGCCGCGCTGACATCGGGATGGACGAGGCATGTCGCGCAGCCGGGGCGGATGCTCTTCTGGGCTACGATTTGTTGGGGGCTTTGCGCGGCGTGCGTTTCATCCGGGCAAACTATTGAATCGACATCGTTTCTCTTTGGGCTCCTCGGCTTTTTCAGCTCCATCGCCCAAATCCTGAGAGTAGCATTGCTCCAGTGCAGCGTACCGGATCCGTTTCGGGGCAGGGTGTTCGCCTTGTGGCTTTTCCAGTCCAATGCCGGGCCGGCGTTTGGCGGACTGCAAACGGGTATGGTCGCCGGGGCTTCGTCGGTAAATCTCGCCCTCGTGGCGGGCGGAGCCGCCTGCATCGCTGCTACGGTTGCGATCAGCGCCGCTTTTCCGGCCTTGCGGAACGCGTCTCTGACAAGGCGCCAAGAGCCCGTCGAAGTATCTTGAAACTTGATAAAGGCTCGCAGCCTCGGTCTGGACAGACCTGATGCCAAGCGGGACTATTCGCCTTGCGCGAGTTCAGCGAACCCGCTGAAGCCAATTTTTGCAATCTTAGGTTATGGTGCCGGCTGAGGGATTTGAACCCCCGACCTTCGGTTTACAAAACCGCTGCACTACCACTGTGCTAAGCCGGCATGGTGCTCCGCTCCGCGAAGGGCGGGCGCATCCTTAAATCAAATAACAAATCGCGCCTGTTTAGGCAACCGCTCGACGGCCACCACTGGCGAAATCCTGTGGTCGCGTGCTGAAGCGCCTCCTCGCCCTTGCCGACGGCGATCTGCCGGATCGAGACCCCGTGACGGCATTCGGGTCTTGAATTAGTGTGCACGTCTGACGTAATCCGACGTAAAATCGTGCAACGTGACGTAATTTGTGGTGCACCCTGCACACGTCTCGCCGTTCTCTTCGTCGGCGGGAATCGGAGACCTTCGCGCCATGACTGCATCCTTCCGCATCGCCTGTGCTCAGCTCAACCCCGTTGTGGGCGACCTCGCCGGAAATGTCGCACTGGCCCGCGCGGCGCGGGATGATGCGCGCGCTGTGGCGGCCGATCTGGTGGTTTTTTCGGAGCTTTTCATCGCGGGCTATCCGCCGGAAGACCTCATCCTGAAGCCCGCCTTCGTGGCAGCTTGCATGGAGGCGACGCGCGCGCTTGCGGCCACGACGGCGGACGGCGGCCCGGCGCTGCTCATCGGCACGCCGTGGGGCGAAGATGGCAAGGCTTATAACGCGGTCGCGCTGCTCGCGGGCGGGCGCATCGAGGCGCTGCGCTACAAGGTGGACCTGCCGAACTACAGCGTGTTCGACGAGAAGCGCGTGTTCGCGCCGGGGCCGTTGCCCGAACCAGTGGATTTCGCCGGGCTTCGCCTCGGGCTGCCGATCTGCGAGGATATCTGGACGCCCGCCATCGTGGGATCGCTTGCGGCGCGCGGCGCGGAGCTTCTGATTTCGCCGAACGGATCGCCCTTCACGCTGAAGAAGCGCGCGCAGCGGCTCGACGTGGCTCGCGCGCGGGTGGCCGAAGCCGGTCTGCCGTTGCTCTATATCAATCAGTTCGGCGGACAGGACGAACTTGTGTTCGACGGCGCATCCTTCGCGCTCAACCGCGACGGCGCGCTCGCGGCGCAGCTTCCGGCGTGGGAGACGGCGCTCGCGCTCACCGAATGGCGGCGCGACGCGGGCGGCTGGGCGTGTGTCGAGGGTCCGAGCGCGCGCGTCGAGGAAGGTCGCGAGGCGGCCTATCTCGCCTGCGTGATCGGACTGCGCGACTATGTCGAGAAAAACCGCTTCCCCGGCGTGGTGCTGGGCCTTTCCGGCGGCATCGACAGCGCGATTTGCGCCGCAATGGCGACCGATGCACTGGGTGCGGCACGCGTGCATTGCATCATGCTACCCTACCGCTACACGTCTGGCGCCTCGCTCGACGACGCGGCAGCTTGCGCGGAAGCGCTCGACGTGCGCTACGACATCGTGCCGATCCACACGGCGGTCGAGGTGTTCGGCGGCATGCTCGCGCCACTGTTCAAGGGTGCCGCGCCCGGCCTCGCGGAGGAAAACCTGCAATCGCGCATTCGCGGCACGACGCTAATGGCCGTGTCGAACAAGTTCGGCGGCATGGTCGTGACCACGGGCAACAAGTCCGAGGTGTCGGCGGGCTACGCAACGCTTTATGGCGACATGAACGGCGGCTTCAACCCGATCAAGGATCTTTACAAGACGCAGGTCTTCGCGCTGTCGCGGTTCCGCAACGAGCGCGTGCCGAAGGGCTGCCTCGGGCCGGGCGGCGTCGTCATCCCGGAAAACATCATCACCAAAGCGCCGACCGCCGAGCTTCGCGAGAACCAGACGGATCAGGATTCGCTGCCGCCTTATGACGCGCTCGACGACATCCTCGAATGCCTCGTGGACCGCGAAGAGCCGTTATCCGCCGTCGTCGCGCGCGGCCATGCACCTGAAACCGTGAAAAAGGTGGAGCGCCTGCTCTATCTTTCGGAGTATAAGCGGCGGCAGGCGGCCCCCGGCGTGAAGATCACCGAGCGTAATTTCGGGCGCGACCGCCGTTATCCGATCGTCAATCGCTTCCGCGAGCAACTTCCGTGACACAGGTCAAAGTCCGCTTCGCGCCGAGCCCCACGGGCCGGCTTCACATCGGCAACATCCGCTCCGCCGTGTTCAACTGGCTGTTCGCGCGGCGCGAGGGCGGCGTCTTCGTGCTCCGCTTCGACGACACGGACCTTGAGCGCTCTAAGGAAGAATACGTCGACGGCATCCGCGAGGATCTGCACTGGCTCGGGCTGACGTGGGACGAGGAATTTCGCCAGTCGGAGCGCTTCGCCTTCTATGCCGAAACGGCGGAAAAGCTGAAGCAGGCGGGGCGGCTCTATCCGGCTTATGAAACGGCGGCGGAGCTTGAGCGGAGGCGCAAGCTGCAAATGGCGCGCGGCAAGCCTCCGGTCTACGACCGCGCGGCGCTGAACCTGACCGACGCCGAGCGCGCCGAACTGGAGGCCGCCGGACGCAAGCCGCATTGGCGCTTCAAGCTCGACCAGCGGCCGACCGCGTGGGACGACCTCATTCGCGGGCCGCAGGAAATCGACGCGGGCACCATCTCCGATCCCGTGCTCATCCGTGAGGACGGCACGCCGCTCTACACCTTCACGAGCGTCGCCGACGATGCCGACACCGGCGTCACGCACATCATTCGCGGCGAGGACCACGTCACCAACACCGCCGTTCAAATTCAGCTTTTCGAGGCGCTGGGCGCTGCCGTCCCGCGTTTCGCGCATAACAATCTGCTCATCGGCGCGCAGGGTGAGGCGCTGTCGAAGCGCATCGGCTCGCTGTCCATCGCCGGGCTCCGCGACGACGGTTTCGAGCCGCTCGCGGTGATGACGCATGCGGCGCTCATCGGCACTTCGGAGGCGTTGCACCCGCAGGAGAGCCTTGCGGCGCTGGCATCGCTGTTCGATCTCGCGAAGATCTCGCGCGCGCCCGCCCGCTTCGATCCCGCCGAACTCGCGGGCCTCAACACGAAGCTTCTGCACGCGACGCCGTATGAAGCGGTGGCGGAGCGGCTGGCGGCTCGCGGCATCGATGGCGGCGAGGCGTTCTGGCTTGCGGTGCGCGCCAATCTCGAAGTGTTCGCCGATGTCGATCTGTGGTGGCGCGTGGCGAAAGGGCCCATCACGCCGGTGATCGAGGACGCGGCGCTCGTCGAGAAGGCGCTCGCGCTTCTGCCGCCGGAGCCGTGGGACCAGGGCACCTGGAAAATCTGGACCGAGGCTGTGAAGCAGGCGACGGGCGCTAAGGGGCGCGCGCTGTTTCATCCCTTGCGGTTGGCGCTGACGGGGCTGGAACGCGGGCCGGAGCTGAAGGACTTACTGCCCCTCATCGGCAGGCGCGAAGCCAGCGCGAGATTGAGCCAAGGCTGAGGCTTTGCTTTCGCGCGCCGTTCATTTCTCCCTCATGGGCAAATTGCGTGTTCGCGGTGTTTTCCCTATTCTTACGCCGGATGTAAGATGCTGTGTCGAGTGTGGGGTGTTTTCGTTGATAGTGCCTAACCAGTTAGCCGCCTTGCGAGAATTTTTCTCGAATATCGAAAGCGACCTGCCGGAAATCGTGTCTCTCATGTATGAGCGGTTTTTTGAAGCGGTCCCCGAAGCGGCGTCGCTATTCAAAGGCGACTTCGCGGCGCAGCAGATGCAATTCACCTTGATGTTACGCAGCACCATCGCCTTGACGCGCTCAAGCCAGCTCTGGCCTGTTGACGCAGAAGCCGGGCGCGCCTCGCTTCCCGAGATCGAATATCTCGGCTTGCGCCACGCCTGTGCGGGTGTTCAGCCCGAGCACTTCGCGGCAATGAAATGGGCTTTGGCGCGCACGCTTGCGGAAATGTATCCGAGGGATTTCGACCGGGACATCGAGGACGCGCTGAGTTTCATTTTCGACGTCGTGGCGAGGGCGACGAAGTTGGGCGGGGCGCCGCTGGTTAGGAAGGGGATCTAGCGCCAGCGCGCGATGGTGCGCTGACGCTTCAGGGTCCAAGAGTAGGCGCGCCTAGTACCGGGTGCCGCTGGCCGGTTCCCGTCTCATCTGCTGTGAGCGGGCTTTGAGACGGGCTTGCTGGCGCTTCTGGGTCGCACGCTTCGCCGCCTGCGAGCGGTCGCGAACGGGATTCGCCCGGTTCTGCATCGCGCGCGATAGCTGCCGCTGGGCGTGAGCGTTGTCAATGCCCTGACCCGTTTGAGCCGTTGCCGACCCTGACGCGGCGAGGATGGTGAAAAGAGGAATGGCTGCAAAGACGATGATTTTCATGAACTTCCCCGCTTGGTTGAGGTGAAGGGGAGCTTCGGCTGGGATGGCCGCCGAAGCTCTGTTGCCTGGGGTGGATCAGCCGCGGCTGCCATATTGACCGCTGCGCTGGCCGGTTGTGCGGGCCTTGGCGCGGCGGTCGCTCGACTTGCCCATCTGGCTAGCCTTGTTTTTCGACTTGTTCAGGTGGCTCTTGCCTGACTGACTGTACTGGCCCTGATTACGGCTCGCCGCATCGGCATTGAAAGAAGCAGCTGTGGTTAGAAGGAACACAGCGGCGACCGCAAGCGCTAAAGACTTCATGACATTGCCTCTTCGTTGTTGGAACGTTTGGAGGCAGGCTAGGCGAGCGCGGATTAATTGAATGTTACCTCGCCCAAATGGCGCAGTAAAATAGACCGATGAAAGTTACCTGATACCTTCGATAATATTTACACCGTAATCAGAGGACTGATTGTCATGATCAATCTAGCGGTCATATCTTTGGCTTCGCTCCTGCTTGTGGAAGCTCCCGTGCAAGCGGCCGAGGATAAGCTTGTTCGTGTGGGTTTTTGCCTACCGAAAACGGTGCGTTTCTCTCAATGCATCGAGGGCAGGGTCAATGCATGCGTTCGTACCCGGCATATGAATTGTAAAACAAAAACCTCCTGTTCACCGAGTTCGGAGAGATGCACGCGAAAGCCCCGACTGCTATTGCGATGACACCGCCAGAGGCGGTCACGATTGCGAGGGCGATGTGAATGAGCGGGATGTATTGGGCGATTGGACCGCAGATTCTTGCCCGATCGGTCGATGTCTTGGGCGCTTCCTCTACACAACCTCGGCACATGACAAAAATGTAATATCCTACCGATCGTCCTATTTCCGAGCCGGAGGACGACTTTTATCTCGCAATGTCATGAAATCGCCGCACCACTACTGGCGCCATGGAGGGAAAGAGCTATATCTTCAGCGACTCTTTGCAGAAGGATGCCGGATTGCCGATGTTTCAAGCTTCATCATATGGAACCCACCCCTGTTCAACGCCATCTAGATCGGGCAAACTGACCAAAATCAAACTCCTTGGTGCCCTGCTCATGGCTTTAGCGCTGTCCCCCCTCGATACCCTCGCCGCCGCGCAAACCTCGTCTCCCGCGCGTCTTGCCTATCACGGCACGCTGGATAACGGCCTCGAAATCGTGGTCGTCCCGGATCGCCGTGCGCCGGTCGTCACGCACATGGTGTGGTACAAGGTCGGCGCGGCTGACGAACCGCTCGGCAAGTCGGGCATCGCGCACTTCCTCGAACATCTGATGTTCAAGGGTACGGACAAGATTCCGGCGGGCGAGTACTCGAAAATCGTTGCGCGCCTCGGCGGACAGGACAACGCATTCACCGCGCAGGACATCACGGCCTATTTCCAGCGCGTCGCCAAGGACAAACTTCCGAAGGTGATGGAGATGGAAGCCGACCGCATGGCAAACCTCAAGCTCGCGGAGAACGATGTTCTCACCGAGCGCAAGGTCATCCTTGAAGAGCGCCGCAGCCGAGTTGACAACGACCCGTCTTCGCTCCTGCAGGAGCAGATGATGGCTTCGCTCTACACGGCGCACCCTTACCACACGCCGATCATCGGCTGGGAAACTGAGATGAAGGGCCTCACCCGCGAGGACGCCATCGCCCACTACAAGAAGTGGTATGCGCCAAATAACGCGGTTCTCGTCGTAACCGGCGATGTGGAGCCGGAAGAAGTTGTCAGGCTCGCGAAGGAAACCTACGGCAAGATCCCCGCGAACTCGGCTGTCGGCGCTCCGCGCAAACGCCCATCCGAGCCGGAGCCGGTCGCCGAGAAGCGCGTCCTTCTGCGCGACGGCCGCGTCGGCAAGGCGACGCTTGAGCGCTACTACACCGCGCCGAGCTTCAACACCGCCACCAACGGCGAAGCCGAGGCGATGCAATTGCTCGGGCGCATCGTCGGCGCGAGCAACACGAGCCGCATCTACAACAAGCTCGTGCGCGAGGAGAAAAAGGCATCCGCCGCAAGCGCATGGTACAGCGGGCTTGCCCTCGACAATGGCCGCTTCGGCTTCTACGCGGTGGCTGCGGGAGACAACAAGCTGGAAGACATCGAGGCCTCAATCGATGAAGTGATCGATGAAGTGATACGAAACGGCGTCACGGACGAAGAGCTTGAGCGCGCCAAGACGAGCGAAATCGCGAACCTTGTCTATTCCTCCGACAGCCAGCAGAGCCTTGCGCATACCTATGGCTGGAGCCTTGCCACGGGCCGCACGGTCGACGATGTCGAGGCCCGGTCCGAACGGCTGAAGGCGGTCAAGCGCGAGGACGTTCAGGCCGTCGCGGCGAAGTACCTGAAGCGGAAGCGCTCCGTGACAGGCTATCTCATCCCCGAACCTTCGCAGGTGGCGAAGGTCGATCCCCGTCCGGCTTCCGCTGGCGGCACGTTGCATTGAGGAGCGGAAGACCCACATGATATTCAAGATTTCCGGCAGCCGACTTATGAAGTCGCTTGCTGCCTCAGCTTTGTTTGTTTCGCTCCTTTTCGGAGCCGTCCTGCCAGCGAGCGCCATGCAGATTCAGAAAGTCGTCAGCAAAAAGGGTATCGAGGCGTGGCTCGTGGAAGATCACAGCCGCCCGATACTCAGCCTCCAGTTTGCCTTCAAGGGCGGCTCCACGCAGGACCCCGACGGCAAGTCCGGCGTGGCGACCTTCGTTTCGGGCATGCTCGATGAAGGCGCTGGCGATCTCGATTCCTCGGGATTCCAGAAGCGCCTCGAAGAACTGGCCGCCAAGATGTCGTTCAGTGCGAACTACGACAACTTTTCCGGCTCGTTCCAGACGCTGACGCAAAATCGCGAGGACGCGATCAAACTTCTGCGCGCATCGCTTAACGATCCGCATTTCGACGCGGACGACGCGAACCGCATCCGCGAGCAGCTTCTCGCGAATTTGCGGCTTGAGGAGAAAGACCCGGACAAGGTCAGCTCCATCGAATGGTACAAGCTCGCGTTCGGCGCCCATCCCTACGGCCGCTCATCGAACGGCACGGTGGAAAGCATAGAGTCCATTACGCCCGACGATCTGAAAGCCTACCGCAAGCGCATCTTCGCCCGCGATAACCTCAAGGTTGCCGTGGTCGGCGATATCGACGCCAAGCAGCTCGGCGATCTGCTCGACACCGTGTTTGGCGACTTGCCCGAGAAGGGCGATCTCAAGCAGGTGCCGGAGGTGACGCTCGCGAATGTCTCCAAACAGCGCGTTGTCGCGATGCCCAACCCGCAGTCCGTCGTGCAGTTCGGCTTCCAGGGCCTGAAGCGCAAGGATCCCGACTTCATCCCGGCGTTCATCCTGAACTACGTTGTCGGCGGCGGCGGCTTCTCGTCGAAGCTGATGCAGGAAGTGCGCGAGAAGCGCGGCCTCGCCTATGGCGTCTACACCTATCTATATCCGCTGGACCATGCGGGCATCTTTGCCGGCGGCGTCGCGACGGAAAACAAGAGCGTGGCGCAGTCCCTCGACCTGATCCGCGCAGAGCTTGAGCGCGTGTCGAAGGAAGGCCTGACCGAGACCGAGCTTCAGCAGGCGAAAGACTATCTCATAGGCTCCTACGCGCTGCGCTTCGACACCAGCGGGAAGATCGCGGCGCAGCTTCTCGCCATCCAGCTTGATGGCCTTGGCGCCGACTACATCGAACGCCGCAACGGCGAGATCGAAGCTGTGACCGTCGCCGATGTGAAGCGCGTCGCCAAGCGGTTGCTCGAACCGAAGAACCTCATTGTGACGGTTGTCGGCGAACCGGAAGGTGTGAAGGAAGTGGGGCTTTAAGCGTCGCCCCTTTTGATTGTTCAGCGGTCGGGCCATTGGTCCGGCCGTTCCGTTTCAGCCAGGTTTCGGCATGCGCCCAAGCCAAGCGAGCGAAATCTGAAGCTTCCAACCGCTCGCCACCGGAAAAGATTGCATCGCGCGGCGTTCCTGTCCAAATCTGCGGGCATCCCAACCAGATGGAACCAACGCCCCGCACATGGCCGCACCGCTTCTCACGCTACAGAATATCGCGCTGACCTTCGGCGGCACGTCGCTTTTCGACGGCGCGAGCCTTGTCGTGTCCGAAGGCGACCGCATCGCGATCGTGGGGCGCAACGGCACCGGCAAATCCACGCTCATGAAAATCGCGGCGGGGTTGATCGAGCCGGACAGCGGCAGCCGCTTCGCACAGCCCGGCGCGATCATGCGCTATCTGCCGCAGGAGCCCGATTTCGGCGACCACGCCACGGTGCTGTCGTATGTGGAAAGCGGCCTCGGCCCGACGGACGATCATTATCAGGCGCGGCTGCTCCTCGGAGAGCTCGACCTCACCGGCGAGGAAGCGCCCACCACGCTTTCGGGCGGCGAAGCGCGCCGCGCGGCGCTCGTCCGCATCCTCGCCGCGAACCCGGACGTTCTGCTGCTGGACGAGCCGACAAACCACCTCGACATTCAGGTGATCGAGTGGCTCGAAAAGCGCCTCGCCGCGATGAAATCGGCGCTCGTCATCATCAGCCACGACCGGCGCTTCCTCACCAACCTGTCGCGCTCGACCGTGTGGGTGGATCGCGGCACGACGCGAACGCTCGAATTCGGCTTCGGCAAGTTCGAGGACTGGCGCGACGAGTTTCTGGCGCAGGAGGAACTCGACCGGCACAAGCTCGCGCGCAAGATCGAGCGTGAGGCCGATTGGCTGCGCTACGGTGTCACCGCGCGGCGCAAGCGCAACGTCCGTCGCCTCGGTGCGCTGCATAGCCTGCGCGACGAGCTGCGCACGGCACGACGCGCGCCCGGCGCCGCGAGGCTGGAAGCGGCCGAGGGCGCGCAATCCGGCAAGCTGGTGATCGAGGCCGAGGGCATTTCTAAGTCCTATGGCGGCGGCAAGCCCGTGGTCGAGAAGTTCTCAACGCGCGTCATGCGCGGCGCGCGCATCGGCCTCGCGGGGCCGAACGGCGCGGGCAAGACGACGCTGCTCAAGATGCTCATTGGCGCGCTTGAACCCGACGAAGGCAATGTGCGCCTCGGCACCAATCTCGAAATCGCCGCGCTGGAGCAGAACCGCGACAGCCTCAAGCCCGACATGACCGTCGCCGATGCGCTGACGGGCGGGCATGGCGACCTCGTCGTCGTGAACGGCGCGGCGCGCCACGTCGCGTCCTACATGCAGGACTTCCTTTTCCTGCCGGAACAAGTGCGCTCGCCGCTGAAGGTGCTTTCCGGTGGCGAACGCGCGCGGCTCATGCTCGCCCGCGCCTTCGCGAAGCCGTCGAACCTGCTGGTGCTCGACGAGCCGACCAACGACCTAGACCTCGAAACGCTCGACGTGCTCGAAGAACTGCTGAACGATTACGGCGGCACCATCATCCTCGTCAGCCATGACCGCGACTTCCTCGACCGCGTCGCGACATCGATGATCTGCCCGGACGGTAACGGCCAGTGGATCGAATATGCGGGCGGCTATTCCGACACGCTCGCGCAGCGCGGCGGGCGCGGTTTCGGCTCCGAGCCGACGAAGACGAAGTCCACGCAGGAGCCGAAGCTCAAGGCGGCGGCAGCTGGCGGCGATCAGCCAAAGCCGAAGCGCAAGCTCAGCTTCAACGAGAAGCATGCGCTCGAAACGCTGCCCGCGAAGATGACGGCGCTCGAAAAGCAGATCGGCACGCTTCAGGCGAAGCTCACCGACCCAAACCTCTATGCGAAAGATCGCAAGGCGTTCGATCAAGCGACCGCCGCGCTCGCGAAGGCGCAGGCCGAGTTGACCGAGGCGGAAAACCGCTGGCTCGAACTCGAAATCCTGCGCGAGGAGCTTGGGCTTTAGCGGCCCCAGCCGTTCGAATAACCGGAGCGATGGTCGTTGGACGAGCCCGAACCGTAGGAGTTACGGTTCGGGTCGATCCAACCTTCGCGCCCGGTGTACGGGTTAACATTCCCTTTGGTGCTGAAATTATCATTGAGATTATTGTTCGGCCTCGTCTGGTAGTGCGGCTCGACGTAGGTACCGTCATCGCGAGTGTAACCTCGCACGTGGGTATCTCCGGCGAAGGCAGCAGATGAGACCGAGAGGGCAATGAGGGTCGTCAGAAAATGGCGCATCAAAAAACCTATTCAAAAAAAGATCAGACAAGTTTCTTTACCCTTCTTTGCGACTGAGCGCAAGCGTCGCCTTTTCAGGGCGCAAAGCGTCTTCACGCCGATCTGACGGGACAAACGCCGTCGCACCACGCCCGCGCACTCCGAATCAGTTAATCTTCTGCAAACGGAGGGCACAAATGGCGAACTTCAACACGCATCTCGCCGTGGCGGCGGTCGGCACCGGGCTTTGCGCCACGGGCGCGCTCGCGGGCAACGCCGCGCCGAACAGCTACCTGCTCACGCTGACGCTCGCGGGCACCATCGGCGGCATCCTCCCCGACATCGACCTCGAAAAGGCGATCCCCTCGCGCATCCTGTTCTCGGCGCTCGGCGTGATCGCGGCGTTCATCGCGCTGTTTTCGCTCGAAAAACGATACTCGATCGCCGAACTCTGGATCGTCTGGCTCGCCGTTTATGCCTTCGTGCGCTACGTCGTGCACTGGATCTTCCACACGCGCACGCGCCATCGCGGCATCTTCCATTCTCTGCTCGCGGGCGGCTTCTTCATGGTGCTGACCGCCGTCATCTTCGCCCGCATTTTCGGCGAACCGGCCGCGCTCGCCTGGCTGACCGGCCTTTTCGTGCTGATCGGCTTCGTCATTCATCTCGCGCTCGACGAAATCTATTCCGTCGATATCGAGGGCGCGCAGCTCAAGAAATCCTTCGGAACGGCGCTGAAGGTCGTGGATCGCAAATCGTGGCGCGCGTCGGCGTTGATGGGCGTCGCTTTCGGCGCCGTCGTGGCGAGCGCGCCTCCGTCGCAGGAGTTCGAGGACATCATGGCCCCGCCGACGGTGTTCGCGTTCCTGAAGGAGCGGCTGCTGCCGAAGGGGAACTGGTTCGGCATCGAATTGCCGAAGTCGGTCGCGGCAGAGCCGGTCAAGACGGCGGCGGATACGAAGTCGACCGTGACACCGCGGCTAACGGGCTATACAGCTTCGAAAAAATAGAAAACTCCTTTGTCTGAAATAACTGAATATCAAACATCGTCGGACGGCTACTACAGTGCGGGTCACGCGTCCGACCAAAGCGGAGCAGATAGAATGGCTAAGGTGATTTCGCTCTTTAACCATAAGGGGGGCGTTAGCAAAACCACTACAACCTTTCATCTCGGTTGGAAGTTAGGCCGTCTTGGCAAAAGGGTTCTTGTCGTCGATGCTGATCCACAATGCAATCTAACTGGTCTCACCCTAGGCCTAGATGACTATAATTCGCTTTTTGCATTTTATGATAGTAAACAAAATAGTGACATTTTTAGTAGTCTTGCTCCCACTTTCGCAATGCAAGACATATCCACGTCTCCAGGGACGACCGGAAAGACACCAGTCGCTTCTACTCAGAACCCTAATCTATTTATTCTAGCCGGTAATATCAGGTTTTCGGAAATAGACACTCAGATTGCCACCGCCCTTACAAGTAGTGCAACCATCCCCGTGCTAAGGCAATTTGTAAGCGCTTTCAATAAGCTAATCAGGAAAGTCGCCATCGAGAACAAAATCGATATTGTTTTAGTTGATATGAGTCCAAGTGTATCAGCCACAAATCACTGTATACTTATGAGTTCTGACAATTTTATTATCCCAATATCGCCAGACTTTTATTGCTATCAAGCGATAGATTCCCTCTCCAATGTATTCCCAAGATGGGTTAATGAAATAAAAACGTTTAAGGATGCCGAACCAGAGTCCTTGCCAATTAATAACCCTAAAATGCTTGGATACATATCTCAAAATTATCGCATATATACTGTCGACGGGGCGGAAGAGTCCGAACAAAAAAGCATGTCAAAGGCATATGTCGCATGGCTAGAAAAAATAAAAGATATCGTCGGGTCGAAGCTTGTTCCCACATTGGGAAGCATTGACATGCTCATTGATGAGCAAACATTCCGCGATGCCGTCTCTTACGATGAGCCATACCATCTCGCAGGAGTGCAAAATTTCAGTGGCCTAATCCCGGTATCCCAAAAGCTTTCAAAGCCCATATTTGAGTTGACTGCCAAAGATGGCGAATGGTCGGGTGCGCGATGGAAGCGCACGCAAAATGGCAAAGAATACGGAATAAAGGTCAACATTGAGGAGGCCGACAAGGTCTATACACGGCTGGCTGAAGCCATCTTAAAAATGGTGCAGCCATTTTGATGATGCTGCCAGCTAATCCTTCGCCTTGAGCGCGTCGGCGAGGCGTGCCGTCGCGGAGCCGGGCTTTGCCGGCTGTTGCTGGCTTTCATGTGGCGACCACCCGCAGAGATAGATGATCTCGAACGTCGCGCGCACGCGGCCGTTGTCGCCGGAGAAGCGCTCGGCGTAGATCGCCGCCGCGCGAAGCAGCGTATCGCGCCGCAAGAACCGCCGGGACCGGGCCGCGAGCGGGTTCGCCGCGCCCATCGCCTTCAGGTCGCGCATGAGCGCAAGCGCATCCGCATAGGTCACCGTCAGTTGCTCCGCATCGGCAACCGGCAGCGCGAAGCCCGCGCGCTGGAGAAGCCCGCCCATGTCGCGCAGATCGGCGGTCGGGAACACGCGGGGCGACACGCCGCCCGCTGTCTCGGTTTCCGCCTGCATGAACGCCTGACGCAGTTCGATCAGCGTGTCGCCGCCCAGCAGCGCCGCGAGGAACAAGCCGTCCGGGCGAAGCGCGCGGCGGATCTGGATGAGCGCGCCGGGCAAATCGTTCGCGAGGTGAAGCGACAGCGCCGAGGTGATGAGGTCGAACGCGCCCTCCTTCAGCGGCAGCGCCTCAACATCCGCAACGACGGCGGGCTTCGGGCAGGCTTCGGCGAGCGGCAGCGCGGGCGCAAGCGAAACGGGCGCGAGGCCGGGGAACCGCGCGGACAGCGTGCGGGCCATGACGCCGTGATGCGCGCCGACATCCGCAACGCGCGCGAAATCCCGCCGAATGCCGCCGAGGCGATCCGCGATTTCCTCCGCTGCGTGCCGGATCAGAAAGTCCGTCGCCGGCAGCGTCCTGCTCGCGCGGGCAAGCGCGCGGCGCATTTGAGTCCGGTCGAAAATTCCGGGGCTGGTCAACGCGTTCGTCCCGGATTACTGTCAATTTTAGACAAATTCATTCTTCCTCGCGTTGCAGATGTTCCAGCCCGTTGCCCGCTTCGCCGCCGAAAGCCTGCGCTACTCGGCGGACCTCATCCTCCCCGCCGTCTGTGTATCATGCGCCACGCCGGTGACGCGGCACAACCTCCTTTGCGCGAAATGCTGGGGCGGCCTCGTTCCGATCACAGCGCCGTATTGCGACAGGCTCGGCATTCCGCTCCCCGGCTATGACGGCAGCGGCCCGCATCTCTCGGCGCAGGCTTTCACCGATCCGCCCGTGTTCGACCGCGCGCGAGCGGCCTGCGTTTACGGCGGCGTGATCCGTAAACTTATCGTGCGGTTCAAATTCGAGGATCGTCACGAGCCGCTGCCCCTGTTTCTCCGGCTGACGCGCGAAGCAGGGCGCGATCTGCTGGCCGACGCGGATTTGATCGCGCCCGTGCCGCTGCACCGGTTCCGGCTTCTGCAACGCCGCTTCAATCAGTCGGCGCTGCTGGCGAAGGGGCTTTCCCGCGCATCGGGGGTTCCGGCTTCGGTCATGGCGCTGAAACGGACGAAGCGAACGAAGGCGCAGGTCGGCCTTCAGCACGACGCGCGCCGGACGAACGTCGCGGAAGCGTTCAGTGTCGGCGCCAGCGGCCGGCGCGCCGTAGCCGGAAAGCGCGTGTTGCTCGTCGATGACGTCATCACCACCGGAGCAACCGCGAACGCCTGCGCGGCGGCGCTACTCGCGGCGGGCGCGCGCGCTGTGGATATACTCGCCGTCGCGCTTGTCTGGCACGGTGCCGCCACTTTCCTTGACGAAGGCGGCGATGTGCTTTAGCTGACGCTCCCGGCTCTGGACCAGCGGCGCTTCGCACACCATCTGCTTGCGGTTCTAAAAGCCAGGAAATACAAAATGCAGCCAGTGACCATCTACACCACGCCGTCCTGCCCCTATTGCCGCCGTGCGAAAGCCCTTCTGGGACGCAAGGGCGTGGCCTTCGACGAAATCGATGTGTCGGATCGGGCGAAGCGGGCCGAAATGTCGGAGCTCGTGGGCGGACGCACTTCCGTTCCCCAGATCTTCATCGGATCGCGACATATTGGCGGATGTGACGACCTTCATGCCTTGGATGCGAAAGGCGAACTTGATCCTCTGCTGCAAAGCTGAGCAAAATGAGACAAACTTTTTAAGGAGCAGGCAAGAGCATGGCCGAAAGAGATCCGTTTCGAGTGGGCCTCGTCCAGATGCGGGCGGGGAAAGACGTTCGAGATAATCTTCTGGAGGCGGAAGCGCTGATACGCGATGCGGCTCGCAAGGGCGCGCATTACATCCAGACGCCGGAAAACACGCTCCTGATGGAGGTGGACGCGCCTCACCTTCTCGAAAAGATCGTTCCCGAAGCCGAAACGGAAGGCGTGGCGCATTTCGCCCACCTCGCCAAGACGCTGCGCGTGTGGCTGCATATCGGCTCCATCGCGGTGAAGATCGACGAGAACAAGGCGGCGAACCGCGCGTTCCTGTTCACGCCGAACGGCGACATCGTGCTGCGCTACGACAAGATCCACATGTTCGACGTCGATCTGCCGAGCGGCGAATCCTACCGCGAATCCGCCACGTTCATTCCCGGCACGCAGGCCTACGTCGCGCAGCTTCCGTGGGGATTGCTCGGCGTCGCCACTTGCTACGACATCCGCTTCCCCGAGCAGTTCAAGGCGCTGGCCATGGCGGGCGCGAAGTTCCTCACCGCGCCGTCAGCCTTCACGAAGGTCACAGGCGAAAAACACTGGCATACGCTGCTTCGCGCGCGGGCCATCGAAAACGGCTGCTTCGTGTTCGCCGCCGCGCAGGGCGGCCGCCACGCAAACGGCCGCACGACCTTCGGCCACAGCCTCATCATCTCGCCATGGGGTGAAATCATCGCCGAGGGCGACACCGATCCGGGCGTTATCGTCGCCGACATCGATCCGGAGGAAGTGGACCGCGTGCGCGCCCGCATCCCGGCTCTGGATCACGCGCGCGATTTCGAGGTGAGCGTGGTGCAGATGCCGAAGGGCGCGACGCTTAAGGCGGTGGGCTGACACGCATCACCATGAACGACTGGCGCGCCTTCTTCGGGCTTCTCGCATCGCTCGGCATTGCTTACGAGACGGTGGAGCACGAGGAAGTGCACACGGCGCAAGGGCTTGCGAGCCGCGACGTGTCGCTCTGGGAATTCCCGGTCAAGAATATCGTGGTCGAGGACAAGGCAAAGCAGCTTTACCTCGTCACGATGCACCTGCTTACGCCTCCGCTCGATCTTAAAGCGCTCGCGAAGCAGCTCGGCGCGGACGGGCGCTTCTCCTTTGCGTCACCTGAGACGATGGGTGCAGCGCTGAAGGTGCTGCCCGGCAGCGTCACGCCTTTCGCGCTGGTGAACGATACGGAGCGGCGCGTCAGGCCGATTTTCGATGAACGCATGCGCGTGTCGAAAACGGTCAGCGCTCATCCGCTCGTCAATACCATGACGACGACGATCGCGATGGTCGACCTCATGCGGCTTCTCGGCGTGAACGGCCATGAGCCAAATTGGTGCGCGCTTCCGCTGAAGGCTCAGCCGGTATCTTGAGTTCCCGCCAATCGGCCTCGGACGAGCTTTTCGCCAGCGTCAGTGCGGGTTCGGCAACCGGCGCGTCGGCGGCGGCGATCTCACCCTTAATGAAATCGTATCCGCAATTCACGCAGACGCGGTTCGGCACGGGCAACGCCGCCCTAATGCCGTGCTCGGCATGCATCGCATAGGCCGAGGCGCCGCAGCGCGGGCAGCGGAAGGCGAAGAGGAAGACAACGTGGATGAGTGCCGCCATCCACAGCAGGAAGAAGAGCGTAAGAACGTCGATCACCGACGCGTATGACATCAGGAGAGCGCCGAGAAATAGCACCGCCGGAAGCGCCAGTACTACCCTGAAGAACCGGACCCGGATCAAGCTCGTCTCCATCGGTCAATTGGATATAGCTTTAGCAGAAATCGGTTTCTGCTTTGTGGTCCGAATAGCGATGGTCTCTGTGCGCGGATTTACTTGAGCTTCACCTTGTAGCGGATGAACGGGTCGCGCGGCACAATCTTGTCGTAGAGCGCGCGCGCCGGCTCGTTCGCCTCGTGCGTGTGCCAGGAGACGCGCGGCCACCCCTCGACGCGCCCTTTGTGGATCAGCGCTTCGATGAGGGCGCGGCCGACGCCTTCTCCGCGCGCGTCGTCCGCAACGAACAAGTCCTCCATATAGCAAATGGGCTGCGGTCCGAGCGTGTGCGCATGCAGCACGTAATTCGCGAAGCCGACAAGTTGACCCGCGCTGAAGAAGCCGAGTCGCGTTTCCGCGACGAGCGCATGCACCGGCTCGCGCGGCTCCAGAATGCGCCGCCAAAGCTCATCGGTCACTTCGCGCGGAGCCGCAACGCCATAGAACGCGAGATAGCCCTGCCACAGCCTGCGCCAGCCGACCTCGTCGCCGGGACCGGGCGCGCGGATGCGGCAGGGAAGCGTCACACGGCCTCGCCGGACATGAGGTAGTTCATCGATAGATCCGTGTCGGACAGCGTCCACGAGCCGGAGAGCGGCTTGTAGATCATGCCCGCGCGGCGCGTGGCGGCGAAGCCCGCATCCGACAGCGCGCCCGCAAGTTCGTCCGGCTTGATGAACTTCTTCCAGTCGTGCGTGCCGGGCGGAACGAGGCCGAGGATGCGTTCGGCGGCGAACACCGCGAGCCCGTAGGATTTTGACGTGCGGTTCAGCGTGGACAGCACGATCAGCCCGCCGGGCTTCGCGAGGCTGCGGCACGTCTTCAGGAAGGACTGCGGGTCGGCGACGTGCTCGATCACCTCCGAGGCGACCACGACATCGAACGTCAGCCCCTCGCGCGCCAGATCCTCGGCGGTGACGTTGCGATAGGTGACGGGAACGCCTAGCTTCGCCGCATGCGCGCGGGCGACGCCGATGGACTCCTCTACCGGATCGATTCCTGTTACAGTACCGCCCAGCCTCGCCAGCGGTTCCGAAAGGATGCCGCCGCCGCAGCCGATATCGACAACATCAAGACCCTGAAGCGGGCGGAATTCGTTGAACTGGCCTTTTCGCCAGCGCTTGACTTCCGCCACAATAAATGCGAGCCGCGCAGGATTGAAGGCATGCAAACCGCTGAATTTGCCTCGCTCGTCCCACCACTCTTTCGCGAGACTCTCGAAATGCCGCAACTCTGTCGCGTCCAGAGACGGACTTTGCCGTGTTTCTGCCTCAATCCCCATCAATGGCGTTCCTGATCTCCTGCTGCGCGAAATCTACGTACGCTCGCGCCGCTATTTTCACTCTCGCACCATATAGCCAGTCCCATGCTGCTCGTCATGAAATTTGGCGGAACTTCCGTCGCAGACATCGCCCGCATCAGAAATTCCGCGCTCCACGTCAAGCGTGAGGTCGAGGCCGGCAATCGCGTCGCCGTCGTGGTTTCCGCCATGGCAGGCCACACGAACCAGCTCGTCGGGTGGTGCAAGGAAGCGCACGAGCTTTACGACCTGCGCGAGTATGACGCCGTTGTGTCGTCGGGTGAACAGGTCACTGCTGGCCTGATGGCGATCATTCTCCAGTCCATCGGGGTCAAGGCGCGATCCTGGCAGGGGTGGCAAATCCCGCTCGTCACGGACGGCTCGCATAGCGTCGCCCGCATCGATCGCGTCGAAACCGCCGACCTGCTCGCGAGCGTCGAAGGCGGCGAAGTTGCCGTCGTGGCAGGTTTCCAGGGCATCGCCCCTTCAGGACGTATAACCACACTCGGACGCGGCGGTTCCGACACGAGCGCCGTCGCACTGGCTGCCGCCCTCAAGGCCGAGCGGTGCGACATCTACACCGACGTCGATGGCGTGTATACAACGGACCCTCGGCTTGTGCCGGAGGCCCGAAGACTTCCGCGCATTTCGTATGAAGAGATGCTGGAAATGGCGTCTTTGGGGGCGAAAGTACTTCAGACGCGCTCTGTCGAGCTTGCAATGGCTCAAGGCGTGCGTGTACAAGTTCGTTCTAGCTTCGATAACCCTGAAACATGCGAACCCGCTCGCTCCGGAATATCCGAAATGTGCGGGACGCTCGTTTGCGACGAAACGGAAATGTTGGAACATCACGTTGTCAGCGGCATTGCATACGCGAAAGACGAGGCAAAGGTCACGGTGCTGAGCATCGAGGATAAGCCGGGCGTCGCCGCGAGCATTTTCGTGCCGCTGTCGGAAGCGAACATTAACGTGGACATGATCGTGCAGAACATTTCCGAGGATGGTCGCAAGACTGACCTCACCTTTACCGTGGCCGCAGCGGAGCTTCCGCGCGCGCTTCAGGTGCTGCGCGATAATCAGGACACCATCCGCTATCGCGACCTTCGCGGCGACACGGATATGGTGAAGGTGTCGGTCATCGGCGTCGGCATGCGCAGCCATGCCGGTGTGGCCGCCGAGATGTTTCAGGCCCTCGCCGGCAAGGGCATTAACATCCAGGCGATATCGACGTCCGAGATCAAGATCAGCGTGCTCATCGGCGCGGCGCATACTGAAGAGGCGGTGAACACGCTGCATAGCTTGTTCGGCCTCGACCGAACCTGAAACGACAAGCTGGGCGCTCGCGTGGCCGGGGCGCCTAACCCTCGCAACCTAACAGGTTATTGGAACCAGGCAGATGCCCTGGACTCAACGTCCCCCATGGGTGCTGATCCGAAGCTTGCGGGCAATCATGGCGAGTGCGTCAGAGCCGCAAGCCAAGCTGGACAGCATTGTAAAAGTCATAGCCTCGAACATGATTGCCGAGGTGAGCTCGATCTATGTCCGCCTGCCGGATGAATCGCTCGAACTTTTCGCCACCGAAGGCCTGAAGAAAGAGGCTGTCCACGCGCTCCGCATGAAGAAGGGCGAGGGTCTCGTCGGTCTCATCGCCGACTGGGGACAACCCATCAATTTGCCTGATGCTCAGAAGCATCCTTCGTTCTCCTACAAGCCTGAGACAGGCGAAGAGAACTACCACTCCTTCCTCGGCGTGCCGATCGTGCGCGAGCGACGCACAATTGGCGTGCTCACCGTGCAGAACAAGATCGAGCGACGCTATACGACGGAAGAGGTGGAGGCGCTTGAAACGACGGCCATGGTGCTAGCGGAACTCATCGGATCGGGCGCTTTCGCGGGCGCGGTATCCCACTCGCCGGGGCGGCGCGAAACATCGGTCACGATCAAGGGCACGCCGCTCGCTGACGGACTGGCGCTCGGACACATCGCGCTGCACGAGCCACGCCCCGTAGTGCTGAAATTCTTCGCGGACAACATCCCGGCGGAGTTGAAGCGCCTCGAAGACGCGCTCGAACGCCTCAAGGACGACATCAAGCGTCATCTCGAACACGAGGACTCGCCGCAGGACAGCGAGCATCAGGCCGTTCTCGAAGCCGTGCAGATGCTGGCGAACGACAAGGGCTGGGCCCGGCGCATGCGCGACGCGGTGATGGCCGGTCTCACGGCCGAGGCGGCGGTCGAACGCGTTCAGCAAAACATGCGCACGCAGCTCATGAAGGTCGGCGACGACTTCTGGCGCGAGCGTAGCCATGACATCGACGATTTGTCGACCCGGCTTCTGCGCACGCTGCAAGGCCAGGAGACGCATGTCGAGCGCCTGCCGAACGACGCCATTCTCGTCGCCCGGAACATGGGCGCGGCCGAGCTTCTGAGCTACGACCCGCGCAAGCTGCGCGGCCTCGTTATCGAGGAGGGCGGCGCGACATCGCACGTTTCCATCGTGGCGCGGTCATTCAATCTCGCGGTACTCGTGCAGGTGCCGGACGTGCTGTCGATCGCCGACCATGGCGACCCGGCGATTCTCGACGCTGCAACCGGGCAATTCCACGTTCGCCCGTCGCTCGAACTCATCCGCGCCTATGCCGACAAGGCGCGTTTTCGCGCGCGGCGGCAGGCCCGCTTCTCAAAGCTCCGCCACGTGCAGGCGATCACGAAAGACGGCGAGCGCGTTCTGCTCAACATGAATGCCGGGCTCACGGTCGATCTGCCGCATCTCTACCAGAGCGGCGCGGATGGCATCGGCCTGTACCGGACCGAGCTTCAATTCATGGTCGCGTCGCGCTTCCCGAAGATGGAAGAGCAACGCAAAACCTATAACCGCATCCTCGATATGGCGGGCGGGCGCCGCGTCATCTTCCGGTCGCTCGACGTGGGCGGCGACAAGGTGTTGCCGTATCTGCGGCGCGTGAAGGAAGAAAACCCGGCGCTGGGCTGGCGCGCGATCCGCATGTCACTCGACAGGCCCGCGCTGTTCCGCACGCAGGCCCGTGCGCTGATGCGCGCGGCGGCGGGGCGCGAGCTTTCGCTCATGCTGCCCTTCATCGCCGACGTTTCCGAGCTTCTCGGCGCAAAGGCGCTCATCGACAAGGAAGTCGAGCACGCAAAGAAGCACAGCCACGAACTGCCATCGGAGATGCGCGTCGGCGTGATGGTCGAAATTCCGGCCATCCTTTACCAGCTCGACCAGATCCTTCCGCTGGTGGATTTCATTTCGGTCGGCAGCAATGATCTGCTCCAATTCCTGTTCGCGGCGGACCGCGAAAACGACCGCGTGGCCCGCAGGTTCGATCCGCTGCACTCGTCCGCGCTCAAGGTGCTGCGCGAAATCGCGGCAAAGGCCATTGCGCACAAGACCGACTTCGCGCTGTGCGGCGAGATGGCCGGGCGGCCCGTCGATGCAATGGCGCTGCTCGGGCTGGGCTTCCGCTCGATTTCCATGGCGCCGGCATCGGTTGGCCCTATCAAGGCGATGGTGCTGTCCCTCGACACGAAAAAGCTCGGAGAAATGCTGAACGGCCTCGTCGACGGAAACTGCTCGACCATCCGGCGCGAGTTGACCGAGTTTGCGCGGAAGGAAAACATTGATATCTAGTGGATGGGTTGCTTGCGCACCCAGTGCAGTGAGCACCAGCCGATCAGGCCAAAAATAAATTTCGTCGCGCCGGTCGTGGTTCCGGACGCGATGAACAGGGATCGATCCATGGTATCCATACCGAAAGACAAACTGAAGCGGCTCGTTGGCCGCTGGGAAACGATCCAGGCGCAGCTTTCGGAAGGCTGCGATCAGGAGACGTTCAAGAAACTCTCGAAGGAATTTTCGGACCTCGATCCGCTGGTCGCGGCAATCAAGACGCTCGAAGCTGCTGAGGAAGAGCGCGACAGCCTCCGCCAGATGATCGAAGACCCGGCGGCCGAGCCGGACATGGTCGAGCTTGCGCGCGAGGAACTGGAGGCGGCCGAGCCGCGCGTCGAGCAGCTGGAGCACGAGCTTCAGATCATGCTGCTGCCGAAGGACGCGGCGGACGAAAAAAGCGCCATCCTCGAAGTTCGCGCGGGCACTGGCGGCGAGGAAGCTGCGCTGTTCGCGGCGGACCTTTTCCGCATGTACCAGCGCTATGCGGACCTCAAGGGCTGGAAAGTGAACGTGCTTTCGGTCAGCGACGCGGATGCGGGCGGCTTCAGGGAAATCGTGGCGAGCATCAGCGGCAAGGGCGTGTTCGCGCGGATGAAGTTCGAGTCGGGCGTGCATCGCGTACAGCGCGTGCCGGAAACGGAGAACCAGGGCCGCATCCATACCTCGGCGGCGACGGTGGCCGTGCTGCCGGAAGCCGAGGAAGTCGACGTCGAGATCCGCGAACAGGACATCCGCATCGACACCATGCGGGCGAGCGGTGCGGGCGGGCAGCACGTGAACACGACCGACTCGGCGGTTCGCATCACCCATATCCCGACCGGCATCATCGTGACGTCGAGCGAGAAGTCGCAGCATCAGAACCGCGCACGCGCCATGCAGGTGCTCCGCGCGCGACTGTTTGACATGGAGCGCACGCGCATCGACGAGGCCCGCGCGGCGGAACGCAAGGATCAGATCGGCTCCGGCGACCGCTCGCAACGCATCCGCACCTACAATTTCCCGCAAGGGCGCGTGACCGATCATCGCGTCAATGTGACGCTGTACAACCTGCCGCAGATCATGGAAGGCGAAGGGCTCGATACGATCATCGATGCGCTGATCACGGAGCGTCAGGCTGGTCAGCTTGCGGCGGAAACCTCGGTCCATGCCTGAAGCAGTAGGCGCCACGGAGCACGAATGACGACATTCGCGGAATTGGTGCGCTATCTCGCCGAGCGATTCCGGCAGGCTGGCATCGAGTCGGCGGCGCTCGATGCGCGGCTTCTCTCGGCGTATGCAGCCGGTTTTTCGCCGGAAGAGGCTGTCACCAAGCGCGATGCTGCGCTTCCGCCGGAAGTGCTGGACCGCGCCATCGAGGTGGCGCAGCGGCGCTTTGCGGGCGAGCCGGTTTCGCGCATCGTGGGGGCGCGCGAGTTCTGGGGCATGCCGTTTGGACTGTCGCCGCACACCCTCGATCCTCGTCCGGACACGGAGGTTCTCGTCGATGTGGCGTTGGCGTGGTGCCGAAAGCATGATCTCGCGAATGCGCCGCTTCGCATCCTCGACCTGGGAACCGGAACGGGGTGCATCCTTGCCGCGCTGCTGTCCGAGTTGCCGAACGCGACGGGCGTTGGCGTCGACCGAAGCGAAGGCGCGCTGCGAACGGCAAGAGCGAATTTCGCGCGGCTTGGCCTCGCGTCTCGAGCGTTTTTCTTGTGTGGAGACTGGGGCGCAGCGCTCGCCGATGCAACTTTCGACATCATTGCGTGTAATCCTCCTTACATTGAAACCGCCGACATAGCGGGGTTGTGCGCCGAGGTGCGGGATTTCGACCCAAGGCTTGCGCTGGACGGGGGAAAAGACGGGCTTAAGGCGTACCGGGATATAGTGCCGCAAGCTTCGCGCCTTTTGCGTGTGCCAGGGCTTCTGATTTTCGAGACGGGACATCTTCAGGCCCGATTGGTTCGAGACATGCTGACGGAGCTTGATGCCGGATTCCAAACGGAAATATTCCTGGATCTGGCGGGCATTGAGCGGGCCGTTGCAGGAGTGAGACAGTCGGGCGGTGACGCGGGACCCGGCAAAAAAAAGGTTGGAAATCCGGTTGGATCGGGATAGGGTCAATGCAGAGGCGGCTTCGTCAAACCCCGCAGCGGTTGCAAGACGACGAGGCATAGGAACGTAGGCTACCAAAAAACTGATGCTAAGACCGGGTGCTGAATTTGAGCATCGGCGGGATCAGTGGGTCACGTTTCTTACTGTGCGGAGCCTATAAACATCTGCTTCTCAAGTTAGCGTTGCTTTGAACTGACAGGCAGGCTGGACTGAGAATTTTTACTGTTGCAGGCATTGACCGGCACCCAACGTGCCGTGTCTGCATGAGGTGAGCTTTTGTGACCTTCGACAAGACAGGACCCATGAGGCAAGGACAGCAAAGCCGCAGAGGCCGTAATCGCGGCGGCCGCAAGCCACAGAATTCCATAAGCCGGAACTACGAATCGAGTGGTCCCGACGTCAAGATCCGTGGCACGGCGATGCATATCGCCGAGAAGTACACGTCTCTTGCTCGTGATGCGATGGCCTCAGGCGATTCCGTCGCGGCCGAGAACTATCTTCAGCATGCAGAGCATTACAACCGCATCATCCTTGCTGCGCAGGCTCAGAACCCTGGCGGCGAGCAGCCTGTCAATGGCGGCCCCGGACGATTCGGCGCGCAGGATGCTTACTCCCGTGATTTCGACTCCGATGACGATGACGATGGGGAAGATTTCGCTCCTCAGCAGCAGCGCTTTCAGCCGCTAGAGCGTAACGAACGCGCCGAGCGCCCGGAGCGCAACGAGCGTCCCGAACGCGTTGAGAGACCGGAGCGCGCGCCACGTCCCGAGCGAATGGAGCGCCCTGAACGCGTCGAACGGGCAGAACGTCCGGAGCGCGTTCCCGCTTACAATCAGCATCAGCAGCCGCAGCCTTATATACCGCAGAACGCTTTTCCGCAGTTCCTGCAGCAGCCGGTTGTGCTTCCTCCGCAGTCGAGCGGCGGAGACGAAGGTGCGCCGCAACCGGTAAACGGCGTTGCGAATGGCGAGGCTTACAACGGCGCGCCCGAAGGCGATCCCTTGCCGCGCCGCCGCCGCCGCCGTCCGATCGGCGAAGCGGCCCCGGTGAAGACTTACACGGGCCGGAGCGGAACCGCTGCGCTGTCCAACGCGGCACCTGCCGTGGCGGCAACCATCGATCCGAAAACAGACGAATAGGCTTTCGACCCACGCGCGATGCTCACTTAGAGCGTCAGAATAGCTCTTCACCATGATCGGAGGTGGATCATGGGGAAGAGCTATTCGTGTGATTTGCGGGAGCGTGTGGTCCGGTTCGTTTCGGAGGGCAACTCCCGGCGGGAGGCAGCGGCACATTTCGGGGTGTCGGCGAGTTTTGCGGTGAAGCTTTTGGCCCGCAGCCTTAGCGCTCGCTGCGGTCAGGTAGAACCCGAAATCAAAAAGCCCCGGCGTAGCGCGCAGGGGCTTTTTCTATTCGGCTCGCCGCGCCCGGCGTGTTTTCGGAACCGTCCAAGCGTATGCCTTCCGCCGGTTAAGCGGGAAACGGGGCAGCGTGGAATGACCGTCACACCGGCCGAAGCCGATTGAGCAGCAAGACCTTCGGTTGAACGTTGGCCCCGAGCACCTTTTGCTACGGCTTCACACTGGTTCCCCAGACGGAAAGGCGCTGAGCGCGCCCGCGTCAGCGCCTGCGCTCAACCTGCGATACATCGCGTACCGCACCGCGCGCCGCGCTCGTCGTCAGCGCCGCATACGCCCGAAGCGCCTGGCTCACATGGCGAACGCGGCTGACGGGCTTCCATGCCACCGCGCCCTTCGCTTCCATCGCCGCGCGGCGCTTCGCCAGAACCTCGTCGGACAGATCGACGCGAATCACGCGGTTCGGAATGTCGATGACGATGATGTCGCCCTGCTCGACAAGGCCAATCGCGCCGCCTTCCGCCGCTTCGGGCGACGCATGGCCGATGGAGAGGCCGGACGTGCCGCCCGAAAAACGCCCGTCCGTGATGAGCGCGCATTTCTTGCCGAGGCCCATGCTCTTGAGATAGCTCGTCGGGTAGAGCATTTCCTGCATGCCGGGGCCGCCCTTCGGCCCTTCGTAGCGGATGAGCACCACGTCGCCTTCCTTCACCGCGCCGCCGAGGATCTTCTCGACCGCCTCTTCCTGGCTCTCGCAAATCACCGCCGGGCCGGTAAAGGTGAGGTTCGATGCGTCGACGCCCGCCGTTTTCACGATGCAGCCGTCGAGCGCGATGTTGCCGAACAGCACGGCGAGGCCGCCGTCTTTCGAGAACGCGTTCTCCACTGAATGGACGACGCCATTCGCGCGGTCGGCGTCAAGTTCGTCCCAACGTGCGGCCTGGCTGAAGGCTTCAGTCGTGCGCACGCCACCAGGCGCCGCTTTGAAGAACTCCTGAACGGCGGGATCGTTGGTGCGCGCGATGTCCCACTTGTCGAGCGCGTCCGCAATCGTCGGCGCGTGCACCGTGCCGCAGCCGCGATTGACAAGCCCGCCGCGGTCGAGTTCACCGAGGATGCCCATGATGCCGCCCGCGCGGTGCACGTCTTCCACATGCACATCGGCGATGTTCGGCGCGACCTTGGAGAGGCACGGCACGCGGCGCGACAGCCGGTCGATGTCGGTCATGGTGAAGGGCACTTCGGCTTCCTGCGCGGCGGCGAGCAGATGCAGCACGGTGTTGGTCGAGCCGCCCATGGCGATGTCGAGCGTCATCGCGTTCTCGAACGCCTCGAAATTGGCGATGGAACGCGGGAGCACGCTCGCGTCGTCGCCTTCATAATAGCGCTTGGTGATGTCCACGATGCGCCGCCCCGCTTCGAGGAACAGTTCCTTGCGGTCCGCATGGGTGGCGAGCATCGTGCCGTTGCCGGGCAGCGAAAGGCCGAGCGCTTCGGTCAGGCAATTCATGGAATTGGCCGTGAACATGCCCGAGCACGAGCCGCAGGTCGGGCACGAGTCGCGCTCGTAGGCTTCGGCGACTTCGTCCGACACGCTCGGGTCCGCGCCCTTGATCATGGCGTCGATGAGGTCCACCGCGTGCGTCTTGCCGCCGACCGTGACCTTGCCGGCTTCCATCGGGCCGCCGGAAACGAAGATCGTCGGGATGTTGAGGCGTAGGCTCGCCATCAGCATGCCGGGCGTGATCTTGTCGCAATTCGAGATGCAGACGAGCGCATCGGCGGTGTGAGCGTTGACCATATACTCCACCGAGTCGGCGATGATCTCGCGCGAGGGCAGCGAATAGAGCATGCCGCTATGGCCCATCGCGATGCCGTCGTCGATGGCGATGGTATCGAATTCCTTGGCGACGCCGCCCGCCTTCTCGATCTCGCGCGCGACAAGCTGGCCGAGGTCTTTCAGATGCACGTGGCCGGGCACGAACTGTGTGAACGAGTTGGCGATGGCGATGATCGGCTTGCCGAAATCGCCGTCCTTCATGCCGGTTGCCCGCCAGAGACCGCGAGCGCCCGCCATGTTGCGGCCATGGGTCGAGGTACGGGAGCGATAGTCCGGCATTGTCGTGCGCCTTCTTGTTTTAGAATAACTACGGCGAGTTCATAAACCCGCACACGCTGTCTTATCTAGCGAAAAACGTATGTCGCGCTTTCTTTGCCCGGTGCAAGGGCGGCGCGCATGGCGAACGCGGTGTACTTCAAACGAGCGTGAGGGTGTCGCCAATGCAGACCGTGCCGCCGCGCGTAACCTTCGCGTAAAGCCCGAGGTTCTTGTGGCCCCATGTGCTTTGCAGCGCCGCCGGGATCGAAATACCGCGCTGCGCCGTCGCCGGGTCGACGCTCGTCGCCTCGCATCGCGCGGTTTCGGCGAACACCTCAAGCTCCGCGCCGCCACAGGTGAGCGTCTTGCCGACCCAATGCCGCTCTTCCCATGCGGGCACGCCCTCGAAA
>NZ_JFZJ01000018.1 GCF_000636015.1 Rhodomicrobium udaipurense JA643
TCTTCCTGCCCGCGCCGGTCAAGGTGGCCGAAGCCTTCTGGGTGATGCTGACAAAGCAACAACTCGCCAACGACTTCATTTCGAGCGTGTCTATCGTCGGGCAGGCGCTCGTCTATGGCGCGACCGCGGCAATCGTGCTTGGGGTCGCCGCCGGGCTTTCGAAACGGGTCGAGCAGTTTTTCGGGCCGACATTCGACACGCTGCGCCATATACCGGGTATTGCGTGGTTGCCCCTCATCGTTCTTTGGCTCGGCATCGGCGCGCCCGCGAAGGTGCTCGTCATCGCAAAAGCCGTCTTCTTTCCCGTGTTTCTCAATACCCTTCAGGGCATCAGGAACGTCGAGAAAAGCCATATCGAGCTGGCGAACGTGCTGACGCTCAACCGCTGGCAGATGGTGCGAAAAGTCGTCCTGCCTTCGGCCTTCCCGTCGATCATGGTTTCACTGCGCTACGCGGCCGGTCTCGCCTGGGCGATGGTCGTGATCGCGGAAGGGCTGAGCGGCCTCGAAGGGCTCGGCTTCCTTATTTTCCGGGCACAAGGGCTGTTGCTCACCGACCAGCTCGTCGTCTGCATGATCATCATCGGCCTCGTCGGCTTCACCATCGACCGGATCATGTATCTGGCGCAGCGGAGGCTATTGCGCTGGAAGCAGGGCTTCGAAGGCTGATCGCACTCAAATCGGGAAACTGAGATGTCAAAACTGCACGTCAGGTCGGTCAGCAAAAGCTACCAGGGCCACGACGGAGGGCGACTGTCCGTCCTCTCCAATATCGAACTGAGTGTCGAATCCGGCCAGTTCCTCAGTATCGTCGGCCCGTCCGGCTGCGGAAAATCGACACTGCTTCGCCTTATCGCCGGTCTCGATCAGGACTACGAGGGAAGCATTCTTCTCAATGGAAACAAGATCTCGGCGCCAAGCCTCGCGCGGGGCATCGTCTTTCAGGATCACCGGCTGCTGCCCTGGCTGACGCTTGAGCAGAACGTCGCGTTGAGCCTCGAAAACGCTCCCGGATCGTCTAAGGAAAAGGCGAGGCTCGTCCGCGAGCATATCTCGCTCGTGGGGCTGAACGGTTTCGAGAACGCCTATCCCTACCAGTTGTCGGGAGGGATGGCACAACGCGGCGCGATTGCCCGCGCGCTCGTCAACAAGCCGGAAGTGCTCCTCCTCGACGAGCCGCTCGGCGCTCTCGACGCGCTCACCCGTCTTCGCCTTCAGGACGAACTGCTGCGCATCTGGCGCTACGAGAAGACCACCATGATTCTCGTGACGCACGATGTCGGCGAGGCACTCTTTCTCAGCAACGAGATTGCCGTGATGAGCGCCAAGCCCGGCCGCATATCGCGTCGCGTGACCGTGGATCTCGATTATCCGCGCAGTCGTACGAGCCGCGAATTCGTCGCCCTGCAAAGCGAAGTGCTCGCCGAAATGAATGTCTTCGAGGCCGGTCAGGAAGCAGCCTGACGCGCCTCCGCACCTCAAAAATCCAGTTTGCCACCCAGAATTTACCACCCAGAAGGAGTCCGCTTCATGTCCGTGCCGAACGCATTGCCATCGGAGGCACTGCTCGCGCCTTCAATTCCCGGCCTCAGCCCATTCCGCGAGAAAGGAAAGCTGACGAACGCCGCGCAGTCCGCGCGCTGTTCCGAAGCCGCATCGCGCGCGAAGGAATTCCTGCTCGACGCCCCGCAGAAGATCGACACCGAGCGGCTCACCCATCTACTCGACGTGTATCGTGAATATTCGCAGGAGCCGGTCATCGTTCTTCGCGCCCGCGTATTCGAGCGCGTGCTGCAAAAGAAGACGCTGTATATCGACGATAACCCGCTCGTCGGCACGGTGACCAGCAAGCCTGCTGGCGTGTATCCCTATCCCGAATGGGGCGCGGAGTGGATCCTTCGCGAGGCCGATCAGCCGATGGTCAGCCATCTTGGCGAGGTCGAGTTGAGCGACGAAGAACGCGCGACTCTGATCGAAACCGCGAAGTATTTCCAGACCCGCTCCGCCGAGGCGAAGGCGCGCGAGTTGTCGCGTGAGCTTCACGGCTTCGATCCTCGCGACAGTGTTGCCGCGGGCCTCATCACGGAAACGGCGCCATACACCATCGGCTCGGGCACGCTCGACTATGCGACGTTCATCCGGCGCGGGCTCGGCGACATCATCCGCGAAACGGAAGGACGGCTGAAGGCGCTTCCTCTCACTCAGGAAAATGCGTCGAAGGTCGACTTCTATCGCGCGGTGCTGATTTCACTCAACGCGCTGATCCATCTCGCGCACCGCTACGCCGAGCTCGCCGAACAGCTCGCTGGCGTGACGGGCGACGCCGTGCGCCGCGCGGAGCTTCTGGAAATCGCGGAAGTCTGCCGGCACGTGCCGGAGAACCCGCCGCGCAACTTCCGCGAGGCCATCCAGTCGTGGTGGTTCCTGCACCTCGGCAACCAGATCGAGCAGAGCGGTTGCGGCTCTTCGCCGGGACGCATTGGCCAGTATCTCGACCCGTGGTTCCAGGCCGACAAGCTTCAGAACGGGTTCACGCGGGAAGACGCGCAGGCGTGGTTCAAGTGCCTTTTCGTGAAGATCCTCGAATACGGCTACTATCAGGGCCTCATCTCAGCACGCACCAACTCCGGCCACACCGGGCACACGATCAACCTAGGCGGCTTGAACGCGGCCGGTCAGGACGCCACGACCGAGCTGGATTCCGTCCTTCTCGATACGCAGATCGAGCTGCAAAACATCCAGCCGACCATCACCATTCTCTACCACGACGGCCTGAAGGAAGACTTCCTGCTGAAGGCCGTCGAACTGGAGCGCACGGGCCTCGGCCAGCCGCAATGGATGAACACGCGCCTCATCATCGAGCGGACGCTGGCGCGGCATGCGAAGAACGGCATCACCATCGAAGACGCGCGCGCCAGCATCAACATGAGCTGCGTCGGTACGGGCGTTGAGGGGCGGACGGCGTTCGTTCACGAAGGCGGCACGTTCAACCTCGCCAAGTGCATCGAACTGGCGCTGCACGACGGCGTCGATCCGGGAACCGGCCTCGTTGTCGGCGCCCGCACCGGCGACCCGCGCGCATTCAAGAGCTTCGAGGACGTTTACGATGCGTGGCTCCGGCAGGTGGAGCACCTCTTCAAGGTGCAGCGTGCTTTCGGCTCCGTGTCGACAAAGGCGCTCGGCGAGACGATCGCCCCCGCGTTCCGCTCGGCGCTTTACGGCGGTTGCCTCGAACGCGGCAAGCATGTCTTCGACGGCGGCGTGGATTACTACCTCTACTTCGTCATCAGCAACGCGGGCGTGGATGCCGCGAACTCGCTCGCCGCGATCCGGCATCTCGTGTTCGAGACCGGGCGGCTGACGCTCGGGGAACTGCTCGATGCCGTCGATGCCAACTTCGAGGGGCACGACCGCATCCGCACGCTGTGCCTTAACGCGCCGAAGCACGGCAATGGCGATCCCGAGATCGATGCGCTCGTCCGCCGCGTCTATGACGACGCCTTCAAGACGTTCCACGCTGCGGGCTACAGTTACTTCGGCGACCACATCGCGAACATCGAGGCCTACTCGCTCTCAATCCACAACTACTACGGCCTCAAAACCGGCGCGCTGCCAAGCGGGCGGCAGAAGGGGCGCCCCCTTACGGACGGCAGCGTTTCCGCGACGCCCGGCACCGACAAGAAGGGGCCGCTCGCGCTGATCCAGTCCGCGGCTCAGGCAGTGGACGCGGTGAAGTACGGCTCGAACCACTTCAACATGAAGTTCCACCCGACCGCGCTTGCGGGCATCGGCGGCGCGCGGAAGCTGCTATCGCTCATCAAGACCTACATGGACGCGGGCGGCTCGCACATCCAGTTCAACGTGGTGACGTCGGAAACGCTGCGAAAGGCGCAGGCCAATCCGGACGCTTACAAGGGGCTGACGGTGCGCGTGGCGGGCTTCAGCGCTTACTTCACGCGCCTGCACAAGGGCGTGCAGGACGAGATCATCGAACGCACGGAACTGACCTTCGACTGCTGACGAAACATCAGGCGAGCCGCATGGCGGCTCGTCCCGCACCCGCATGGCGGGACCAGGACAGATCTAACATGAAACCGGCGGACAATCCGAGCGGCATCGTTTTCGATATCCAGCATTTCAGCGTGCATGACGGCCCCGGCGTTCGCTCGACGGTCTTCCTCAAGGGCTGCCCGCTGACATGCCGATGGTGCAGCAATCCCGAGTCGCAGAGGCATCAACCCGAACTTCTCCATTTCGGCGAGCTCTGCACCCTGTGCGGCATCTGCGTCGAGGAATGCCCGAACGACGCGCTTGCCATCGCGGGCGACGAATTGCGCCGCGACGAAGCAGCTTGCAAACTGTGCGGGCTCTGCGTTTCCGTCTGCCCGCAGGATGCGCGGCAACTGTCAGGCCACCGCATGACGGTAGAAGAAGTTTCGACCGAGGTGCGCCAGCATTGGCGGATCTTCATGCAAAGCGGCGGCGGCGTTACGTTGAGCGGTGGCGAGGTGTTGGCGCAGCCCGCATTTGCTGGCGCGCTCCTCTCCGCCCTGCATGACGACCTCGGCTTTCACACCTGCGTCGATACCACCGGCTTTTTACCTTGGGAAAACTTCGAGCGGCTTCTTCCCGCGATCGATCTCATCTTGCTCGATCTCAAGCATATGGACGATGCGCGCCATCGCGAGGCGACCGGTATTGGCAACGCCCGCATCCTCGAAAATGCGCGGCGGCTCGGCGAGCGTGGCTTCCCCGTCATCGTGCGTCTGCCACTCATTTCGGCCTACAACGATACGGACGAAAACCTTCATGCGTTGGGGGCTTTCATGAAGAAAGCCAACCTTGGGATGCTCGAAATCCTGCCTTACCATGAGTTCGGTGTGTCGAAATATTCTGCTCTCGGCAAAACTTACACCGTCCTTTCCCGCAAGGTGCCGAGATCCGACACCGCCGCCGATATTCTCGGCAGCTACGGCCTGGACGTCACAGTCGCCCGCCGGTAATGGTGTGAACTGGCGTTTACGCCAGACGTGGCCCGATCAATGGCAGACGCCATACGCGCCAGCCATCTCGGCAAGCGTAGGGGCGAAGTCGAGCTTTATCCTCGCCCCCACGGCGCGCGATGCGGCATCGATCGCGATCAACTCACGGGCGCTCTCGACCGGAAGATAAACCTTCGTCGTCTCCGGTGTCACGACGCCGGGCCCCGCCGTTCCGGAAATGGCGATCCGCCCCGAAGGCGCTAGTTTCTCCATGTCGTAAACGAAGATCGTCTTCGCGCCCGGCACAAAGGCGACCGTGTCGAAATATCCGCTATAGGCTCTGCTGATGGCGGGTTCGGCCTCAAGGTGAACCGCCTCTCCCGGTTCCTCAAGTGGCACAATTTCGATGGTGCCTGATGCTGGGTCGGGGAGCAGCAGCCGCGCGATCATAGGATAGATGGCCCCGCCTCTCGTGGGGGTCTCCTGATAACCGGCTGTTTCCAGGTTGAATCGCGTCAGGAACCGGTCCGGACCGGCAGATAATGCAAACCCGCTCTTCCCCAGCAGTGAGCGCGAAAGTGCTCTGGCGGGCCGGGTGCCGATAATCGACGTCAGCTTGCCCATCAATGCGTCGTAGACCGAGACGCCCTCAATAGAATCGGCGGCTATGAAGATGGTCGCCCCGTCCTTCGCGACCATGAGATCGCGGATATCAGACGGCCCCTTGATGCGGGCTTTTTCTCCCATCACAGACAGATCGATGAGAGCAATTTCGCCTGCCTTGTCATTCGCCGCAATGACGGTGCCCTCATCAGCGGTTATCAGCAGGCGTGTCGGCGCAAAATCGAACGGCAGAACCCTGACGGCACCTGATGCAATTTCGGCGATGGTGACGCCGAAGCTCTTGCCATCGATCGCGACGAGTTTGGCCTGCGCCCCCGACACCCGCAACTGAAGCGGCACGATGCCCAGTTCAATTGTGCCGACGACGCTATCTCGATCGACATCGACAGCCGTCACCGAAGACGCATCGCGCCCCGCCACGAAAACCAGGCGCTGAACATTTGAAGGCATATCCGACGCTCGGGCCAGCGACAAAGGCACGACCAGCAGAGCCAGAAAAACGTAGAAGCGGAAGATCGGATTCATATGTGAGGTGCCATCGATGCCTTACGTTGGTCAATGGGATGCGGCTGGCGATGCCCCGATTCCAAAATCAGCTCGGCACCTTTTTCAGCCGCCGTGCACATCCGTGGAATATGCCAAAGAAGTTTTCAGGCGCCAGGTATAAATGTCCGGCAGGAGGAGGAGCTACGTTCAGGCCACAGCAGCGCACACCGTCTGCAGATCGCCTTCGGCTTGCCGTCGTCTCGGGGTGTTCAGCATGTAAAGTGGATGCGCGAACCCGAGCCACTCGAATGAGTGCGGTGCGCCTGCGTACCGAAATACAGCCAGCACACTGTCTCTACGCCAACGCTAACGCGATGAACGCGTTGCCACAAAATCCCGAGGATCGAACCGATGTCCGAAGCTCCGTTTGTCCTGCGTTCCGATGATGAAGGCGTCGTCACGCTCACACTCAACCGGCCGCAGAATCGTAACGCCCTGTCGTTCGGTATGCTCGAAGCTCTGCGCGATACCCTCGCCCGGATCGAGGAAGACGAAAACGCCCGTGTCGTTATCCTGGCGGGGGCCGGTCCGGGCTTTTGTGCCGGTCACGATCTCAAGGAAATGCGCGCTACCGGTTTCGACGATGCCTTTGTGGAGCGGCTCTTCAGTCTTTGCTCCGAGGTCATGCAGGCAATCGTCCACTTGCCGAAGCCGGTCATTGCCCGCGTCCACGGCATCGCGACAGCCGCAGGTGCCCAACTCGTCGCCAGCGCGGATCTCGCCTTTGCGGCGAAGGATGCCCGGTTCGCGACGCCGGGCGTCAACATCGGCCTGTTCTGCCTCACGCCTGCCGTCGCCCTGTCGCGCAATCTGGCAAACAAGCACATGATGCAAATGCTGCTTTCCGGCGAACTGATCGACGCCGAAACGGCGCTGCGTTTTGGCCTTGTCAACGAGGTTGTCGCGGGCGACTCGCTGACCGAGGTTACAGCAGCATTCGCGCGGAAAGTTGCGTCGAGGTCTCCTCTCACGCTTGCTGTCGGCAAGCGCGCTTTTTCCCGGCTCACGGAATTGCCGCTATCGGAAGCTTATGCCCATGCCAGCAAGCTGATGGCGGACAACCTAAAGGCCCACGACGCCCGCGAAGGGATTGAGGCCTTTCTCGACAAACGCGACCCCGTTTGGCGCGGGCGCTGACGGCGGGACCGTGGCGACATTCGCACAGACCTGGCTCACCTCGATCTCATGGTCAGAACGGTGTCGGTGCAAGCGCCGCCACGACCGCCGCGGCGGTCAGCCTTTCCGGTCTTGCCTTGTGGCAGTCGCTCCACAACGTGTGTCAATCGGCGTTCAATCGTGTGAAGGCAGGCATCAAGCTATCGCGCTGATGGCATCGGTGATTGGTTGGCGCCGTCGCATGAAGAGCGCGACATTGGCTCAGCCATGATTTGAAGGTGGTTCTCCCGCTTATGGGGGGAGCTCAAGGTCTCGAACACTGGAATCGCGCGCCATCAGCTTGCGCCGATCAAACGCTCCGGCGCTCGCGTCGGCCCGATTCGGAGCAAGACGCGAAGCCACAGCGGCGCCAACAGATAGGCAGCGCCAGAAAACAGAAGCACCGGCAGATAGCCCGCACCGCTCGAAAGGATGCGTCCCGTTTGCCAGAGAAGCAGCATGCCGCCGAGATTGCCGCAAAGAGCCGCCACGGCAGTCACTCGTCCGATGCGATCGGGAGAAACGACATCCGTGATGGTCGCAAAGAGATTGACCGAGAAACACTGATGCGCGGCGAGCACGATACCAAGAACGAGCACCATGCCCCAGACGCTATCGAAGAGAAGCGCGAGCGGCATTGTCGCCGCCACGAGAGCAGAGATCGTCAGAAGCCGATTGCGGGCCGACACCAGACTTCCCTTTCCCGCGATAAGTGCGGGAAGCGCGCCGCCTGTGAGAGAGCCTATCGCCGCGGCGACATACACGAAGGCGAGCGGGAAGGCGAGTTCGGCGATTCCCAGCCCCGTGGTGCGATGCAGCAGATCCGGGCCCCAGAACAGGAGCAGCCACCACGCCTGATCCGAAAGCACCTTGGCTCCCGCAATGGCCCAGGTCGTTCTGTCGGCGAGGATCGCGCGCCATGAGAGCGCCTGTGCCGGCTCTGATGCCGCTTCGGGCGCACGCCAACTGACACGGTTCGCGACGAAATACCAGACGACGCACCAGGCTAGCCCCAGCGCACCCGCAAGAAGAAAGCAGGCGCGCCAGCCGAGCGCGAGCCCGAAAAACGGGATGAACAGAGGCGTCACGATAGCTCCCAGACAACTGGCGGCGTTCATTACGCCCAGCGCGACGGAAGGTGAGCGTTTTGATGGCGGTCGGGGTGCCCATCGCCTCGGTGCTGCCGAGCGCGAAGCGGGCTGCCATGAATTGGGGTATCGACCACGCAAGTGCGTGAACAGCCGCCGCGACGCTCCAGGCTCCGACGGCGACAGGATTCGCGAGCTTGGGGCCAAGTCGATCCACCAGCCAGCCTACAAAGGGAAACGCAGCCACCGCGCCAAACTGGAAAATGGCGGAGAGATTGCCATAGTCCGCGTCGGTCCAGCCAAGCTCCTTTTCGAGCAGCGGCTTCAGGATGGCGATCATCTGGCGGTCGACATAATTGAGAACGCCGCCTGTGATGACGAGCAGAAGCAGTAGATTTTGACCGGAGAAAAACACGGCGGATGCCTCGGAGGCTCAGCGCGCCGACCCTCGAGAAGAGCCGGCGCGCTGAGGGTAACTAGAATTCTTTCCGGATGTTGATGCCGAAATACCGGCTATCGTCACGCGGTACCCAGCGATAGATGTAGCCTGCCGTGCCCGGGGCTGCCGTCGCCGCCGAGCTTTGCAGGTAAGAGGCATAGGACTTGTCGAAGAGGTTCTTGCCGATGACAGCGAATTTCCAACCGTCATCTCTGTTGGTGAGCGTGATATCGGCGTCAACGATCCCGAAAGCCTTTTGGATAGTGTCGGGAGACTGCGCGAGGTCGTACTGCACATCGCTCTGCCAGCGCACGCGAGTGCCGAAATCGATGTCGTACTTGTCGTTCAGCGGCAGCAGATAATCCGCCCTGACATTTGCCTTCCATTTCGGCGTGAACGGCACCGTCTGCCCCTCGATTGGCCAGTTTCTGCCGACGATATCCGTGCTTGTTATGCGAGCATCTGTATAGGCGATGCCGCCGCTCAGCGTGACGCGTTCTGTCGGCTTCGCGGTGAAGTCGAGTTCGACGCCCTGGCTCGTCACGGTGCCCGCATTGACGAGGTTCGTCACGACCGTGCCGCCGATCAGGTTCGGAAAGTTGGCCTGGAAATTTTCGAAATCGGTATGGAACGCAGCGGCGTTCAGAACAAGACGGTCGTCGAATAGCTTGGTCTTCACGCCGACCTCGAAGGACTCCGAAGTCTCCGGATCGAGCACCTTGCCCTGCGTGGCTGGCACCATGTTGAAGAAGACGTTATAGGCTGGCCCCTTGTAGCCGTGAGAATAAGTAGCGTACGTTGTAGCCCAGGGCGTCACGTCATATTCGAGCCCCGCTCGTTCAGCATAGCCCCATTTGAACACCTCATCGGATGTATAGGGCGAGGAGACAGCTATTCCGGGAACGGCGGAGGCTGACGTGCTCGTGCGTGTGTGGTGATAGCTGAGATTATCGCCAATAACGCGCCAGCCCGCAACGGCGCGCAGAGACGAGGTCAAGTTTACGGTGTTCTCGTTGAACGCTGCGATGTTATCGCTTGTGATGCCATATGAAGCGAAGCCGCTGTTTACCACGGGGCCAACCTGGGTCGTCGTTCGCCTGTAGGTTTCGCTGTCTGCGGCGTGTAGATAGTAGAGGCCGCCCACATACTCGATGAACTGTCCCTTCTGGGACGCAAGTCTCAGTTCCTGTGAGAACTGATCGAAATTGACCTTGCCGACGTCCGATTGTTGCGGCGTAACGGCGGTCAGGACCGAAGTTCTATCTTGATCCTGATACTGATAGTTGTTCCAGAAGCGATATGCCGTGATCGATGTCACGGTGTGGTTGAGAACTTTCCAGTCGAGTTGAAGCGACGCGCCGCCGTTGTCGTCGTCCGCATGGGTGGGAGTATTTATGTTGACGGAGCGGTTATCGCTCGACGGCACGACCGGTGCGATGATACCTCCGAAGGCCGGATAAGGGGTCTTCACGCCACCGGGATAGGAGACGGTTGAACTAGTGATGACGCCGGTCGGGTTGGTTTCTCGGGAATGCAGATAATCGATCGCGATCAGCGCCTTGAGATTGCTGGAGGGCGTTATTTCGAGCTTCGTGCGGAAGCCCTCATGCGACGAGCCGTTCACCGTATCGCCGTTGAAAACGTTGGTGACGTTGCCGTCGTAGTTGCTGAGGATCACACCGAAAAGACCGTTGACCGTGCCGGGAACGATCGCGCCCGAGGCGGCTGTCTTCAGACGGGTTTCGTTCTTGTCATAATACGATAGGTCCACGTAGCCGTGCAGGTCGGCGGTCGGTTGCGCCGTTGTAACGCTGACCACACCTGCGGAGGAGTTCTTGCCGAAGAGGGTGCCCTGCGGACCGCGCAGCACCTCGATGCGGTCCACGTCGAGCAGGTTGAGAGTGGCCTGCCCCGGACGCGCGAGGACAACACCGTCTACGACCGTCGAAACGGAAGGTTCCGCGCCAGGTGAAGTCGTCACCGTGCCAACGCCGCGAATGAAAAGCCCCTGATCCTTGTTAGACGCGCCATCGCGGAAGTTCAAGCTCGGAACGATGGTCGAAATGTCGTTGATGTTATTGAGGTTTTCCTTCTCGTCCTGCTTCCCGTCAACGACCGTCACCGCGACCGGAACCTTCTGAAGAGACTCCTCGGTGAGCGTCGCCGTCACGACAACGTCCGCGATCGTGGCTGCAGCCTGCCCCTGCGTAGTCTGATTACCTGTCGCGGGCGTAGCGGTGGATGGCTGCGCCTCCTGCGCATTCGCTGTCATTGCGTAGACCAACGGGGAGCCAAATGCGACAGCGCCGACAAGCACCCTCACGCAAATACTCAAATTTCTATTGATTTAGTCAAATATCAATGCTGGGTCTGCATATTCGTCGATGCTATTTGATGTTTGATCGGCTTTCTCTCCAGACGACGTAAAATGCTCACCCTCGACCGGGAACGGGGCCATCGCTTAGCTGCAACTTGCATTAGCGGCAAAGCGTTCTCGCTCTCACCCATTTTGGTGCCGAAACGGGCTTCGCAAATGCGCGCCAGATCCTCGCGGATGAAGGCCGAGCGGCCATCGACCTCGGGATCGGGGCCTCCAGGACAATGCACATCCGCTCGGCCTGCTCGTGCGGCGCAAGGCGGGGTGGGCGCCCGTCGCTCCAGCAATCGTAAAGCCCGTCCGGGCCTTGCGCCTTATGGCGGATGACCCGTCCCTGAGCGTCTGGCGGTCCATCCCGGCCGCTTCCGCAGCCTCTTTTGGACCCATGCCCGAAAGCGCATTGGCGATCGCAAGCAACCGCCGCGCCACGCGCGGATTGACTTCAAGACCTGGCCAGTTTGCTAAGGATCGCCGGAGACCGATCCCTTCGAATCATAAGGGTTGGGAATTACCTTCGACGCAGTGAAATCGCGACACAGCAACACGAGTCAATTTCGATACGGCGGTATAGTTGCAGCGTCGAGAGAAGCTGCTCCGGCGGAACTTCTTCCGTCCCGACGAAGTACTGCCCCGCAGCGTTCACACTGACCGCAAGCGGCGGCTTCTGGTCGTTGAGGGGCTTTGCCTGCGTCTTGGGAAGATCAACCGGCACACCGGCCGTCATCATCGGCGCGGCGACCATGAACACGATGAGGAGCACAAGCATCACGTCGACGAGCGGCGTGACGTTGATCTCGTTCATCGGGGCGTCGTCCGACGCGTCGTCGGAACTACGCAGCGAGGCGCCCATGGGTCTCTCCTTTCGCAAGCTGTCTGGATAGTTCGACGCCATACACTTCAACGAACGTCTTCAGGCTCTTGCCAAACTGCCCGATATTGCCGTTGATGCGATTGTAGAACACCACCGCCGGGATGGCAGCGACGAGGCCGAGCGCGGTGGCGAAAAGCGCCTCCGCGATGCCAGGCGCGACGACCGCGAGGCTGGTATTGTTCGAGGCGGCGATACCCTGAAAACTGTTCATGATGCCCCAGACGGTGCCGAACAGGCCGACAAAAGGAGACACCGCGCCGATGGTGGCAAGGCTCTGCAGGCCGCCTTTCAGCCGATCCAGGGTGTTGCTGCTGGCGAGCTGCCCGACGCGATAAACGCGGTCCAGAAGGCTCTCCTGTTGGGCCGCGCTGTGGCGCAGATCCGCCGAGCGCTTGTTCTCTTCGATCATCGACTGGTAGACGACGCGAAGCGGATCGTCCGGCTTCACCTTGAGGAAGGTTTCGGAGAGATCCGTAAGAGGAACACCGTGGGCGAGGCTCTTCAGCAGAAGCTTTGCGCGCGCATTCAGGATCGCCAGCTGAATCGACTTCGCTGCGATGATGCCCCAACCCCATGCGGAGGCGAGGATGAGGAGCCCCATCACGGCCTTTACGACGATATCGGCCTGCTGGAACAACTCCAGCGGGGTCAGGATATGGGCGGTGCCTGCGGCAGCAAGGCTCGAAGCGGGATCGGCCATTGTATGTCCTTTTGTAGTTTATCAGTTTGCTATTGGAAGCGATAGACGATCGCGCCGGCGATCCGGTAGCTCTTCGCTCCAAGGCTTGGCGGCGCCGGGAACGGAGCCGACCGCGCGAGCGCCTCGGAAACAGCCCGATCGAGCGCCGCATTGCCGGAGTTCACGACCGACTTCGAGACGAGTTCTCCACCCGCACCGATCACGATCACATAGCTGATGCGCACCGACTGCCCTCGCGAGAGCGCCGACTTCGGAAAGCCACTACCGGCGACGCGGTTGATGCGCTGATAGACCTTGTTGGCGTAGTCGCTCGGAACTGCGCCGGGAGTTTGCGCCGTTGCGGGTCTCGGCTTGGGCTTCGGTTGCTGCTTTGGCGGCGGCTCCACGGGCTTCGGCGGCGGTGGCTCTTCCTTCACTGGCTCGGGCTCCGCTGTCGGCTCTGGCGGCGGCGGCTCGGGAGCGACCTCGGGCTCCGGCGGCGCAGGCGGCTGCTCTGGTTCTTCCGGAACAGGGTCTTCGTAAACGACTTCGACGGGGGCCTCGAGAGTAATCGGCGGCGCCTCAAAATTGAACGTAAGCAGAGCGAAGAGCGCCGCAGAATAGATGCCAATCCCCGACAAGATGAGAGCATAGGGCTGTCGGCGCGCATCAAGACCTAACACTGCGCCCGAAATGGGAACCAGTTCACCTTCCTGCCGGACAGGCAGCGAAAATGCTGCATCGGGCGGGACTGAACACCTAGTAAAGCCCAAGCAGATCATTTTGCGCCACAATGCAATCGGTGAACGATATCTGTTGCGACGCCAGAGACTGTTTTTTTCCGATTAGGTGTTCGACCTGCCCGGGACACGATCCAACAAGCCGCCTAAACCCGAGGCGCAGTTCCCCAAATTGTCGTTTGTGATCGCCTGATACCATGCGGTGGCATACACAGCCTCGCGCCGCATCGCGAAGGGCTATAGCAACGACGAACTCAAGGCGATCTCCGCCTAACCTCAGACCAAGAATTGAGACTCGACCACCGTGGCGCTGGATACTTCTCCGGCCCTGAAAGCGGTGAGTTGGCTTTAGAGCACGGTTTCCGGCAGACCGGAAAGATTGCGGATGGCTCCTTGCTTGCGAGTATGCCCGTTGCGGCGAGCGCAGAAGCGCTTCCCCGCCAGAAAACGAAACGCCGGCGTCATCTTAGCCAGTCGAAGTCCCGGGTTCCGATTCTTAACACCCATTGACATCGTTGCCTTCGAGTCAGGTCGCCGCCGGCGTGGCGGCCGAGCGTCTCCGGCGCAAAACTAATTTCCCATAATTCTATCGACTTTTGAACGTGGAAATGTTTTTTGGTTTATGCGCTTCTCGCGCGAATTTATGATCCTTCTCCGGCAAATGGCAGAAAGGGAATACGTTGCTGACCGCGAAAGGAAAATACGGGCTCAAGGCCATGACGCATCTCGCGCGGCTTGCTCCCGGTGAGATCGCTCAGGTTTCGGAAATCGCCGAAGCGAACTCGATTCCGAAAAAGTTCCTCGACCAGATTTTCAGCGAACTGCGCAAGGCGGGGTTCGTCTTTTCCAAGAAGGGCAAGGCAGGCGGTTATGCCCTGGCGAAAGAGGCGTCGAATATTAACATCGGCGACATCGTGCGCGTGCTGGACGGTCCGCTCGCCCCGATCCCTTGCGCGAGCGTCACCGCTTATCGCGCCTGCGACGATTGTGATTGCGACGAATGCGAAGTCCGCGCCATCATGGTGGAGGTGCGCAACGCGATTTCCGTCGTGCTCGACAATCGCACACTCGCCCAATTCGCGGGGTTGAAATCGCCCAGACGGCGCGTCGGCGCAGCGCACGCATCGGTAGCGGCCTGACAGGCGCGACGCGGCGGCTCACACCTCTCTGAGGATTCTCGCTCCCACAGAAGCGACCGCCGGATCGTAGCTGCGCCTCGGGCGAGGGAGATCGATTTCGAGGTCGAGCGCTATGTGCCCGTCGCGCAGAACCAGCACGCGGTCGGCCAACGTGGCGGCCTCGGCTACGTCGTGCGTGATAAGCAAGGTGGTGAAGCCGTGCTCCTGCCAGATGCGCTCGGTCAGTTGATGCATCTCCGCACGGGTCAGCGCGTCGAGAGCGCCGAACGGCTCGTCCAGCAGCAGGATGCCCGGCCTCGACACGAGCGCGCGGGCGAGCGATACGCGCTGACGCTGCCCGCCTGAAAGCACAGTGGGCCAGTCCTTCTCACGGCCCGAAAGCCCGACATCGGCCAGCGCGTCGGCAGCATCTTCGCGCCAGCCCGTCTCGCGGCTTATGCCGACATTTCCGATCACGGTTTCCCACGGCAGAAGCCGCGCATCCTGAAACAGGAGGCGCACGCTTTTCTGAAGCCCGCTCGTCGGCTTGCCATCAATGACGACCTCGCCCGACGTCGGCGCATCGAGGCCGGTGATGAGGCGCATGAGCGTGGTCTTGCCTCCGCCCGAGCGCCCGACGATGGCGACGAATTGCCCGGCGGGGATTTCGAGATCGATTTCCTTCAGAACCTGCCGGTCGCCGAACGACTTGCCGACCGCGCGGAAGGCGAGCGACAGCCCCTCGACCCCCGGCGTCGCCCGTGACTTCGACGCTGCGGGCGCGCCGCCTTCCTTCTCAGGAGCAGTGCCAGCCCGTTCGGAGACGGACCGGCGGGTTGCGAGACGACCGAACGCGCCTTCGGCAAGGGTCATGCGATCACCTTTTGATAGGATGGATGCCACGCGAGGGCCCGCTGTTCGAGCGCGCGCGTCAGCGAGTCGGCCAGTTTGCCGAGCACCGCGTAGATGATGATGCCGAGGAGCACGACATCGGTCTGAAGAAATTCGCGAGCATTCATGGTCATGTAGCCGATGCCCTCCGATGAGGCGATGGTCTCCGCCACGATGAGCGTCAGCCACATGATGCCGAGCGCATAGCGAAGCCCGACCAGCACCGAGGGAAGCGCGCCCGGCAAAATCACGCGCCGGAACAGCGCGAACTGCGACAGGCCGTAGACGCGCGCCATTTCGATCAGGCCCTTGTCGACGGTGCGGATTCCGTGAAACGTGTTGAGATAGATCGGGAAGAACACGCCGATGGCCACGAGGAAAAGCTTCGCCTCCTCGCCGATGCCGAACCACAGGATTACGAGCGGGATGATCGCGAGATGCGGTACATTGCGGATCATCTGCAGGAGCGAATCGAGCAGAGTCTCGGCGCTTTTCGAAAGGCCGTTCAGCACGCCAAGGAAGAAGCCGATTGAGCCGCCGACGAGAAGGCCCGCTAGCGCGCGCTCCGTGCTGATCGCGGCATGATGGAACAGTGCGCCGGTCTTTGCCGTCGCCCAGAAGGCGATTGCCACGTCGCTCGGCGCGGGCAGAACGCGCGCGGGAATGAACCCTGCGCGACACCCTGCTTCCCAGATCGCCAGAAGGAGGAGGGGCAGCGCCCAGGGCGCCAGCGCCGCACCGAGGCGCCAGCCGAATGTCGGCCCGCGCCTCTTCGCAGTCGAAGACGGCGCGGTTCCGGAAGGGCGCGACACCGTTGCCGTCGCGCCTTTTTCGATGGTTTTCCTGTCCGCGTGAATATTCACTGGCTGGCTCGCTTTCCCGGCTGCGCGGCAACGCCGCTTCCCGCGATCTCCCCGTAGGGACTGGGTTTCACGTTCACCGCACAGTGCTGATGTCGATGTGCGAGGGGAAGCAGCGGACGGAGGCTCCGCTCCCTCACGAGCCAGCCTTCCAGACGGCGTCGGACACGATGATCGGCTTCGGGAGAAGGCCGAGCGCGAGGAAAGTGTCGGCGATATTCTGCTGCGCCTTCACCACATCGTCGCTGATCGGCACGATGCCGTAGCCCTGCCGTTCGAGCGCGAGTTCAAGGATCGGAGCGGGAACGCCCGTCGATGCGCTCAGTTGCGCCGCCGCCGCTTTCGGATCGGCCTTGACCCAGGCGTCGACGCTGCGCAGTTCCTCGATCACGGCCTTGACCGCTTCGGGATGTTCAGCCGCGAGCTTCTTCGACGCGAAATAGAACTGGTAGTTGTCGACAATGCCCTTGCCGTCAGCCAACTGCCGCGCTCCGAGCGTGACTTCGGCGGCCGCCTGGAAGGGGTCCCAAATCACCCACGCGTCGACCGCGCCCTTTTCGAAGGCGGCGCGCGCGTCGGCGGGCGTGAGGAACACGGGCGTGATGTCAGAATAGGCCACACCGGCTTTTTCAAGCGCCTTCACGAGCAGGTAATGCACGTTCGAGCCCTTGTTCAGCGCAACCTTCTTGCCTTTCAGTTCGGCGACAGATTTGAGCGGGCTGTCCTTCGGAACGAGAATGGCCTCGCCGCGCTCGGCTGGCGGTTCATGGGCGATGTAGAGGAGCGGCGCGCCGGCAGCCTGCGCGAAGATCGGCGGGGCTTCGCCCGTGTTGGTGATGTCGATTGCACCGACGTTCAGCGCCTCGAGAAGCTGCGGTCCCGCCGGAAACTCGGTCCAGGTGACCTTGTATCCGAGATCGCCGAGCTTCTTTTCGAGCGTGCCTTTGCTCTTCAGAAGGATGAGCTTGCCGTATTTCTGAAAGCCGACGCGGACGGTCTTGTCCTGCGCGTCAGCTGTGCCAGCCGCGAAAACGGACGTCAGCGCGAAGGCGGAAGCGAGAAACGCCTTGCGGAGCGATAAGCGCATGAAAATCCCCAAGTTGACCCACGGAATGATGAGGGCTGATAATGAGGAAAAACGGACGGGCATGTCAAAAACAATGTCAGTATATTTTACTGAGATACTCATCATTATGACTCGCCGCGTAGGATATTTTTGCCGCGCGCTCTCGCGGGGCGCTACCTGTGTTTTGCGAGCGCATGTGGACACGTCACCGCTCTCTCGCCTCGCGCGATGGGCTGAGAACGTCTTTCTTTTTTGCCGGGGCTTGGCAAACGCCGGGAACGTGGCGTGGGGCGCGGACGCAAAAACCGGAGCTTGAGGGCTCCGGTTTTCATCAGTTTCGTTCTGCCGAGGCAGGTAATTTCCACCGGGATCGGATTTACCCGACGAAAGAATTTTGCCCGGACTGGATGCGCTTCAGCGCTGTGACGAGGGCGTCGATATCGCTGAAGGTATTGTAGAGCGCGAAGGACGGCCGCACCGTCGCTTCGAGGCCAAAGCGGCGAAGGATCGGCTGCGCGCAGTGATGTCCTGAGCGCACCGCGATGCCGTGCTGGTTCAGCGCCGCGCCCACGGCCTCGCTTTTCTGGCCCGCGAGGACGAAGGAAACGACGCCCGCCTTCTCAGGCGCGGTGCCGATGATGCGCAGCCCCGGTACGTCCGGCAGAACCTTCGTAGCGTAGGCGATCAAATTGTGCTCGTGCGCGGCGATGGCGTCCATGCCGATGCCGTTCAGGTAGTCGATGGCAGCGCCCAGCCCCACCGCATCCGCGATGCTGCCCGTGCCCGCCTCGAACCGTGTCGGCGCGGCGTTGTATTCCGTCCGCTCGAAGGTCACGTCCTTGATCATGTTGCCGCCGCCCTGCCAGGGCTGTGTCGCGTCGAGCAGGTCTTTCTTGCCGTAGACGACGCCGATGCCCATCGGTGCGAACACCTTGTGGCCCGAGAGCACGAACCAGTCCGCATCGAGCGCACGCACGTTGACGGGCATATGCGAGACGGACTGCGCGCCGTCGAGCAGCACGCGAGCGCCATAGCGATGGGCCATGTCGATCATCGCCTTGGCAGGCGTAACCGTGCCGAGCGCGTTCGACACCTGCGTGAAGGCGACGAGCTTGGTGCGCGGCCCGAGCAGTTTCTCATAGGCGTCGAGGAGCAACTGCCCGTGATCGTCGACCGGCACGACCTTCAGCTTCGCGCCCGTCTCGGTGCACAGTTGCTGCCATGGCACGATGTTGGCGTGATGCTCAAGCCATGTGACGATGATCTCATCGCCCTCGCCGATATTCTGGCGGCCCCAGCTTTTCGCGACGAGGTTGATGCCTTCGGTCGCGCCGCGCACGAAGATGATTTCCTCGGGCGAGTTTGCGCCGATGAAGCCCGCTACCTTCTGGCGCGCGTGCTCGTAAGCATCGGTCGAGCGCGCGGCGAGTTCATGCGCGCCGCGATGCACGTTCGAGTTTTCCCACGCGTAGTAGTGCACGAGGCGGTCGATGACGGCCTGCGGCTTCTGCGTCGTGGCGGCGTTGTCGAGCCACACGAGCGGGCGTCCGTTCACCTGCTGGTGCAGGATGGGGAAGTCGCGGCGCACGGCCAACACATCGTAACCGGTCTGCGGACCCTGCGAGAGCGGCCCGCCCTTCGCATTGGTCGAGTGCGACAGGTGGCTCTCGTCCAGGAAATAGAACTGCGAGCCGGGCCGCCCGTTGTTCGGCGCATTGGTGGGCGTTGAGCGGGAAGCCGGAGCCTGACCGGCAGGCTTTCCGGGCGCGGTCAGCCCGGTGAGGCCGGGGATGTCGGGAAAACCGCGAGCGATTTCCTCAAGACCGGGATAGGTCGAAGTCGGTTTTGAGGCCGTTTCGGTCTGCCCCGGTCCGCCGGTGATCTGAGCTGGAGCGGAAGGCCCCGACAGCGGAAGACCATGCGCGCCACCGAAATACGACGGTGCGTAGGGCGTCGGCTGTGGAACCGCCGCCTGCGGAACGTGCGGGCTTGCGGCCGCTTTCGCATGGATCTCCCCCGGCAGGGGAACTGCCGATGGCGAGGATGCCGGATTGAGCGGGCCGGACAGTGGCGCGCCGTGCGCCTGCGGGTTGAAGCTGGAGCTGCGCCCCGGAGCACCCGCAAGCGGGATGTCCGCCGAGCGGGTCACTTCGATGGGGGCAGGGCTCGCGCTGGCGAGCGGCGCGGCCGACGGCGGCAGACTCCCGCCGGGCGGTGTCGCGAACATTTCGTTCGCGAGCCGCGTCAGCGTGTCCGCGCTCGGCCAACCCGCCGGAGATGGCAAGCCGCCCAGCGCTTCCGCGATGCCACTTCCGATGTCGGCCAACGGGGCCGCCTCGGAGCCGGGTGCATCAGCCATGGTAGGTGTCAGAATAGGCATGATACTTGTCCACCTCAACGTCATCGAGGACCGCGATTGCATCGTCGGTCAGAACCGAGAGCGAGCAGTAAAGCGAGATGAGATACTGCGCGATGGCTTTCGGATTGATGCCCATGAAGCGGACCGACAGGCCCATGCTCTGCTCGCCGGGAAGGCCCGGCTGATAGAGGCCGACGACGCCCTGGCGCGATTCGCCCGTGCGAAGGAGGATGATCTTCGACTTGTTGCCTTCGATGGGCAGCTTGTCGCTCGGGATGATCGGAATGCCGCGCCACGTGAGGAACGGCGAGCCGAACATGGTAATAGTCGCCGGTGGCACCCCGCGCCGCGTGCATTCGCGGCCGAAAGCAGCGATGGCGAGCGGGTGAGCGAGGAAGAAGCCTGGCTCTTTCCAGACCTTGGTGATGAGTTGGTCGAGATCGTCCGGCGTCGGCGCGCCCGTGCGGGTGCTGAGACGCTGAGACGGGATCGCGTTGGCGAGGAGGCCGTATTCCTGATTATTGATGAGTTCGCTTTCCTGCCGCTCCTTCACGATTTCGATCGTGAGGCGAAGCTGTTCGGCGATCTGATTATGCGGGACGCTGTAGAGATCCGAAACGCGCGTGTGTACTTCAAGCACAGTGTTGACGGCGCTCAGAAAGTATTCGCGCGGATGTTCTTCGTAATCGACGAAGGTCTGCGGCAGAATGCGTTCGTCGCGCTGCGAGCAGTCGACCGCCACATCACGCGATTCCTTCACGCGGTTGCGTCGGTAAATGCCCGCTTCCACCGGGACCCATTGCAAGCAATGGACAAGCCACCGCGGTGTAATGCGGGATAGTTGAGGTGATGTCTTGGTAGCATTGGCAAGTTGCCTTGCGGCAACATCGCTGAGCGCAGTATTGACGGGCGTATCGGCCATGGTGGCGTCTCTTTGGCGTCGAAATTATGAAGAAATGACGTGACTCGTCGTACCCAATTTCTTGGGATATCCGCAATTTTCTCTTGCGACCTCGGGTAGATCGATAGGATTGATTGTGGCGTCAGCTTGACACCAATCGCGCGGCTCTTCAATAACAACCAAAAGAGCGTTTCAGTATTTGCCAATATTTTCCAGGAGGACCGCCCCTGACGGGGTAATCTTCTACTTTCGTCGGGATATGAAAGATCAGCGTATCGCGATTTCCAACTTTTCAGTGCCGCGCAATTAATTGCGCGGCACTGTTGGGCATGCGTTATGCCGCAGCCAGACGGCGCGTCGCGAAATGCTCGTTGATCTCGCCATAAAGCTCCTTGAGGCGCGCAGGCGGGATCGCGCAGATGCCGTCATAAGCTTCGGTGAAATGCACGCGGGTGTGTTCGAGCGCGAACGGCTTGATCCGCCCCTCCGCGATCAGTTCGTCGTAAAGCGGTGAGCCGGGCAGGGGCGAGTAGATGCTCCAGCTCCAGCGGTCCAGTTCGAGCGACTTCGCAAGGTCGAACGTCTGGCGCACGTCGTCCTCGTCTTCGCCCGGAATGCCGATCATGAAGAAGCCGAACACGCGCAGGTGCCGCTTCGCGAGTGCGACCTTCTCCTTGATCTGATCGACGGTGATCTTCTTGTTGAGACGCACGAGGCTCTTCGGCGAGCCGGACTCGATGCCAAGGTCGATCTGCGTGAGTCCGGCCTCCTTCATCATGATGAGTTCGTCCTCGTCGAGCAGGTTGATGCGCGTCAGCGCCTGCCACTCGATGCCCGCCTTCCGCTTGATCATCAGGCGGCAGAATTCCTTCGTCCATGCGGGCTTGAGGTTGAAGATGCTGTCCTTGAACCACACGCCTTCGATGCCGTGCTCGTCGCGGAGCCGGATCACCTCGTCCACCACCTTCGCGGGCGATTTGAAGCGCCATTTGCGGCCCATGGTCTGCTGCACGGCGCAGAAGCTGCAATTATATGGGCAGCCGCGCGAGACGATCATCGAGATGCCGCGCACGGTGCGGAGCAGCGAATTGTGCTCGATGTAGCGCTCGACGGGGAACGCGCCGTAATCCGCGCCGGGAATGCTGTCGAGGTTCTCGCCGAGTTGCGCCTTCTCGGAAATGTGCACGCCGCCCCCCGTGCGAAAGCACAGGCCCTGAACCTGGCCCAGCCCTTCGCCGCCGTTCTGAAGCGCGTGCAGAAGCTGCGAGAACGCCTCCTCGCCCTCGCCGCGAATGACGAAATCGACCGACGGGTGGGCGATGACGGTCTCCGGGTCGAGCGTCGGATGCACGCCGCCGAGCACAATGGTCGAGGCGGGCACCTGCGCGCGGGCAATGTCCGCCGCGCGGAGCGCCGACGGCAGCGTCGGCGTCATTGCGGTGATACCGACGACATCGGGCTTCTCGGCCTTGAGGCGTCGGGCCAGTTCTTCCGAGTCCATCATGAGCGCCTGCATGTCGAGCAGCGTCACGTCATGGCCGAGCCGCTTCACATAGGCCGTGAGGTACGCAAGGCCGAGCGGCGGCTCGAACGGCGCGACGTAGAGATTGCCGCCCCTGATCCAGTTCACATAGTCGGCGTAGCGGTTCTTGAAGGCGTCGCCATCGAAAAAGGTGGGATTGATGAAAAGGATCTTCATGAAAGGCTCCTGAGCCTCGAATGTGAATGGACGGGGCGCGCACGACTGGGCCGCCTCCGCCGGAGCGGAAGCGGTTGTGGCTGCGGCATCGGTTGAGGGCGGCGTCTAAACGGCGATGCGGTCGAGGTGGATGAAATCCGGGTGCGCCGCATCCTCGCGGGCGCGCACCTTCTCGAAGCGCTCGTCAATCACCTCGTCAGGCTCGATGACCCAGACGCCCGCGAGATCGACATCGCCGAGCGTTTCGCGGGCGCGCACATAGTGCTGCTGGAACAGCGGGCCGGTGATATGCAGCTTCACCGGACGCCCCTTGATCTGTACGCGGTGGCCGTCCGCCCCGTGCAGCGCGACGGAAATCGAGCCGCCGTACCAGATGGTATGCGTCAGGTTGCGGTTGGCCGCCGAGGTTTCGAGGAATTCAAGCACGTGGATCGTGCCGTCGCCACCGTGATGCAGCGACGGTTTCTCCACGGCATCGGGCGCGCCGTTCGCATCGACGGTGGCGAGCACCTTGACGGTTTCCGCGCTGTCGAGCAGCGCAATCACGTCGGGCGTAAGGGTTGCGGGCATGGGTGGCGTTCCTACTGAAGGCGTGCGAGGTCGGAATCGGGGTGATTGCCGCAGCGGCGATAGTCGTCGAAATCGACCTTCAGGCCGTGGCTTGCGCGGATGTCCTGAAGCCCTTGTGCGAGGCGGATGAAATAGTCGAGCGAAGGCGCTTTCTGGTCGCGGAAGGCCGAGCCGGGGCGCGGCACCCAGACGATGTACACGGTCGTCACGCCGCGCGCCGCGAGCCAGTCGGCCTCGGACAGCGTCGATTGCAGCGCGTCATGCTCGCTCTTGAAGCCCGAGGGCTGCGCGGTCTCGACGCCGCCGACGATACCGGTGCCGACATTGCCGCGCCCGAAGATATCCACCGCGTTCACGAGCCGCTGCTTCCAGCCCTGATAGCCGACCTGCCGCGCCTTGCCGGGGCAGATCCAGCCGAACAGTTCCTCATTCAGCACTTCGAGGTCGGTCGTGTAGCTCGTCAGGCCCGTCTCATTATAGAGTCGCGCGAGCTGCTTCTCGTTGAAGGCCGACGCGATCAACTGGCTCGGGAATTTCTTCGTGCGGAAGTTCTCGCCGATGGCTTGAAGCAGTTCGATGTAAAACTCGACTTCAAGGTCGAAGATTTCCTTTCCCTTGGTCACCGAACCGGCGGTGAGGCAGAGATTGGTGAAGCGGCCCGGCTCCTTCAGCGCCTCGGCGATGGTCTCCTTGACGTCCTCCGGGCGAAGCCTGTTCGGCACGCCGATTTCCTCGCGCTGCTGCTTCGTGTGCGTGACGATATCGCAGAACTGGCAGCCTTCCTTGTCGGCCCAGAAATAGCAGAAGCTCGACTGGAACACGTTCAGCCGCTGCGGGCGCGCGCTCACGATGTGGCTCATCGGCAGGCCGGATGTGGTGAGCTTGTCGTAATAGACGGGCTTCGGCCACAGATCGACCTCTTCAAGCTGTTCGCCGCCGTCCACCAGCACGAAGCGCCCTTCGCGGTAATCGACGACATACGGGTTCTGGTCCAGCGGGGTCGGATCGACGAGAATGGTCGTGCCGTCGCGCAGAAGCAGCGATTCCGGCAGCGGTTTGATCTCGCCGTCGCGTGAGCCGAAGATGTAGGGGCTGCGCAACTGGTGCACGGCCGGATCGACGGCCTTTTCAGCAGCTTCCGTGTAGTGCACGCCACGGCGTTGCACGTCGATCTTTCGCGCGATCAGGCGCGGGAAGCGGGGATGTTTCGCCAGCACTTCGTCGAAGGACGGCTCGGCGCGATAGATTTCCTTGAGCAGGGCGACCACATCAATCTCCAATTTTTAACGTCTACAAAATTGATGGAAACTGAGCTATAAACCAGCAACTAATTGCCCTTTAGCGCACCGAAGAGCTGCTCATATGGAAAAATATTCTACTTTTGCCGGATTGTTGAGTGCGGGCATACCGCCGGGTGCCGACTTCTCGCTACATCTTCGAGCCTTGGAAGAGGAGGAAGGAGCAAACCCGAACTTTTTTCACGGCCTCGATGAAGATGACATCGCGGCGTTGTTCGCCGTGTCGAGCGTCAAGGCGTTTGCACCGGGTGAGGCGGTCTTCCGGCAGGGTGAAGCGCACGAGGGCATCTTCGTGATCCTGTGCGGGAAAATCCGCGTCTATTATCTCGGACCATCCGGGCGCGAACTGACACTTGCCTACTGGTCGGCGGGAAACTTTGTCGGCGGCCCGCACATTTTCGGCGAATGCCAGCATATGTGGTCGGGGCAGGCGGAAGAAGCCGCAGAGGTTCTGGTTGTTCCAGGCACCGGAATGCGCGCTCTGATTGAGCGGCGGCCGCGCCTCGCCGTGGCGCTCGTCGAGGCGATGGCGCACAAGGGCAAGTGTTTCTCAAGCCTCATTCAAATGCTTGGTACGCGTTCCGCCGCCGAACGTCTCGCGCAATTGCTGCTGCTGATGGCCGAGATGGGCGGCCAGCGCATCGGCGACCGCGTAATCATAAACCGCACTTTGACGCAGGACGAACTCGCCCGACTGGTCGGAGCGACCCGTCAGTGGATTTCCGCGACGCTCGAACGGCTTCGCGAGAAGGGCCTGATCGAGGTTGCCCCGGACCGGATCGTGATCCTCGACGAGGCGCGCTTGCGATGCTCGCGCTGAGTTTGGGGAGATCCTTGTGACAATCGTTGCGCCGGGGTCTCAGAGGCCGAGAGGCGAGCTTCGCTTTGTTCGGTGGCGTCGATCGTGCTCTGAATCTGCCCTGAGCGAGACTGGCACAGGGTAATCAGCCAACGCATGCCAACGATCTCGGGTTTCCCACAAAGGCGAAAACCTCAGGACAGGCGTTGACGCATCCGTTTAATTGGATTTTATCCATTGGTATTGTCAAGTTTGGAGGTGCAAATGACGCAATCCGCAGGCCGGGATAACGAGGAACGCATTCCGCATGTCCTCGCGCATAATTCGGCTGACAATGTGGCCGTTACGGTGATCGAGGGGCTGAGCGCGGGCACGACCGCATTCGGCGTCATCACCGAAACCAACGCGCCGTTTGAGGTCCAGGTGAAAGAGGACATTCCGATCGGCCACAAGGTCGCGCTCAAGGAGCTCAAGGCGGGCGACACGGCGATCAAATATGGCCAGGACGTGGGCCGCATCGTGAAGGACGTGGCCAAAGGCGAGCACGTTCACATTCACAATCTCAAGACCAAGCGCTGGTAAGGACGCTAAAATGAGCATAGTGCAAGGCAAGCAAAGCCCGTTCGTCGGCGGCGCACCGGATCAGTTGTTTACGCCAGCGCTTCCGGCGAAGCGCGCTTCACGGGATTACGCGAAGGCCACCTTCACCGGCTGGCGGCGCGAGAATGGCCGCGTCGGCGTGCGCAATCACGTCGTCATTCTGCCACTCGACGATCTCTCAAACGCCGCATCTGAAGCCGTCGCCGCGCAGGTAAAGGGCACGCTGGCGCTTCCCCACGCCTACGGCCGCCTCCAGTTCGGCGAAGACCTCGAACTCTTCTTCCGCACGCTGATCGGCACCGGCTCGAACCCGAACGTCGCCGCCGTCGTCGTGATCGGCATCGAGGACCAGTGGACGAACCGCGTCGTCGAAGGCATCGCGAAGACGGGCAAGCCAGTCGTCGGCTTCGGCATCGAGGGTCACGGCGACATCGCAACCGTTGCGAAGGCGAGCTACGCGGCGAAGAAGTTCGTTCAATGGGCGACCGAGCTTCCGCGCGAGGAAGCCCCGATCTCAGACCTGTGGGTTTCCACGAAGTGCGGCGAGTCCGACACGACCACTGGCCTCTCCTCCTGCCCCGCCGTCGGCAACATGTATGACAAGCTCATACCGCTTGGCATTTATGGCGTCTTCGGCGAAACCACCGAGATCACCGGCGCAGAGCATCTGGCCCGCGAGCGCGCGGCGACGCCCGAGATTGCCGAAAAGTGGTATGCCATGTGGAAGGCATATCAGGAGGACGTGATCGAAGCGCACAAGACGAACGATCTGTCGGACAGCCAGCCGACCAAGGGCAATATCGCGGGCGGCCTTACGACCATCGAGGAGAAGGCGCTCGGCAACCTCGAAAAAATCGGCCACAACTCGAAGTTCCTGGACGCGCTCCAACCGGCCGAAGCGCCCGCGAAAGGCCCCGGCCTCTACTTCATGGACTCGTCCTCGGCGGCTGCCGAATGCGTGACGCTGATGGCGGCGGCGGGCTACGTGGTTCACACCTTCCCGACCGGTCAGGGCAACGTCATCGGCAACCCGATTTTGCCGGTGATCAAGATTTCCGGCAATCCGCGCACCATCCGCACTATGGGCGAACATATCGACGTTGACGTGTCGGGGGTTCTGCGCCGCGAGATGACCATCAGCCAGGCGGGCGACTCGCTCATAGACATGATCGTGCGAACGGCCAACGGACGGCTGACGGCGGCGGAAGCGCTCGGGCACCGCGAGTTCGTCATCACGAAGCTTTATCGCAGCGCTTGAGGCGGTAATGAACACATCCGCCAAGCGCCCGAAGCGAAAGCGGCGCGCGCCCGCTAATCGGGGGAACCCATGAAAGTTGTGGTGACGGAGTTCATGGACGAGGAAATCCTTCGTACCGGTTTGCCCGGTGTGCGGCTCGTCTACGATCCCGACATGGTTGACAAGCCCGACGCGCTTGTCGCCGAGACCGCCGACGCGGACGCGCTCATCGTACGCAACCGCACGCAGGTGAAGGGGGCGCTGCTCGACGCTGCGGGGGGACTGAGATGCGTCGGCCGCCTTGGGGTTGGCCTCGACAACATCGACATGGCGGCCTGCAAGGCGCGCGAGATCGCCGTTTATCCGGCGACCGGGGCGAATGACATTTCCGTCGCGGAATACGTGATCGCGTCGGCGCTGCTGCTTACGCGCGGTGCGTTCGGCGCAAGCGCGGAGCTGGCGCAGGGCCGCTGGCCCCGTCAGGCGCTGATGAATGGCGGCGAGATTTTCGGCAAGCGCTTCGGCCTTGTGGGCTTCGGCGCCATCGCGCGGCAGGTGGCACGACGGGCGGCGGCCCTCGGCATGACGGTCGCCACACACGATCCTTTCATCGCGAAAGACGATGCGGCCTGGGCGCAGGATTTTGGGCGTGTCGAACCGCTGAGCCTCGATGCGCTGCTAGCATCGTCCGACATCGTGTCGCTGCACGTGCCGCTGACCGACGCCACGCGCGGCCTCATCAATGAGCGCGCCCTCAGCCTCATGAAGCCGTCCGCGATCCTCATCAATACCGCGCGCGGCGGCGTGGCCGACGAGCACGCCCTTTCCCGCGCGCTTGTAGAAGGCCGCATCGGTGGCGCGGCGCTGGATGTGTTCGAGGCGGAACCGTTCCCGCAAGGCTATGCCAGCCGCTTCGTGGGCGTCCCAAATCTTCTTCTCACACCGCATATCGCGGGGCTAACGGCGGAAGCGAACCGCCGTGTGTCGGAAATCACGGTCGAAAATGTGCGCCGCCATCTGCTCAGCGCCTAAATCACCCCCTTCTGACCATCAAGGAACTGGCAGCCTTTGGCGCTGCGGCGCTCAGCCCGCTCCCGCTCGATTACCCACTTCCTTGATAGGCGCACGGAATATTTTCGCAGAGCTTGCTAAAGAAAAGGATCTCGTCTCGCAACTGAGCGCGGAGCAACGCCTCAACTGTCCGAGCTGCGTCAGTAGCACAATGTTTTTCGAGCACGACTGAACGGGGCAAGGTTTGCTGGCCCGCTGGTTTGACACTCGTCGACGCTTAAAAGAATAGTCACGCGACGTTTCAACCGAGCGAACCAAACGATGTTTTTTGCAAGACCAAGCGGACCTGACTCCGTTGGGGACCCGGTGAGCGATGTCCGGCGTCCCACCGAAGGGGCGCCGCTCCTTTCTCTCAAAGCGGTCACTCTTCAGTATAAAACGCGCGATAGCCTCGTCACGGCAACTTACCGCGTCGATTTTCAGGTCTTCAAGTCTGATCGTTATATCCTCCTCGGGCCATCGGGCTGCGGGAAATCAACTATATTGAAGGCGGTCGGCGGCTTTATCCGCCCTACCGAAGGGCAAATCTTGCTCAACGGCAAGAGGATCACAAGGCCTGGCCCCGACCGGATGATGGTTTTCCAAGAGTTCGATCAATTGGCGCCCTGGAAAACGGTTCGCGAAAACATTCTCTTTCCAATGCGTGCGACCGGGAAGTTTTCGCGCGCGGAAGCACAGGAACGCACCGATCATTACATAGAAAAGATCCAACTTGAGAAATTCGCGGATGCCTATCCGCATACGCTTTCGGGTGGCATGAAGCAGCGCGTTGCCATCGCGCGCGGCATGGCGATGGAGCCGGATATACTCCTCATGGACGAGCCGTTCGCGGCTCTCGATGCGCTGACGCGCGACCGGATGCAAGATGAACTCCTGCGGCTCTGGGAGGATACGCGCGTCACGCTTTTGTTCGTGACCCATTCCATTAGCGAAGCCATCAAGATCGGTAATCGCATTCTTCTCCTTTCGGCGCTGCCGGGCCAGGTCAAGGCGGAGATCGGCACACGTGACAACAGCTTCCTGGATGCGGGGCTCCAGGCCATGATTCACGATATCCTGTTCTCTGACACCGCTACCGCCGCTGCCGCTCATGCCTGAAACTTTGGCTGACGCCGCGCGACGGCAGGACGTCTTTTTCGAAACACAATCGGCCGAAGCGATCGGTCCGATCGAGAAGCGGGTTTCCTTCGCCTCGCGGGCTTGGGGGAACGGCGCGTTTCGCAAAACGCTCATTCTGATAGCGCTCGCGGTCGTTTGGGAGCTTTATGCTCGCCATCTCAATAACGACCTCCTTTTCCCGACGTTCATCCAGACACTTACAGCCTTCTTCAACGAGATGGCTGATGGGACACTGCCGCGACGCGTGTGGGTCTCGCTGAAGGTGCTGCTCACTGGATATGGCATTGGCATTCTGATCGCGGCTTTCATTACCGTGCTCGCGCTCGTCACGCGCATCGGCGAGGATCTTCTCGAAACCCTCACCGCCATGTTCAACCCGCTGCCTGCAATTGCGCTTCTGCCGCTGGCGCTGATCTGGTTCGGATTGGGCGCGCAAAGCATCGTCTTCGTGCTCGTCCATTCTGTGCTCTGGCCGGTCGCGCTGAATGCAAATTCGGGCTTCAAGTCCGTATCGCCGACGCTGCGGATGGTGGGCCGGAATTACGGTCTGGGCTTGCTGGCCACGGTGCGCCAAATTCTCATTCCCGCCGCACTGCCGAGCCTCATCACCGGCCTCAAGGTGGGCTGGGCCTTCGCCTGGCGCACGCTGATCGCAGCGGAACTGGTGTTCGGCGTCAGTTCGGGAAGCGGCGGCCTCGGCTGGTTCATCTTCGAAAACAAGAACCAGCTTGAGATAGCCAACGTGTTCGCCGGGCTGTTCACAGTGATCCTTATCGGGCTCGCGGTCGAAGGGCTGATCTTCCGCACGCTGGAGGAAAGAACCGTGCGGCGCTGGGGCATGCAGTCTTGAAAACGGGTTCGTCGCGGGGAGTGTAAGCCCCGCGCCTTTTGGCAGCTCCTTCGCTCGGCTGAGCGTAGGTACATGGGCACATAGCGTGAGCCGTCCGCTCACGATTGAGGGAAAAGAGATCATGAACGGCTTGTTTCGAAATTTGGCGGCTGTGGCTGGCGCGTTTCTGCTTTTCGCCACGGCGACGCCACAAGCGAGCGCCGAAACGAACACCCTGCGCATCGCGAAGCAGTTCGGCATTTCCTATCTGCCGCTGGTCCTGCTCGAAGAGCAGAAGCTCATTGAAAAACACGCGAAGGAACTCGGCCTCGATGTGTCGGTCGAATGGCTGCGCTTTACAGGCGGCTCGGGGATGAACGAGGCGATACTGTCCGGTAATCTCGATTTCGCGTCCGGCGGCGTAGGGCCCCTCCTGACGATCTGGGGCAAGACGCAGAGCAATTTCAAGGTGAAGGGGGTCACCTCCTTCAATGCCATGCCGCTGTTCCTCAACACGACGAACCCGAACGTGAAGACGATCAAGGACTTCACCGAAAAGGACAAGATCGCGCTGCCTGCGGTGAAATCCTCGATTCAGGCGGTGACTTTGCAGATCGCGGCCGAGAAGGCGTTCGGCAAGGGACAGGCGAACAAGCTCGATTCGATCACGATCTCACTCGGCCACCCCGATGGGCAGGCGGCCCTTCTAAGCGGCAGGTCCGAGGTCACCGCGCACTTCACCGCCGCCCCCTTCGCCTATGACGAACTTGCCGATCCGCGCGTCCACAAGGTGCTCGACAGCTATGAAGTCCTTGGCGGCCCGCACACATTCAACTCGCTCTGGGCGACGACAAAATTCCACGACGAAAATCCGAAAGTCATCAAGGCGTTCCTCGCCGCGCTTGAGGAAGCAATCGCATTCATCAAGGCCGATCCAGCAAAGGCCGCGGAAATATGGGTGAAGGCCGAGAAATCGAAGCTCACGCCGGAGCAGGCTGCCGCGCTCATCACGAAGCCAGAAAACGAGTGGACGCTCACGCCCAAGAAGATCGTCGACTATGCGGACTTCATGTACTCGACGGGCGCTATATCGGCGAAGCCGACGAGTTGGAAGGACGTCTTCTTCGAAGACATCCACCACTTGCCGGGGAGTTGATCTATTTTGGCTCACGGGTTTGAGATGCTTCAGTTTCTCGGTGATGTTCGATGCCGTTTTCGTGGCAGCTTATGTGCACGGCATGACGCCATGTAAACAGCGTCAGGATGAACTCAAGCGAGGCGTTGATCGCGCGCTATGCCGTATGTTAACGGCGAGAGTAGTTATTCAATAATCTCCAGTAAACGGCACATCATGAGCAATTACGGCAAGGGTACACTCTGTATTCAAGCGGGGTATACACCGAAGGTGGGCGAGCCTCGCATCGCACCCATTGTGCAGAGCACGACCTACAAATACGACGACATCGCGCATGTGAACCGCGTGATGACGCTTCAGGAATTCGGCTACAAATACAGCCGCACCGGGAATCCGACCGTGACCGCCTTCGAGGAGAAGGTGCGCATTCTTGAAGGCGGAGCCGCCGCCGTCGCCACGGCCTCGGGACAGGCCGCGAATGTGCTCGCGCTGACAAATATCCTGAAGGAAGGCGATCACGCGGTCTCCGCCACGACGCTCTACGGCGGCTCGTTCTCGCTCTTCAACAACACGCTGAAAAAATACGGCATCGACACTTCGTTCTTCGAGCCTGAGCAGCCCGAGGAAGAAATCGCGGCGCTTTTCCGCCCGAACACGAAGGTGCTATTCGGCGAGACCATCGGCAATCCCGGTCTCAACATCCTCGATTTCGACAAACTCTCCCGCCTCGCGCGCCGCTTCGACGTGCCCTTCATCGTCGACAACACGCTCGCCACGCCCGTGCTCTGCAACCCGTTCCTTCACGGCGCGAACATCGTCACGCACTCCGCGAGCAAATATATCGACGGGCACGCGACGAGCATCGGCGGCATCGTCATCGACGGCGGCAATTACGACTGGAACAACGGCAAGTTCCCCGACATCACCGAACCGGACCCGACCTATTACGGCGCGCGGTATACAGAAAAGTTCCCGAAAGCGCCGTATCTCGCCAAGGCGCGCGCGCAATTCCTGCGAGACTTCGGCGCTTGCCTCAGCCCGCAGAACGCATTCCTGTTCACGCTCGGGCTTGAGACGCTGCACCTTCGGATGCGCGCGCACAGCGAGAACGCGCTGGCCCTCGCGACATTCCTCACCGATCATCCGCGGGTGACGTTCGTCGGCTATCCGGGCCTCGACGCGCTCGGCCGCGAACGCATTGCGAAATACTTCCTGAAGGACGCGGGCAGCGGCGTGCTGACCTTCGGCCTATCCGGCGGCATCGAAGCTATCGACCGTTTCGTCAAGAAGCTGAAGGTCGCGGCGCTCGTCGTGCATGTCGGCGATGCGCGCACCTCCGTGCTGCATCCGGCGTCGAGCACGCATGCGCAACTCACTGAGGAGCAGCAACGCGCGTCCGGCATCACGCCCGACATGATCCGCGTGTCCGTCGGCATCGAGGACACGAAAGATATCGTCGAGGATTTTGAACAGGCGCTCCAGTAGCGGCCGCAGTGGAGACATCCATGCCCCTGACATCCGCGACCGACGCGCGCGCCGGTCATCCGACTATCGAGGTCGACGCCGCGCGCTATCTCGGCCTAGCGGGCAAGCCCGAACATGTGGCCAGCCGGCTTGCTATCACCTACACCGACCGCAGCTTCGTGCCACTGCCCGACGAACTTGCCGCCGACTGGGTTGCAACCGTTGCGGTGCCTGCGTTCAAACTGATCCGTCAGCGCCAGGGCGTGCAGCAGGCGTTCGCGTCCATCGGCACGGGCGTGGGCCTCGACGCGCTCGCCGCAATCGAAACGCTGGGGGCGACGCGGATCGGCATCACCGATGTGCATGAGGAAGTGGTATCGACGGCCGTGACCAACATCACCCGCAACCTGCGCGATCCGTTCGGCATCGCGCTCGATGCGAGTGCGGGCGACCTGCTGTCACCGCTCCGCCCCGTCGCGCTGCGCTACGATCTCATCTACGAGAACCTGCCGAACATCCAGATCGACGACGCAGAGCGCATCGCTGCCGAGCGTACGAGTTCCGGCCATTTCTCTCCGCGCACGGAACCGGTGCCGGACATTCTGCAAAAGAACTTTCTCGCGCTGCACTATCTGGCCTTGCAGCAAGCACCTGACTTTTTGAAGCCAGGCGGCGCGGTGCTATCGATGCTCGGCGGGCGCGTGCCGTTGTCGCTGTTTCAGGAGATGGCGACGCTCGCGGGACTGAAGTCCGAAATCTACACCTATGGCTGGAAAATTCAGGCGATGCCTGAAGAAATCATTCGAGGCCATGCGGAGCGGCAGCGCGACGGCTATGGGCCGTTCCATTTTTATCTTGCTGCGCGGCTCGCGGATGCGTTCGACGGCGTCGATCTGGAAAGTTCTGGCGCGCGAGCGCTGGAGATCGAAGACAGCATCGCGTCCGATCGGCTCGCCCCGTCAGAAGCTTACGAGGCATGGAAACGCGGCGAGGTTATCGGCCACACCTTCGCGGCGCTGCGCTCGTGGGTCGGCTGACGCGATGACCGACGCAACTGTCACACCCGAAACGCTGAACCGCGTCCTCGCCGCCATCGAGCTGTTGCGCTCTCATTACGCGCGGCTCCGCGAGACCCACGCGGGCGAGGTTGAGCGCGAACTTTCGGCCGTTCTCGCGCTTCTCGACGAGGTCGATTTTGCCAAGTCCGATCCCACCCATCTCGCGCCCAGCGGCCACGGCGTGACGCGCCATCTGTCCGGCGACCTTCCCTCGCGGAACGGGACGGTGGCGGACCTTCTGGCCGCGTTCCGACCGCTGTTCCCAGCCCTTCCGTGGCGCTACAGCTACGAGCCGCGCCCCGACGCTCCCGGCCTCGAAAACAGCATGGCGTGGGCGGAACTCATCGGCCCCATCGCGCCGTTCCGAAGCGAAAAGGTGTGCCTGGGCATCACCGCTATCGGCCCGCGCGTCCGCTATCCGGAGCATCGCCACCCGGCCATCGAAACCTATTATGTGCTGAGCGGTACGGCGCGCTGGACGGCGGAGGGCGTTACACACGAGCGCGCGCCGGGCTCGTTCATTCTTCATCCGTCGAACATCGTTCATGTGATGGAAACGGGCGACGAGCCGCTCATTGCCGCCTACACTTGGACGGGCGACGTAGAGACGCTTTCGAGCTTTACCAGTTCGGCAGCCTGACCGTTGCCGTGTTGGCTACGACAACATTAAACAACAAAGCTTGGGCGCTTCGAGCGCTCAGGCGCGCTGCGCCTCATATCACGGTGCGGTCGCGGCATCTGTGGAGCGTTTCGCAACATGGAGCGGCAACGAACCGCGCGCGTCGACCCTTACGAGAAGATGCCGAGCGTGCGCCACTCACCGCCAGAAACCTATTCGGCAACGACCCGATGGGCGGCGCTTCGCTCTTGTTATTAGATCAGCCTGCGTCGAATCGAGCGCGATTTGACGCAGACAGATGCTGTATGCGCGCTCAGCTCAGCACGTCAGCATAGATGCGCTCGACATATTTGCCGATGTCGGTTGAAGGCTTCAGTACGTTGACGAGCCTCAGTTCCTCAGCGTAAAGCGTAAGCTCCTTCTTGAGGTCGGCACCGTTCGGGTGATGGCCGTGGGTGTGATATTTCGCCAGCGTCGTCACGTCTTCGACCGTGACCTTGCCAGCCGTGTACGGCACATAGGTCGCGGCGGCTTCTTCCGGATTATGGTGCGCATAGGTCGCGCCTTCCACGAGCGCACGCACTATCGCGGAAGCTGTGGATTTGTCCTCGCGCAACGTGGTGCCCCGCACGCCGATGAGGCAGCACACGCGGTTCGCATATTCGTCGGTGAGGTTCGACGAGATTTCAACGAACTGACCGTCCTTCAGCCAGAGATATGGCATCGGGTCGTTTTCGGCCAGGGCGTGCGCCTCGCCTTTCTCGACGGCAGTGCGTAGGAGCGGCAGCGGGAACGGCCGGAAATCGACATCCCTCTCTGGATCGAGCCCGGCTTTCTTGAGCCGCACCGAGAAGAAGTTTTTCGACGGCGAGTTCATGTCGCTCACCGCAACCGTCTTGCCCTTCAGGTCTTCGAGCTTCTTGATGTCGCTCGTCGCGGGCACGAGGAGCCGCAGGCATCCGCCATGGGTGCTACCCACGATCTTCACGTCAAAACCGCCTTCGAGCGGCTTCAGCCAGCGAAGCGCCATGCCAACGGCGGCATCGGCCTTGCCGGTGGCGATGGTTTCCAGAAGCTGATCGGTCGAGCCTGAAAAGTTGACGAGTTCCACGTCGAGCCCGTGCTTCGCGAAGATGCCCTTCTCTTTCGTGGTCGTGATGCCGACGAGGCAGGCGGCCCCTGCGTTCCAGGCGAGGCTCACCTTCTTCAGCGGCCCCGTGGCGGCTACGCTGTCCGCAACACGGCACACGGCCGAGTCTGGCAGGCCGGTTGGAAATGCCGAAATGGGACCGGCAACGCTGCCTCGTGCCGAGAGCACAAACGGCGCGGCGAGGGCGACAGCGCCCGCGCCTGTCAGGATCGCGCGGCGACTGATGGCGGGCTGCTTGTCCGCCGGCACTTCCTTAACCGCGTCTTCCGCATCTGATGTGTCATGCGTCATGATGATGTCCCCTGCAATTCGGCGCGCCCAGAACGCGCCCGGTAGGTGGTCGAATTCGGTCGCCATCCTGACGATGCCTATCGTTTTGGTCAATTTGAAACGAAAAGGGTGCCTCTCAAACCAAGACATCGGGGGCATAATTAAAAGCAAATCATCGCCAATTCCAGCCGGAGCAGCGACTTCTCTTACTAACGCATGAAGCTGCGGCGCAATGCGATCCCATCCCATTTGCGAGTTCGACAGGTTTTTGGCTATTTCGCTGACGCGATGGCGGCACAGCCCGATGGGGCATGAACATCACTCGAGCTGAGTCCATATTTCCTGACAGGACAGCGCAAAACTCATCGCGCGCGGCTCTCGCGTAGAAAACTATTCTATCCTGCTTTCACGGGAGAACAATCATCCTCGTTATGCTCACTGTATGCGCCGGAAACGAAAAATATCAGTTGATGATCAGGTCGCGCCACCTTTAAAATTGCCTCGTTCGCGCGGCCCGCCGCTGCGAACCGCGATGTGTTTGCGGCGCGTTGTTGCGCCTGCCGCTTCTCGGGAGTTCCATGACCCTAATCACGACAATACTGGATGGCCAGGAAAGCGAAGCCTCAAGCCTTTCCCGGTCGAATCCGGCGATCAAGATACCCGCGGTGCTTCTTGCGTTAGCGGCGAGCGCCTCGTGGCTCGCGACGGCGGCTGTCACATATTACATGCCTGACGTGATCGATTTCGGCCGCGTGCCCGAATTCGCGGCGCTCAGCATTCTCATTGCCGCCGCGCTGATTGCAGGCGTTATCGCGGGCATCCGGCAGCCCGCGCTTGGCGCGAAGGTGCGCCGCCTGCTGCCTTGGTCGCTGGCGCTCGGCATTTTCACGCTGATCTGGCAGTTGCTCGCTGGCAAGCTCGGCGTGCTGCCCCAACCTTTCTTTCCGCCGCCGCACGGCCTTCTGGAAGTCTTCACCGACGATTACCCGAAACTCATCGAAGGCGTGCTCGCCTCTCTCAGGCTTGAATTCCTGGGCTTCGCCTTTGGCGCGATCATCGGCTTCTGGGTGGGCGTCGCGCTCGGCTGGTCGAGAACCTTCGGCTACTGGGTGCATCCGATCATGCGGTTCATAGGCCCTGTGCCGTCCATCGCATGGCTTCCCATCGCCTTTTTCGCCTTCCCGTCGAGCTTCAGCGCCAGCATTTTCCTCATAGCGCTGACGACCGGGTTTCCGGTGGCGGTGCTGACATGGTCCGGCGTGGCGAGCGTGAACCCCGCCTATTATGATGTGGCGCGCACGCTCGGCGCGAACGAACGCTTCCTCATCTTCAAGGTGGCGATCCCGGCCGCGCTGCCGCATGTGTTCGTCGGGTTGTTCATGGGGCTTGGCGCGTCCTTCGCCGTGCTCGTCACCGCCGAAATGATGGGCGTCAAGGCGGGCCTTGGCTTCTATCTTCAATGGGCGCAGGGCTGGGCGGCCTACGCGAACATGTATGCAGCGCTGATCGTGATGGCGGTGATGTGCACGGGCCTTGTTTCCTTGCTGTTCAAGATCCGCGACCGGGTGCTCTCCTATCAGAAAGGCGATGTGAAATGGTAGGCGCAACAGCCTATGCGCACGAGCCGGTCGCCGCTGCCACGCGGGCGCTCGACGTCCACAGCGTCAGCCATGCCTATACGCTCGAAGGCAATCCGCTGCCCGTGCTGGACAATGTCGGCTTCCGTGTCGAGCCGGGTGGGTTCGTGGCTCTGCTCGGGCCGTCCGGCTGCGGAAAATCCACGTTGCTGCGGCTCGTCGCGGGCCTCGAACAGCCGGTGCGCGGCGAAATCCGCGTGGATGACAAGGCGATTGCCGGGCCAGACCCCTCACGCGTCGTGGTCTTTCAGGATCCAACGCTCTACCCGTGGCGCAGCGTGTACGACAACGTGGCGCTCGGCCTCGAAGCGCAGGGCCTCCTGAAGACGCGCCGCCACCGCGTGGATGAAGCGCTGGCGCTCGTGGGCCTGACGCCGTTCAAGAAGGCCTATCCGCATCAGCTTTCGGGCGGCATGGCGCAGCGCGTGGCGTTGGCTCGCGCGCTCGTCAACGACCCGGAGTTCCTCATCCTCGACGAGCCGCTGGGCAAGCTCGACTCGCTCACTCGGATCTCGATGCAGGGCGAAATCGTGCGGCTCTGGCAGCAGAAGGGTTTCACGGCGCTCCTTGTCACGCACGACGTGGAGGAGGCGCTTGTGATGGCGACGCGCATCATCGTATTCAGCGACCGCCCCGCCACCATCAAGGCGGACATCCCTGTAGATCGCGATTATCCGCGCCACCGCGACGATCCCGGTCTTGTCGAGCTTCGCCGCAAAATCCTCGGCCTTCTCGGCCTCGAAGCGACGTGGTAAGCGGCGATGACATACAAAGATCCAACCTGCGCGCTGTGCCCATCCACGGTGCAGGCTTGCAAACACGGTGAAGCAGAGGCGCGCGGGCCGGGCTTCTGCCCGAGCAAGGTCGATCCCGCGACCATCGCCGACGGCTGGTCCTTCTATGACGATGCGGAGACGCTGAAGATCGCGCAAGTTTCGGCGCGCGTCGAGGCGGAGGGCTACTGCAAGTGGACGCGCGTCGAGGAAATCGTCGAGTTCTCGAAGCGCATGGGTTTCAAGAAGCTCGGCATCGCGAATTGCATCGGACTGATTGAACAGGCGAATGTGCTTTCGCGCATCCTCGAAAGCCACGGCTTCGAGGTGGTTTCGGTTTCGTGCAAGGCCGGGAACATTCCGAAGGAAGACATTGGCCTGAAGGACGGCGAGAAAATCAAGCCCGGCGCCTTCGAGCCGATGTGCAATCCCGTCACGCAGGCCGAGATGCTGAACCGGCACGGCAGCGAGTTCAATATCGTGCTCGGGCTATGCCTCGGCCACGACAGCCTGTTCTTCAAATATGCGAACGGGCTTTCGACTGTGCTCGTCGCGAAGGACCGCGTGCTCGGCCATAACCCGATCGCCGCGCTTCAACTGGTCGATACGTACTACAGCCGCGTCTGGGGACCGCTGAAACCTGAGACCAAGGCGAAGAAGAAGCCGGCCAAAACTCGCGAGCGCGCCTGACGCGCCTGAGCCAAGCGTCCTCCTCGCACCATGATGGCGACGCGTTCGCGAAATCGGAGCTGCCCGCCTGCTGCACACGTGCGTGATCTGATGGCGATACGCTCGATTGCGGATCACGTTTGACGCTCTTCCAAATATGCACATCCAACCGGCAAAAACGTACGTCGACCACCCGCTTCGAAAAACGTCGTAACGGCAAAGTCCTCGAACGGAGAAATTACTTCCCCATATCATGCCGCTTTCGCCTTTTTCGCAAAAATTATTCTTGATAAAATCGAGGGAAAAAGTCAGCATACCACGAGGTTGTCGCCCGTCGCGGGTGCTCTCTGGGGCCGCTGAAGCTGGTTCGGAAACGCTCGCCGTTCGGCAAGGGAAGCGCAGGGGCGGCGCCGCCAACACACCATGGGCATCAGATATCCGGGAAAGCGTATGAAAGTCGCAATCGGAACGAGCGACGGCATAGCCGTTACCGAGCATTTCGGGTACGCGCTGCAATTCCAGATTTGGGATTTCGCGGATGGACGGTTCCGGCTTCTGGAAACGCGGCGCAACCTTCCTGCCTGCGGTGCAGCGCGCGACGAGCGGACCGTCCGCGATCCGATGGACGTATCCGTTGACCTCGTCAGCGATTGCCGCGCGGTCCTCGTGACCCGCATTGGCGAATGCGCCGTGAACAAGTTCGACGCGCTCGGCATCCTCGCCTTCGAAACCGAAGACGCGATCGGGCAGGCGCTCGGCGAACTCGCCGAAAGCGGCCTTCTGACGGAGAGGGAAGCGGCGTGAACGAGCAGTTCAGTACGCCCGCGCTTTCCTGTGCGATCCGGGAAGAGACAGGCGCGCCCGCCTTTCCTGCACTCGAAGGCCGTCATCCCTGCTTCAGCACCACGGCCGAGGGCCACAACGCAGCCGCGCGTCTGCATCTGCCGGTCGCGCCCACCTGCAATATCGCATGCGCCTTCTGCCGCCGCGACTTCAACCGCAGCGAAAAGCGCCCCGGCGTCGCCGCGCGGCTCCTTTCGCCCGACGAAGCCGTCAACATCGTGGAGCGCGCGCTTGCGTTATTGCCGAATCTCGCCGTCGTCGGCATCGCCGGGCCGGGCGATCCGCTGGCCACGCCGCACGCGCTCGAAACCTTCGCCCGCGTGCATGAGCGCTGGCCGCATCTCGTGCTGTGCCTGTCGACCAACGGTCTCGCGCTGCCGCAGCATGTCGATGCGCTCGCGGCGGCGGGCGTCGAAACCATGACGGTGACAGTCAACGCCGTCGATCCGGAACTTCAGGCACAGATCACGCCGAAGATCGCGTGGCAGCGAAAGCGCGTGGACGGGATCGCCGCCGCCGAACGGCTCATCGCGCAACAGTTGGAAGGCATCGAGAAGGCGGCGAAGCTCGGTCTCACGATCAAGATCAACACGGTGCTGATCCCCGGCGTAAACAACCACCACATCGGCGAGGTCGCGGCCCGCGTTGCCGCGCTCGGCGCGCATCTCATCAACATCATCCCGCTGATCCCGCAGCACAATCTCGCGCATCTCAAGGAGCCGGGAATGATCGAGCGCCAGCGCGCCCGTGCCGAGGCTGCGAAACACATGCGCGTCTTCACGCACTGCCAGCGCTGCCGCGCCGACGCTTGTGGCATCCCCGGCGTCAGCGACTACACGAACGAGCTTTACGGCGACGGCCTTAAGGTCGAGCCCACCTTTTCGCACGGCTGAGCAAGCCCTCAACCTGGTCAGGAGAGAAAATGTCGAAGAAACTCAAGCAGATCGCCATCTACGGCAAGGGCGGTATCGGCAAGTCGACGACCACATCGAACATCAGCGCGGCGCTCGTCGAAGCGGGCTACAAGGTGATGCAGTTCGGCGCGGACCCGAAGGCTGACTCGACCAACACGCTGCGCGGCGGCGAATACATTCCCTCCGTGCTCGACCTTCTGGCGGAGCGCCGCCGCGTCGACGCCTATGAGGCGATCTTTCAGGGCTTCGGCGGCATCTACTGTGTGGAAGCGGGCGGCCCCCAGCCGGGCGTCGGCTGCGCGGGGCGCGGCATCATCACCG
>NZ_JFZJ01000019.1 GCF_000636015.1 Rhodomicrobium udaipurense JA643
CTATCGCGTCGGCCTCAACAAGCCTTACGCGGGCGGCTACATCACCGAGCATTTCGGCAAGCCGCGACACGGCATCCACGCGCTCCAGATCGAGGTCGACCGCAGCATCTACATGAACGAGGAAACCTTCGAAAAGACGCCCGCGTTCATGAGCCTCCAGCGCGACATGTCGCACGTCGTGTCCACGCTGGTGCAGGAGTTGCCGCGCTGGAGCGGAGGCTATAAGGTCGCCGCCGAGTGATGTGATTGCGGTCTCGCGCGAACCGGCCTTGGACGAGGGCAAAAAAAAGAGGCCATCCAAAAGATTGAACGGCCCCAAGTCTAGGGAGGAAACGCCCAAGGAGGGCAGCGACACGCGTAATGAACGCATATCGCACCGCAGTAATATCGCATTGCAACGCACAAAACACAAGAGCGAGTTGTGGTGTGCACCGCCGAGGCGGTTTCGGCAACAATCTTTTCGTCAATGCGGCCTGTACGAAATATCTGTCAAGTTGCATACGATTCCACGCACTATGTCGACAAACGGGGAGTGTCTGACGTGCCGATAGCCTTTGAATCGCTGCTCGAAACAGCCCACAAGCTCGCAAACGCGGCGAGCAGCGTCACTTTGTCTCACTTTCGCACTGGAACAAACGCGGATCACAAGGGTGGCTCGTCTTTCGATCCCGTGACCGTAGCCGACCGGGGTGCGGAAGAGGCTATGCGCGCGATTATCCGGCGCGATTTCCCGGATCATGGCATCGCCGGCGAAGAGTTCGCACCGGTGAACGAGGGCGCGGACTATGTCTGGAGCCTCGATCCCATCGACGGCACGCGCTCCTATATCACCGGTCTGCCGATCTGGGGCACGTTGATCGGCGTTCTCTATCAGGGGAAGCCGGTCCTTGGCGTCATGGACCAGCCCTTCATCGGTGAGCGTTTCTGGAGCGACGAGCAGGCCGCGTGGTACCGCGGACCGAACGGCCTCAGGCGTTGCAGGACGAGGACATGCGCGAGCCTCGGCGACGCTTTGCTGACGGCGACCACCCCGGATATGTTCGAGGGCGAGGATGCTACGCATTTCGATCGGCTCGCCGGTTCCGTGCGCATGCGCCGCTTCGGCGGTGACTGTTACGCCTACGGCATGCTCGCGCTTGGCCAGATCGACATCGTGGCGGAGGCGTGCCTGAAGCCGTTCGACATCGTTGCGCTGATCCCCATCGTTGAAAAGGCGGGTGGTGCGGTGAAGACTTGGGACGGCGGCGAGCCGCAGGCGGCAGGGCGCTGCATCGCTGTTGGCGATCCTGCGTTGCTGGATGTCGCGCTCGACCGGCTGCGAGGCTGACGCGAGGGGGGCGGCGACGGAGCCAAGAGGCCCCAAAGGTCGAGGTCGCCTCGGCGCGCGGCTGGCGTGCAAAAGAAACATGAGGCGGTTCGGTCAATATAAGCTCCGCCGACGCCTTCACGCTCCCGGCGCTCGAACGCTTCCCTCAACTCGCGGGACGGCTCTCGCCACAATTTTGAAGCGTCTGGCTGCGCCGCGCCCGACGCTATCCGCCCCTCGTGTGCTTCTGGAAGACGACCCAGAGTTTCTCATCGGAACCGTAAAGCTGAATCGTGTCTGCGGATGGCCCGCCCCAGTAGTCCTTGCCTTCCTCCGACCTGTCGGGCCTTCCAAAAAGGGACACGAAGGCTGGCTTCAGGCTCTGGGCAGTCGCATAGGGGTTATCTTTCGGCGAAAGGATCGCGGTGATTTTCGAGGCGGTCGTGTGGTCTTCCGGGTTCACGTCCTCAGGCTCGAACTCGACACTGAGTGTGAAGTTGCCGTTGCTTATGTGGAGGCGTTGCTGGCATTGCTTTCGCCCGTTGCGGCAGGTTTCATGGAGCGTCGCGGGCTCGGTGAAGAAACCCGACCCGTCGACCGTGCGCTTCACGAACGAAAAGCTGTCGCCGAGCTGGATGCCGAACACGCTGCACGCGGAAATGTCGGAGATTTTCTTTTCCCTGACGGCGCATGGCTTCGCGCCCGAGAACAGGAGGCGGCGGAAGTTTTCCTTGACCGCGTCGCGATCAAGAGTAGCGCCATCGGACGTGGCCACATAGGACCGCACCGACGCGGGCACCAGGCTCTTCTTGTCGCTCAATGAACTCCACGCGAGCCACACCGAAAAGCCGACAAGCCCCAGGATGCCAAGCGAGTACAACGTGGAAAGGAGCACTCGCTCCCAGAGATTGTGAAACGCCTTGTCATCCATCGATTTGACCACTCACACGAAAAACGCGACACGTGTTTTATGAAACTTTTATCTTTCGCCAAGCATGCCGCATAGGCCGTCGACGCATTGATGCACAGCTTAAGGCCGTGAATTCATGAATCGCGCCGAGTCGGAACGGCGGACGGGCCACCTTGTTGAATTCCCAAAAGGCGCGAGCAAAAGGCGGAACGCGAAACGGCGTTTCCATCTCGCGGTCCGACGAAGCGGAAGGAGAGAAGGGTGGATACGCATCAGCAAGGGTTCGCGAAGCTCGTCACAATGATAGACGCCATCGAGGTCGGCATGCTGACGACAGCCGACGAAGCCGGTCACATGCGGTCGCGGCCCATGGCGACGCAGCGCGCGGAAGATGGCTGTCTGTGGTTTTTTACGAGCCGGGATTCACCGAAAGTCGAGGAGATCCGGAAGGATTGCCAGGTGAACGTCAGCTATAGCGACCCCGCGAACCAGATCTTCGTATCGGTTTCCGGCCTCGCGCGCACACTCCGGGACGAGGCCAGAATCCGCGAGCTGTGGACGGGGCAGGCTCAGCGCTGGTTTCCGGAAGGCCCGGAAGACCCCCGCATCGCGCTGCTTTCGGTTGAAATAACAGCAGCGGAATATTGGGACGTGGACGCCTGCAAAATGCGCGCGTTGCTTAAGACGAACGCCTCCCCCAGCGAGCTGGTCGCCGCGACCGAGCACAAGGCGCTGTCGTAAGGAGCTTGGGGAAAGCCGCGCTAGCCTCGCACCCCATGGCGCTCGGCGGGTGAGATATTCGGTCGATGCGCGCCCCGGCGCTTTGCGTGCTGGATATGGCTGAGCCGCATCATCCCGAAGATCCCGAACAGCGTCGCGAGATAGGCCGCGACCTGAAGCCACGACGGACGGTCATCATAGCCGACGAGCGTTTGCATCATCACACCGAACAGCGTGTTCGTTGAGAGGAAGCCCGACGTATTCCACGCCGTGTCCACCCAGACCGACACGATGTCCGCGTCCTGAAGGATTCTGACGCATTGCGACGCCATGCCGGCCGCGAGCAGCGCAATCAGGACGCCCGTCACGGAGAAGAGATAACGCGTCGGGATGCGGACAAGACCGGCGTAGGTCAAGGCGGTGAGCGCGATGCCGCCGCCAAGCCCGAGCATGCCGCCAGCGAGCATCATGGAGCCGCTTTCGCGCGACGCGATGGCGTTGCCGTAGAGGAACAGGACGACTTCCGCGCCTTCGCGCAGCACCGCGACGGCGACCACGATGGCAAGCGCCGTCAGCGACTTGGCTCCCTCCGCGACGGCGGCACCCGCAGCCGAAAGCTCGGCCGCCATCTGCTTGCCGTGGCTCGCCATCCAGACATTATGCCAGGTCAACATCACCACCGCGAGCGCGAGCACGCCCGCGTTGAAGACCTTCTGCCCTTCGCCGTCGAGCGCCTCCGACAGGCTGCCCGCGAAGATCGCGAGGAGCGCCGCGCCAATAAGCCCCGCGCTGATGCCGCCCGCCACGAACCAGCCGCGCGAAGGCACGCCCTTGGTCGCCGCGAGCACGATCCCGACGATAAGCCCGGCTTCGATGACTTCCCTGAAAACGATTATGGCGGCGGCCAGCATGCGATGCTCCTGAGCCGGACGCGCATGAACCCGCGCATCGCCCTGATATACCAGACGCGTGCCGCAGATCTCAAGCGCACCAGCGCGAAATAAAGAAGGCGCGTATCATCCTCCTGTAATGCGCGGCAGACACGCGTGCAATATTTATCTTCTCGAATTAGATTTGTTCTAAATTATCGCGCCACGCCCGAGGAATGCTTTGCGCCCCCTCGCGGCGTTCGAAAATCGACTTGGCTTCGCAAGTGAAGGACGGGCGCGCGGCACGTTCATCTTGAGAACGCAGCGCCGTGGCGGATCGCCGCTCGCAGCTTTCGGGCTGGTACGCGCTGAAAGGTTTCCTAAATTAGTGCGTCCGCTTTCTCGTCCCGGTGATATAAGTGTCTGGCGGGAGCGATCCGGACAAGCGCGCCGTTATCCCTTCTCGGGAGGATCAAAGGTCTATGTTCATCGAACTTCACGACACCAATGGCAACCTCACGCTGATCTGCGTGGAGGATATCCAGCGCGTGCGCAAGGGCGCTCACGGCGGCTCCGACATCTTTATGAACGAGTTGGACGGCTGGGTGCAAGTGGGCGAGAGCGTCGCTGCGGTTCGCGACCTTATCATCAAGGCCGGCGATATCGTGACGGCGGCGGCGAAGGTGGACAGCGGCAAGCCGATCCGGCTTCAGCCGCTCGATAATCCGCGCGAAAAGGATTGAGGGTCGAGAGGGCGACGCGTCGCCCTCTGTCAATGACCGGTGGCCGTTATCCGCGACCACCGCCGCGGCGTTTCGCAACGCGGCCAAGCCCCTCGTCTCCCGCCTTCAGCATCGCGACGAGCCTGCGCTTCTGCGCTTCGTTCAACGACTGGTAAAGCGGCTCGGCGGCGTCCGCGAGCTTCTTCAGCGACCCGCCCCGCTCCTCAAGCTGCTCCGCGCGCTCCTTGATTGCCTGAATTGCATCTTCGGGCTTCTGCCGATCGCGCTTGGCAAGCCGCTGATCCATGCGCTTCTGCATGATATCGCGCAAAGCCTGCTCGACGGGCGGCCAGTTCTTTTCCTGATCCTGCGTGAGCTTCAGCCCCGCTTTCAGGCCCGCGATGCGCGCATCCGCAAAAGCTTTCATGTCGTCCCGGCCGAATCGGAACTTCTTCTGCTCGGTCTGGCGCGGTTGCGGCTGCGCCTGCGGGCTTTGCGCGCCGTTGTCGTCAGCATCGGCCCGCTGCGCATAGACGGACGACGGTCCGAGAAGCGCGAGCGCCATCACGCCCGCGACGATAGACTTGTTCATGTGGCTTCCTCCACTTTAAAGACTCTCATTTGATAAGGTAACGGTGGAGACACCCGTCAAGTTCGATCCTGATCGGAGCAATAACAGGGCATTAATGCGCCTGTATCGCCGCAACATGGCGATGCTCGCCTTCAGGAAACGATGTTTGCAACCAATAAAATTCCCATCAAATTTACCCGCTGCCGTAATTTCGACAATGCGATTGCGGATCACTCAAGAGCGGCGTGGGGCTTTATCTCATCGTTTATGAAATAACCAAGGCATTTGATAAAAATTTTATAAGTTTACCATAGGGCAACATTAGTATTCCTTAAACAAATTCTCTACCTTAGCTTTCATCTTGAACTAGGCGGCAGCGGAGCCTTCGCTGCCCGCGTTAATTCTTCAAGACACGGAAAGTTCATGCCGAATATGCCTGCCAAAGACCAAGCTCCGATCAAGAAGATATCGCGTCGCTCGCCCCTGTCGCTGGTCAGTCGCAATCTTGTCGGCGCCTCCGCGGTTGCCTTCTGCGTGATCGCGGGTGCTGGAGCCTACCAGTTGCAAGCTGCGCCGGATGTTGCACCGCAAAGCGAGACGACGAGCCATCTGCCGAGCTTTACGGCGCTCGCGGAACGCGTTTCGCCGTCCGTCGTATCGGTGCGCGTGAAGGCCGACCCGCGCCTTATCGCCTCGCAGGACGGTGGGGCCGATGAGCGCTCTCCCGATGGCAACAAGGACAATCCTTTCAGCGGCACGCCGCTTGAACGCTTCTTCGCGGGGCCGAAAGGTCTCATGCCCCCCGACCCAAAGGGCAAGGACAAGAAGGGCGGAACGCCTGGCGCGCCCGTGCTCGGACAGGGCTCCGGCTTTTTCATCTCGCAGGACGGCTACATCGTCACGAACAACCACGTCGTGGAAGGCGCGATGAAGGTTGAGGTGCTGACGACCGAAGGCCGCGTATTGCCCGCCAAGATCATCGGCACCGATGCAGGCACCGACCTCGCACTTCTGAAGGTGGAAGGGCGCAATTTCCCGGCGATCAAGTTCAGCAAAGGCGACGTCAAGGTCGGCGAATGGGTTATCGCGCTCGGTAATCCGTTCGGCCTCGAAGGCACGGTCACGGCAGGCATCGTATCGGCGCGCGGCCGCGACATCGGCATGGGCGCCTATGACAACTTCATCCAGATCGACGCTTCGGTGAACCAGGGCAACTCCGGCGGCCCGACCTTCAATCAGTCGGGCGAGGTGATCGGCGTCAACACAGCCATCTTCTCGCCATCCGGCGGTTCGGTCGGTATTGCGTTCGCCGTGCCCGCCAGGACCGTTGAAACCATCGTCGCGCAGTTGAAGGAAAAAGGCCGCGTGACGCGCGGCTGGCTCGGCGTCGAGGTGCAGCCCGTGACGCCGGAACTCGCCGACAGCCTCGGCCTCCGCGACCCGCAAGGCGCGCTCGTGACCTCGCTCATGCAGGGCAGCCCGGCCGACAAGGGCGGCCTGCTGCGCGGCGATGTCGTGCTCAAGATCAACGAAGGCGATGTGAAGGACAGCCGCGATCTCGCGCGCCGGATCGCTTCCATTCCGCCGCAGACCGCCGTCCGCCTCGCGATCTTCCGCAACGGCAGGCGCGAAGCCCTTGCCGTCAAGCTGACGGAACTGAAGGATGAATCGAAGCTGCCCAGCGGCCGGAGCGGCCCCGCGCTGCAATCGGAAATCGGCGGCCTCGGCATCTCCGTCGCGCCCATGGTGAGCGGCCCCCGCGGCGCACCCGGCCTCGCTATCGTGGAAATCCGCCCGGACGGCAAAGCCGCCGATGTCGGCCTCGTGCAGGGCGACGTGATCCTCGCGGCGAACGGCTCGGATCTGTTCACGCCCGACGCGCTGGAGGCGGCGCTTCGCAACGCCCGCGCCATCGGCAAGTATCACGCGCTGACGCTCGTTCAGCGCGGTGCGACGCAGGTCTTCGTCGCGCTGCCGACCGGCGCTCGCTGACAGCAAAAAGTTGAGGGGCGGGTCGGGGGCGGTTTCGCCCCCGATTTGCGTTTGCGTAGGCGCGCACATCGGCTGTTGGAGAAGCGGCTCGAGTCTCGTACGATCACGGCTTGCGCCGCCTCGCGCGGCAACCTAGATCTGAGCGGTTAAAGCATTTCCAGGAAGTGGGAGCCAGTTTTCCATTGGGAATTGCGATATAGGAACAAGATAGAGTGCTTCGTTGAAACGGACGGAAGCGCTCTAACCAACGGACCCCGCGCCATGCCGAAGATCACGCCCACTGAAGCTCTCATCTATGTCATGATCACGATGTCCGCCGCGGATCGGCAGATCTCGGACCGGGAGCTCGACCGCATCGCGCAAATCGTGAAGCATCTGCCCGTTTTCCTCGGCTTCGATGAGAACACGCTCGCGAAAACGGCCGAACGCTGCGGTAACATGCTGAGCGAAGACGAGGGGCTGGAGCATCTGCTCGAACTCGTATCGACGTCCCTGCCCAAGAAGCTCCACGAGACGGCCTATGCCTTGGCGGTGGAGGTCGCGGCTGCGGATCTCAAGGTGCCCGACGAGGAAATCCGCCTACTCGAAATCATCCGCGACGCGCTGCACCTCGACAAGCTCGTGTGCGTGGCCATCGAGCGCGCCGCCCGCGCGCGGCACCAGACGCTCTGAGTCAAGCCAAGTCCACAACCTGCTTTGCAAAGCGCCTGCGCGCCGTCTATATAACGCCTACCGATTTCCCTGAAAGGCGCGCGTGCGGATGGCTTTCTCGCACATATCATTCAAGAAGATGAACGGCCTCGGCAACGACTTCGCCGTGCTCGACGCGCGTGCGAACGGCGTCCGGCTGACGGCCGACGAAGCGAGCGGCATCGCCAACCGCGAGACGGGCGTCGGCTGCGATCAGGTGATCGTGCTGGAGCCGTCGAGCCGCGCGGATGTGTTCATGCGCATCCTGAACGCGGACGGCTCCGAGGTCGGCGCATGCGGCAATGCGAGCCGCTGCGTCGGCGCGCTGTTGGCTGCGGAACTCGGGCGCGAACGCGTCACCATCGAGACGGCGGCGGGCGTGCTCGACGCGCGCATCGCGGGCAACGGCCTCGTGACGGTGGACATGGGCGCGCCGCATTTCGGCTGGCGCGACATTCCGCTCGCGAAGGAGGAGCCGGACACCCGCGCTATCTCGCTCGCGATCACGCTTCCCGATGGCCGCGTACTGGAAGGGCCGAGCGTCGCCAATGTCGGCAACCCGCACGCCATTTTCTGGGTGGCCGACGTCGACGCCTACGACCTCGCCACGTTCGGTGGTGCGCTGGAATACGATCCGATCTTTCCCGAGCGCGCCAACATTTCGCTCGCCGAAGTGATCGACGGTAGCGCGGTGAAGCTGCGCGTATGGGAGCGCGGCGCGGGCATCACGCAAGCCTGCGGCACCGCCGCCTGCGCCACCGCCGTTTCCGCCGCGCGCACTGGTCGCACGGGCCGCACCGTCGAAATCCGCCTGCCCGGCGGCGTCATCGGCATCGAGTGGCGCGCGGACGACGACCACATCCTCATGACCGGCCCCGTCGCGCACGAGTTTGAAGGCACGCTGACGCTGTCCGGCGGCGGCGTAACGGTGGCGCGCGAATCATGACCGTCGATGTCATCACCTTTGGCTGCCGCCTCAACACTTACGAAAGCGAAGTGGCGAAGAAGCACGCGCAGGACGCAGGCGTGACCGACGCCGTGATCGTCAACACCTGCGCGGTGACGGGCGAGGCCGTGCGGCAGGCGCGGCAGGCGATCCGCAAGCTTCGCCGCGAGCGGCCCGGCGCCAAGATCATCGTCACGGGTTGCGCCGCGCAGATCGAGCCTGAAACCTTCGCCGACATGGACGAAGCCGATCACGTCATCGGCAACGGCGAGAAGACGAGCGCCGCGACGTTTCTGAGCCTCGCGGCGGGCGACCTCGCTCGCGTGCGGGTGAACGACATCGCGAGCGTCCGCGAGACCGCGCCGCATATGATCTCCGGATTCGGCAGCCGCGCGCGCGCCTATGTCGAGGTGCAGAACGGCTGCGACCACCGCTGCACCTTCTGCGTGATTCCGTTCGGGCGCGGGCCGTCGCGCTCGGTGCCTGCGGGCGAAGTCGTCCACCAGATCCGCGCGCTCGTAGAGGACGGCTATCGCGAGGTCGTGCTGACGGGCGTTGACCTCACCTCCTATGGCGCGGATCTGCCCGGCGAAATGAAGCTCGGCCGCCTCGTGCGTACCGTGCTGCGCCTCGTGCCGGAGCTGCCACGCCTGCGCATCTCCTCCATTGACACTATCGAAGCGGACGACGCGCTCATCGACGCCTTCGCCGAGGAAGAGCGGCTCATGCCGCACCTTCACCTCTCGCTGCAATCGGGCGACAACCTCATCTTGAAGCGCATGAAGCGCCGCCACGCCCGCGAGGACGTCATCCGCTTCTGCCGCGAGATGCGCGAGATCCGCCCGGACATGGTTTTCGGTGCGGACCTCATCGCAGGCTTCCCGACCGAGGACGAAGCCATGTTCGAGAACACGATACGGCTCGCCGATGAATGCGGCCTGTCCTTCATGCACGTGTTCCCCTATTCGCCGCGCCCGAAGACGGCCGCCGCACGCATGCCGCAGCTCGACCGCGCGCTTGTGAGGGAACGCGCCGCACGGCTTCGCGGGAAGGCCGATACGCGGCTCGGCACGCATCTCGCGGGTGAAACGGGCAAGGTGTTCGAGGTGCTGATGGAGCGCGAGCGCGTCGGCCGGACGCCCGGCTTTACGGAAATTGAAATTGCAGGCGGCGCGGAACGCGGCGGCATCGTGCGCGCACGCGCCACCGGCCACGACAAGCGCCACCTCATCGGGGAGTGCCTGGCATGAGCGAAGATAAGCGCGGCCTGTTCGGGTCGGTCCGTATGTTCGGCATCGGCAAGAAGGAACAGCCGAAGCCCGCAGCGCCGGAACCTGAGGCGGTCGAGGTTGAAACGCCACTGGCGGAGCCTGTTCGACACGCGGATTATGATTCCGTTGCTCTGGCCGAAGCGCCTGTCGCCGCCGAAAGCTGGAAAGATTTCGAAATCCTGGACGAGCCGCGAGGCGATGCGGTCATCGAGGCCTTTCAGGCTCCTTCCGAGCCATTGCCCGCGCCGGTGCAGCCTGCGCCAACCGCCGCACCCGCACCCGAAGAAAAGCCGCGCCTCGGCTGGCTCCAGCGCCTCAAGCACGGGCTGACGAAGACCTCGTCGAAGCTCACCGAAGGCATCACCGGCGTCTTCACCAAGCGCAAGCTCGACGACGACACGCTTGAAGAACTCGAAGACCTGCTGATCCAGTCGGACCTCGGCCTCGCCGTCTCGGCTCGCGTGGTCGGCGCGCTCAAGAAGGCGCGCTACAACAGCGACATCTCGCCGGAAGAAGTGCGCGCGATCCTCGCCGCCGAGGTGGAGAAGGTGCTCGGCCCGGTCGCGCAGCCGCTCGAAATCGACACATCGAAGAAGCCCTACGTCGTTCTCATGGTCGGCGTGAACGGCACCGGCAAGACGACGACAATCGGCAAATATGCAAAGCAGTTTACCGAGCAGGGGCTGAAGGTCATGCTCGCGGCGGGCGACACGTTCCGCGCGGCGGCCATCGAGCAATTGAAGGTTTGGGGCGAGCGCACGGGCGCACCTGTCGTCTCGGGCGCGCAAGGTGCGGACGCCGCTGGGCTCGCTTTCGACGCGCTCACCCGTGCAAAGAAAGAGGGCGCCGACCTTCTCATCATCGACACGGCGGGCCGCCTCCAGAACAAGACCGGGCTCATGGCCGAGCTTGAAAAAATCATCCGCGTGATCCGCAAGGTGGACCCGGAAGCCCCGCATTCGGTTCTTCTCACGCTCGACGCGACGACGGGGCAGAACGCACTTTCCCAGGTCGAGATTTTCGGCAAGACCGCAGGCGTCACGGGCCTTATCATGACGAAGCTCGACGGCACGGCGCGCGGCGGTATCCTCGTCGCCATCGCAGCCAAGCACGGTCTGCCGGTGCATGCCATCGGCGTCGGCGAGAGCGCAAGCGATTTGCAAGCTTTCTCTGCGCAGGATTTTGCACGCGCCATCGCGGGCGTCAGTTGAAGTCGGAGGGTTCAGTAGTGGCAGGTTTGGAAGCGATGAAGTCCGAGGCGATCAAGGCGAAGACCGAGGCGGCGAATCCGGTCGACAAGACCTCGATCCTGAAACTTCTGCTGGATGTCGGGCCGCTCGCGATTTTCTTCATCATGAACGGCCGGGCGGGTATTTTCTACGCCACGGGCGCGTTCATGGTCGCGACCGTGATTTCGCTCGTCGCAAGCCGCCTGCTGTTCAAGCGAATCCCCGTCATCGCGCTGGTCACTGGCGTGTTCGTCATGGTCTTCGGCGCGCTCACCATCTGGCTGCACGACGACACATTCATCAAGGTCAAGCCGACCATCGTGAACTGCCTGTTCGTGGTCATCCTCGCCACCGGGCTTTACTTCCGCCGCCCGCTCCTGAAGCTCGCGCTCGGTGAGGTCTTCAAGATGGAGGACGAGGGATGGCGCATTCTCACCCTGCGGTGGATCGGGTTCTTCGCCGTCCTCGCGGTGTTGAACGAGGTCATGTGGCGCAACTTCTCGACCGACACGTGGGTCACATTCAAGTCGTTCGGCATCATGCCGCTGACCTTCGTCTTCATGCTGTCCCAGGTCGCGCTGATCATGCGCTATCAGATACCGGAGGCCGAGCCGGAAGCCTCCGAAGCCAAAAGTTAGGGACGTCGGAGAATTCTTTCCGTGCGCTGTATGGAACCTCCGGTTGCCGTATCCATTTCTCGTGATAGGCTCAGAGCTTAACCCGAGTGCCGGATGACAATGCTGGACACAAAATCAGGAGCGGGGCAAACGGGCAGACGGCGGAAGAAGACCCCCGCAAGCCGTGCCCCCGCCATCGACTCCTCGATCATTCATCTTCTCCACCGCGCCAGCCAGAGGGCTTCGGAGATCTTCGCGCAGGAAACGCGGGATTTCGATCTGACTGCGCGGCAATATGCTGTGGTTACAACCGTGGCGCGGCATGAGGGCCTGAGCCAGACCGATCTCGTCCGTCTGACGGGCATCGACCGCTCTACGCTCGCCGATGTGGTGCAGCGCCTTCTGAAGCGTGGGATCATCGAGCGCGAGCGCACGATGCGCGACGGGCGGACCTATGCCGTAAGCCTGTCGGCGGATGGGCGCGAGCTTCTCGACGCGATCAAGCCGATTGCGCGCCGTGCCGATCGACTTGTCATGAGTTGCCTCGGCGATGAAGACGGCAAGCTCGTCGCGCAAATCCTGTCCCGACTGCTGCGAAAAGCCGACGAAGAAGGCGATGACGTTTTTATGAAACCCGCGCGTTAGGTTGCACGCGAACGATCTCGCCAACCGAAAAGGTTGGATGTAGAGTATCCATATGGGCGCGAACCTTATCAGTTTCAGACTGGCGTCGTCGAAAGACGCTAATGCGGTGGCGGCGATTCATGACGCTGCGTGGCGCTCGACCTATCAGGGCATCATTCCGCACCTGCACCTTGAGCGCATGATTGCGAGACGTGGTCCGCGCTGGTGGCAGCAGCAGGTTGAGCGCGGCGCTAACGTGACGCTCCTCATGTTCGACGGTGTGCCGCAGGGCTATGCTACATGGGGGAAGGCGCGGGGCACCTGGCCGTGGGAAGCTGGCGAAATCTTCGAGCTTTACGTGAACCCCGCTTTTCAGGGCATCGGCCTCGGCACGCGACTTTTCGCCACTGTTAAGGACGCGCTCAAGCGGGAGGGGCTGAAACGGCTCGTCGTGTGGGCGCTGAAGGACAATGAGACGGCCTGCGCCTTCTATGGCGGGCTCGGCGGCTCCATTGTCGCGGCCACGCCGGAGCGCTACGGCGATGTTTCATTGACGCGCGTCGCCTTCGCTTGGGGCGTGAACGTGAAATCGTCCAAGGCCTGACGGGCTTTTGCGCGAAGAGTCGGCGCATCCACCGCATCAAATGGTCGGCGTGCCGCGTTCCGCATAGCAATCACATTCCCCGTTTGAATACGCGACCCAGATCGCCGAGACCGCGCGCGGGCTTCCCGCCGCTGAACCACGCCTGTCTTCGGCCTGTGCACCTCGTTCCCGCTCATTTTCGCGCCGAAGCAGGCAATGCGTGCATAAAAGCACAGGTCAAGCAAATTTCGTTTTCCGGCCTTATTTTCGTCCAACCGCTGAGGCATCAATATCACATCACAAGGCGGCGACGGTTCAGGCCCCCTCAGAAATTGGCGCCGCTTGTGAGAGTTGAGTCGGCTGTAAAGCGTCCAAGTGTGCGTTTGGTAGCGTCAGCGTTCTGTAGCGTTTGTTGAGTATCAGTAAGCGCGTGGCCGGTTATGCGTAGCGCTTTCGCCCCGTGGACCGACGTAAGATTTGGTTTACGAGTTTGGTTTAGAGTTCTCGCAACCAAGGGACGTTGATCCCGAATAAAGTTGCCCCTGAGAGACGAGGCCACCTGCATTGGCCCCCACCCCCGCTAGCCAAAATGGCTTCGTCTCTCTTTTTCCTCCCAATGCCTATCAGGCCCTATAGCTACTCCGTGCCGAAACCGCGCGGCGAACTCGCTGCACGCAACGCGATCCCAAACGGCATTCAACTTTGCGTGCCTTGGCGCGGCGCGACATCCGACCGACGCGATTCGGCTTTAGAGCTGAGACAGGAAACGCGCACGGAGAACCCGGATGGCAAGCGAGATTATTTTCTACACAAACCCGATGTCGCGCGGCCGCATCGTCCGCTGGATGCTGGAAGAGGTCGGGCACCCATACCGCACTGAGATCGTCGAATACGGTCCGCAAATGAAGTCGCCGCCCTATTCCGACATCAACCCGATGGGAAAAGTGCCAGCGCTTCGCCACGGCGACGCTGTCGTGACCGAAACCGCCGCGATCTGCGCATACCTCGCGGATGCTTTTCCAAAAGCGGGGCTGGCGCCAACGCCGCAAAGCGCCGAGCGCGGCCGCTATTATCGCTGGATGTTTTTCGGCGCCGGTCCACTCGAAGCCGCCATCACCAACAAAGCCTGTGGCTTCGAGGCGTCCGAAGAAAAAAGCCGCATGTTGGGTTACGGGAGTTTCGCCTCCGTGATGGACACGCTGGAGAAGGCCGTGTCCGCATCGGATTATCTCGCAGGCGACACTTTCAGCGCGGCCGACGTCTATGTCGGGTCGCAGGTCGCATGGGGCCTCCGATACGGCACCATGGAAACGCGCCCCGCGTTCGAGCGTTACTGGGACCGGCTCAAGGATCGCCCCGCCGCTATCCGCGCCGCTCGGATCGACGACGATCTGCTCGCGAAGATCAGGCCAGCCTAATCGATCGGGGCTCTCAGTTGTATCGATGCGAATGTGGATACAAGAAACGCGTCGATTGAGGGAAGGAAAGCTTTATTACAACCCCAAGAAGTGCGAAAAAAGGGACGGCAGACACATCTGGCGTCTCAAGCGCTTCGTTCGGCCACACAGCGCAGTCGCCCCAAAATGGTTGACGAAAGCGCTCAGGCATATTCCATTTACGGAATAAGCATCCCAACCTGAACGCCCCCACACGCGAGGAACGAAAGCCGCATGCCTCATGACACGCCGCTCATTGCAACCGTTGTTGGCGGCCTTGGGTTCGCGTTCATTTTCGGGGCTATTGCCAACCGCCTTCGCCTGCCGCCGCTCGTCGGCTATCTGCTCGCCGGTATCCTCGTGGGGCCGCACACGCCCGGCTTCGTAGCGGATCAGTCGCTCGCGCCGCAGCTTGCGGAACTCGGCGTCATTCTGCTCATGTTCGGCGTGGGGCTGCATTTCTCGCTATCGGATCTGCTCTCTGTCCGAAAGATCGCCATACCCGGCGCAATCGTGCAGATCACGCTCGCAACGATCCTCGGCCTCGGCCTCGCGCTGGGGATGGGTTGGCCGGTCGGCGCTGGCCTCGTCTTCGGTCTTGCGTTGTCGGTGGCGAGCACGGTCGTTCTGCTGCGCGCGATGCAGGAGCGTCGCCTCATCGAGACGGAGCGCGGGCGCATCGCGGTCGGATGGCTGATCGTGGAGGATCTGGCCATGGTGCTGGCGCTGGTCCTGCTACCGGCGCTCGGCCCGCTGATCGGCGCCACGGGCAACAGCGCACCGGACCCGCTGGCGACGCATCTCGGCTTAGACCTCGGACTCACCGGCATTCTCTTCGTCACTTTCGCGAAGGTCGGCGCTTTCGTTGCGCTGATGCTGATCGTCGGGCGACGCGTAATCCCGTGGCTCTTGCACCGCATGGCGCATACCGGTTCGCGTGAGTTGTTCCGCCTGTCGGTGCTTGCCATCGCGCTCGGTGTCGCGTTCGGCGCATCGGAACTGTTCGGCGTTTCGCTCGCGCTCGGCGCATTCTTCGCGGGCATGATCATGAGCGAGTCCGAGTTGTCGCAGCGGGCGGCACAGGAGACGCTGCCGTTGCGCGATGCCTTCTCGGTGCTGTTCTTCGTCGCCGTGGGCATGCTTTTCGACCCCACGAGCCTCGTCAACGACCCGCTGCCAATCCTCGCCGTGCTCTTCATCATCGTGATCGGAAAATCGGTCGGCGCTTTTCTGATCGTGATCGCCTTCGGTTATCCCATCGCCACCGCACTCACGATTTCGGCGAGCCTCGCACAAATAGGGGAATTTTCGTTCATACTCGCCGACCTGGGCATCCAGCTCGGCGTCTTGCCGAAGCAGGGGCGCGACCTCATTCTCGCGGGCGCGCTGCTGTCAATCGTGCTGAACCCGCTCGTCTTTGCAGGAGTGGATCGTCTGAAGCCGTGGTTCGAACGTCGCCGACCGCCCGCTGAGACGGCGCCCGACGCGCCGCGGACATCAACACTGGCCAAGGAAGCGGAACCGGCCGAGAGCGACGACGGCCCACCGCCGCCGACCAAACTGAAGAACCACGCTGTGCTCGTGGGCTACGGCCGCGTGGGTAGTCTCGTCGGCAAGGCGCTGAAGGAGAGTGGCAAGCCCTTTCTCGTTATCGAGGACGGCGAAAAACCCCTGGCGAGCCTTCGTACGGAAGGCATCGAAGTTATCGTCGGGAACGCTGCCAGCTCGGACATTCTCGCCGCCGCGAATCTCAAGGGCGCGAGCGACCTTATCGTCGCCATTCCGAACGGCTTCGAGGCCGGACAGGTTGTCAGTCAGGCGCGCGCGACGCATCCCGGAATGCGCATCGTGGCTCGCGCCCACTCCGATGCGGAGGTTGAGCATCTGATGAGCCTCGGGGCGAACGCCGTGGTGATGGGCGAGCGTGAGATCGCGCGGGGGCTGATCGAGGAGATGGCGGGCGGCACCGCAGCAACTGCGCCGGACGGTACGCTCAAGGCTACAGCTGTGGCGCGAGGCGGCGAGCCCGGCATCCAGCGCGAGGATCGCGTCGTCTGAGCAGGCGGCGCGTTCTTATGGGGCTTTTCGCGTCCTCTTTAGCTTTGGGAAGCGGCAGTTCGGCCGCCGTCAACGCGACGAGCGTGGAAAGCCATGTCGCTCGACTACGGTCAATGGCCGCGCCGCAGCGGCTTCTGCTTCCCCATTTGGGATGAAGCCGCGCGCCGCCATCTCGCTCAGAACCCAATTCCTACGTTCCTGCGCTTTTTGAGAATTCTTCGGGTCGCTGTAATAAGTGGGCGCTTTCACCAGCGCGGCAAGATACGCTGCTTCCTCAACCGCTAGTTCTGACGGCTTTTTGTCGAAGTGACGACGCGCCGCCTCCACGACTCCGAAAGCGCCTCGGCCGAGGTAAGCGTGGTTCAGGAAAGTGCCAAGGAGCGTGTCCTTGTCGAGGAGCGCTTCCAGCCGCTCCTGCCAAAGCGTCTCCTTCAATTCGCGCTTGACCGTCGACTGTCGCCCGAGTTGGGTTAACATCAAATTTCTTGCCAAGGCTTTGGAAAATCTCGAATAACAGAGTTTGGTTGAATCGGAGGCATCTATCGAGCCGCGCGTCATCACGCGAGCGAGGGCGATATTGCTGAAAAGGATCAGGCGACCCACGCATTCGCTGAAGTCGGCTCGCTGCCGTTGGTAAAATTCCGGGTCTTCAGCAACGACAAATGCGTCGCGAACCTTTTTCGGCAAAGCCGTCAGGGAAGCGATCTCGCGTTTCGAAACGTTGGTAGAAGTTAGTGTCTGTTCAAGCGCTTCGGCGATCTGCGTGCTGGATGAAGGTAGTTCCTCGCAACTCTTCAGAAACTCGGCTTCAGTGGGCTCGGGTTCGCCTTTTTCCTGCGCGTAAAGCTGCCAATGGAAGGAATTCTTTAGCGCGATGACCAATATCGCCGCCTTGGCGGAGCAGTTTTCCGAAGAAGATAAAGCGCGCGCGGGCATCGCGAACGCCCCTGACACGAGCATCGAGCCCGCGACGATCCAAGACAGCCTCACGCGCCGCTCCGAAAATTTCCGGACTGTTGCACCATGTCAGCTCCACTTATCAAAATTTGCTTCGTCGCAAACCGATCAGAGCAGGCACAAAACTCAGAACATCGCCGCATGCACGCGATCCGGCGGATTGTGACCGTCGAGGAACGTGCGGATGTTGATGATGACCTTCTCGCCCATGTCGAGGCGGCCTTCGATGGTCGCCGAACCGAGATGCGGCAGGACCACAACCTTCGGATTGCGCAGAAGCTTAGGATTGATCGCCGGCTCGTTCTCGAACACGTCGAGGCCAGCGCCTGCGACCTCGCCCGCCTCGACCATGCGCGACAGCGCGTTCTCGTCGATGACTTCGCCACGCGCGGTGTTGACGATATAGGCCGTCGGCTTAAGCAGCTTGAGGCGGCGCGCCGACAAGAGATGGAACGTCGCGGGGGTGTGCGGGCAGTTCACCGAGATGATGTCCATGTGGGCGAGCATCTGATCGAGGCTTTCCCAATAGGTCGCGCCGAGTTCGGCCTCGACTGCGCCCGGCACGCGGCGGCGGTTATGATAGTTGATCGACAGGCCGAACGCCTTGGCGCGGCGCGCGACGGCGCGGCCGATGCGGCCCATGCCGATAATGCCGAGCTTCTTGCCCCAGATGCGGTGCCCAAGCATCCATGTCGGCGACCAGCCGTGCCACTCCTTGCCGTCCTGCAGGTAGTCGGCGCCTTCCACGAGGCGGCGCGGCACCGAGAGGATCAGCGCCATCGTCATGTCCGCTGTATCTTCGGTAAGGATACCCGGCGTATTGGTGACGATGATGCCACGATTGCGCGCCGTTTCGAGGTCTATGTTATCGACGCCGGTGCCGTAGTTGGCGATCAGCTTCAATTGAGGGCCGGCCGATGAAAGAAGCGTCTTGTCAATCCGGTCGGTTACGGTAGGAACGAGCACGGTCGCCGTTCGCATCGCCGCCGCGAGCTGGTCCCGCGTCATCGGTGCGTCGGAAGCATTGAGCGTCACGTCGAACAGCTCGCGCATGCGGGCCTCGACTAGCTCGGGAAGTTTGCGGGTGACGACGACTTTAACGTTTTGTGCGGTCATAGGGGGCTCGACATGGCCGGCTTGGCCTTGATGGACAGGTGCAACGCAATTTCGCTCCCGTTATCTAACAGATACGGCCCGCGATGACAAAGTTTCGGATCGTATGCGGCATATTGGTCGCGTTCTCGTTTTTTTCCGGCGTATCGTTAGCGCAGGAGGCGGCGCAACGCAATGCCGGGCCCGTCACGGGGCTGCCTTTGCCGCGCTTTGTCAGCCTGAAAGCGAGCGAGGTAAACGCGCGCGTCGGTCCCGGCGGCGAGTATCAGATCGCGTGGGTGTTCCGCCGCGCTGGGTTGCCTGTGGAAGTGATCGCCGAGTTCGAGAACTGGCGGCAGGTGCGTGATTCGGAAGGCGGAACCGGTTGGGTGAACGCGGCGCTGACAAGCGCGCGTCGAACAGCGGTCGTCGCCCCCTGGGTGAAGGATCGCATGCTGTTCCGGCTGACCGCGACGCGGGGCGGCGGCACGCTCGTCGCGCAGATCGAGCCGGGCGCAATCGTCGATATCGCGCAATGCGACGGCGAGGATTGCGAGGTCTATGCGAGCAAGCAGAAGGGATATCTGCCGCAAAAGAGCCTTTGGGGCGTGTATCCCGGTGAGAAGGTGAAGTAGCTGCGCCCGAGGGCGAGGCAATGACGCACGGGAAAGGGACGGCAATGGTCTACGAAATCTGCGAAATTCATGTGAAAGAGGGTGAGGAAGCGGCATTCGAGGCGGCGGTGAAGGAAGCTGCGCCGTTCTTCCAGCGCTCGAAGGGTTGCCTCGGCCTTGAGCTTCAGCGCACCATCGAATCGACGTCGAAATATCGGCTCGTCATCCAGTGGGAAACGCTCGACGATCACATCGTGCATTTCCGCAACTCGGAAAACTTTCAGGAGTGGCGGAAGCTCGCCGGGCCGTTCTTCGCCCAGCCGCCGCATGTCGAGCATACGGATGTGGCGCTGACGGCGTTCTGACGGCGGCGCGAGCATTCAAGTTTCTGCTGTTCGCGCTTAAAAAAAGCTGCTGGCACCCTCGACCGGAGCCGGAAGCGCGGGCCGACCCATCCGCGCAAGCCGTAGATGGAGCGCGATGGGCGAACATTCTGGACAAAGGGGCCGCGCGGACGCGCAATTTTCAGACGCTTGACGAAGTATCCACGGACCGTCGCAGTCTATCTGATTGTTACGGAGAAAATTGACGAAGCAATGGATTGCGTCCATCCGATTCCGATGATAGAAACGGCGAACTCGGGAACCGGCGGTTCCACCGTCCGGGTTTTTGACGTGCGTGGAGACGTGGCCGAGAGGCTGAAGGCACTCGTTTGCTAAATGAGCAGACCCCTAAAAGGGTCTCGAGGGTTCGAATCCCTCCGTCTCCGCCATCCACCCAAGGTTTATTTTAAGCGAAGACCGCAGCGGGATTGACCAACTTGCATTTCCATGACTTGCGCGGCACGGCTGTAACCGTGCTCGCGGAGGAAGGATGCACCGACATGCAAAATCGGCGTCGATCACAGGCCACAGCCTGAAACAGGTTGCGTCGATCCTGGTCAAATATCAGGCTCGGACGCGCGAACTCAACGTCGTCGCCACCAAAAAAATGGAGGAAACATGGATTGCCAAACTCGCGATGGGCTGATAGAGAATGCGCCACCAAGTGGCTAACACGGTGTCTAACTTCCCGGCATTTACGGTTTGTTCACTTGGCTACGCCAGCTAAGACACTGATCTGTCTGGCATGGAGGGGTGCCCGAGTGGCTAAAGGGGACGGACTGTAAATCCGTTGGCTAAGCCTACGTTGGTTCGAATCCAACCCCCTCCACCATTTCTGAAAATCGCGATCCCCGCTCAAATATGGAAAAAAGGCGCGTTCGTATCTCCGACCGTCGTCATATTGTCCAATGCCCGAGTTATGGCTAACTGCTTGGGGGGCGCCTGATCGGGCCGCTCGGCCCAGAGTGCCTTGGATCAACCCCGTTCACCCGGTCAAAGCGCGGATAGGGCATTTTCGTCTTTCCGCGAAACGAGAGAAAGAAATCTCGAAAAGCCTCCAGGTTTTGGAGCAACGCGTTTTCTTCGCGCAAACCGGGCTCCATTTCGCTCGAATGCGCACTAAAATCATGGAAATCGACCAACCCGGCGTCGCGACGAATTCGTAAAAGCGCGACGCCCCGGCGAAGGATAAAACGTGGCTGAAACTTCCCCTCCCGCTGCTTCCGCACCCGAATTCGATGAACGCCGCTCGGCTGTTTCGGCCGACACGGCCGACACGTCGGGCGACGAAAACACCGAGGCTTCGGTGAGCACGTCGGCCGATAACGCGCCGCGACCGATCATCATCACAGACGTGAACGGTCACATCGGGACCATCACCCTCAACAACATGGCCAAGCGCAACGTTCTCAGCTCGGCGCTGCTCGACTCGCTCACGGCCGCCCTCGAAGAGTTCAAGGCGCAGTCGGTGCGCGTGGTGATCGTGCGCGGGCAGCCGAGCGTCAAGGTCTGGTCCGCCGGGCATGACGTCAGGGAGCTACGCCGCGGGCATCAAGATCCGCTCGGCTATGCCGATCCGCTGGAACAGGCGCTGCGGGCGATACGCTCGTATCCGGGGCCGGTCATCGCCATGGTGCAGGGCTCGGTGTGGGGCGGCGCCTTCGATCTCGTCCTTTCCTGCGATATGATCATCGCGGACGAAACCTCGACCTTCGCGATCACCCCAGTCAATCTAGGCCTGCCGTACAATACGACCGGCCTCCTGCACTGCCTCAACCGGTTGCCGGTGAACTTCATCAAGGAGATGTTTTTCACCGCCAATCCGGTGAAGGCGGAGGCCGCCGAACACTGGGGTATCATCAACCACGTCGTCCCCTCGACGGAGATCGAAACCTTCACTCAAACGCTGGCGCAGCACATCGCCACGAAAGCGCCGCTCGCCGTCGCCGTCGTGAAAGAGCAGCTTCGGGTGTTGACCGACTTCCAGCCGGTGGCGGCGCAGGTGTTCGAGCGCATCCAGAACATGCGGCGCGAGGTCTATGAGAGCGCCGACTACCAAGAAGGCGTCGACGCTTTCCTCGAAAAGCGAAAGCCGGATTTCCAAGGCAAGTAATCGGCCGACTGGCAGCGGCTCTATGCTTTCGGCAGCGCCTCGATAATCACGAAGGCCTGTGCAAGCGGGTAATCGTCGGTGATCGTGAGGTGAATGCGCGCCTCGTGGCCGTCCGGCAGCAGCGCCGCGAGCCGCTCGCCCGCGCCGCCGGTGAGCCGCATCGTCGGCGCGCCGGACGGCAGGTTCGTCACGCCCATGTCGCGCCAGAACACGCCGTCCGCGAGGCCGGTGCCCAGCGCCTTGGCGCAGGCTTCCTTCGCCGCGAAACGTTTGGCGTAGGATGCTGCGCGCGCGGTCCGCGCGTCGGATTTCGCGCGCTCCTTCTCCGTGAACACGCGGTCGAGGAAGCGGTCGCCGTAGCGCGCGATTGTCTTCTCGATGCGGCGGATGTCGGTGAGATCGCTGCCGATGCCGATAATCATGGCTCGCGTGGCGCTATTGCTGCTGTTGCTGTTGCTGCTGGGCCGATGCGTTGTCGTCGGGCCGCTTGCTGGCGCCCTTCGCGATGGCCGCCCGCATGCGCCAGATCGCTTCCGACAGGCCGATGAAGATCGCTTCGCCGATGATTACGTGACCGATGTTCAGCTCACGGATCTCCGGGAAGGCGGCAAGATGCTTCGCGGTTTCGAAGTCGAGGCCATGGCCTGCATGCACTTCGAGACCGGCGGACGCGGCGAGCGTGGCGGCCTTGGCCAGCCGGTCGAGTTCCGCTCGGGCCGTTGCCTCGTCGCGCGCGAGCCACGCCTCGCAATATTGACCGGTGTGCAGTTCGACCACGGGCGCCCCCATGCGAGCAGCGGCTTCGATCTGGCGCGGCTCGGGATCGATGAACAATGACACGCGTATGCCGTCGTCTACGAGCCGCTTCACGATGGGGAGCAGGTGATCTTCGCCGCCCGCAGCGTCAAGGCCGCCTTCGGTCGTCAGTTCCTCGCGACGCTCGGGCACGATGCAGCACGCATGCGGCTTCGTAACGAGCGCGATGCCAGTCATTTCTTCGGTGGCGGCCATTTCGAGGTTCAGCGGCGCGGCGATCTCCGCCTTGATGCGGCGAATGTCCTCGTCGCGGATATGGCGGCGATCCTCGCGCAGATGCGCTGTGATGCCGTCCACGCCCGCCTTCACCGCTACGCGCGCCGCCTCGATGGGATCCGGCCGCGCGCCGCCCCGCGCGTTCCGAAGCGTCGCGACATGATCGATATTGAGGCCGAGCCGAACGGGAGATTTTACAGGCATGATACCACTTACCGGAGAGATGCAGCCGTCTTCGCAGGCACGGAGCGCTGCGCGCTCTTCTGCAATTCGAGCAGACGGCGTATGAAAACATAGATGACGGCTGAAATCGCGCCGCCGAGGACAAGCGCGCCGAGCGCCATCGGCTTCAGCACCGGCCAGAGCCCTTGCACGGCGGTGGCGATGCTGTCCGGCGAGCCGCTAGTCAGGCTTTCGCCGAGCGCCTGCGCGCCGGACTGGAAGTGGCTGAGGTCGGCGTTCGCGGGGTTGCCGAGGAAGATGCTGCCGAGCGTGAAGGTTGAAACCCAGATCAGCGGATAGGTGATCGGGTTGCCGGCGAAGGTGCCCACCTGCGAGGCGAAGACGTTGCCGCGCAGTACGACCGCCAGCACGGCCGCCAGCAGCATCTGAAAGCCGAAGAACGGCGTGAATATCGCGAACACGCCAGCCGCGCAGCCGAGCGCGATGCTGTGCGGCGTAGATTTGATGCGAGCGAGGCGATAGAACATGTAGCGCATGGAACGGTCGAAGCTGCGCGTCGGCCAGAGCGCGTTACGCACCCGTCGGCCTATCGAAAGCGGTTCCTTGCGTTTGAAAAGCATAAATCCCAGCCTGAAAGCCAAGCGCCTTCGCGAATGCCAACCTCTTCCGTCTCCTGACAGAATCGGTATCGCCGGTTAAACCTTCAAGCCCCGGCTACCCGGCTTTACAGCGGGTATACCTTTGACGGAGGCAGGGATTTGATCGGGCGGGAAGATGGGAATGTCAAGCCGAATGAGGGGGACGAAAGGCACCGGCAGCTTCGCGCGGCCGCCGGACCGGTCGACGAGCGACGCGGCTGCGACAACGGTTCCGCCCGCCGCTTCCGCAGCTTCGATGCATTCGCGCGAGGAAAGGCCGGTGGTGACGACATCCTCGACCATGATGCAGCGCTGGCCCGGCTCGATGCGGAAGCCGCGCCTCAGTGCGAACACCCCGTCCACGCGCTCGAAGAAGATTGCGGGCAGGCCAAGCTGGCGGCCCATCTCATAGCCAACGACGACGCCGCCCATGGCTGGCGACACGACGAGGTCTATGCCGTCGGCGAGGCCAGCGGCCCGGATCTTCCCGGCGAGCGCTGCGCAGAGCCGTTCGGCGCGCTTCGCGTCCATCAGCACCCGCGCGCATTGGAGATAGGCGGTCGAGTGGTTGCCCGACGACAGCACGAAGTGGCCTTCGAGCAGCGCGCCAGCGTCGCGGAATTCTGTGAGCACGGCTTCGTCGGTGAGCATGAGGGATCTTTCTATAGGTGGTCCGATGAGTGCGGTCAGGCGATAACGCGGCTCGCCGTGCTGACCACGGGGAGGTTTTTGACGCCGTTGACGATATCCGTCAGATGCTTGAGGTCAAGAACCTCAAGGTCGATGAGCATCTCGGTATAGTCCCGGGCGCGCGTGACCATTTGCAACTTGTCGATGTTGCCGCGCGCCGCGCCGATCACGCTCGCGATGCGGGCGAGGCTTCCCGGCTCGTTGAGCGCGGTCACCTGCATGCGCGCCGGGTAAAGTTCGGTCGTGCCTTCCTGAATGTCCCACGTCACATCGATCCAGCGGTCGAGTTGATCTTCGAAGGCGCGAAGCTTCGGCGAGTGGATCGGGTAGATCGTGATGCCCTTGCCGGGATCGAGAATGCCGACGATGCGTTCGCCCGGCACCGCGCCGCCCTCCGCGAGCTTGACGATCGGCGAGCCGTCCGCGTTTTGCAGCGGGACGCCCTTGCTCCGCAATTCCCGGTCGGAGCCGGTGAGAAGCCCCGCCCAGCGGAACTTGAAGCCGGCGACGCGGCCGAGGTTGAACCAGCCTGCCTCGTCGCGCGTGATGGTGCGGCGCTTCGGGGGGACGTCGCTGCGGAAGTTCGGATCGAGCGCGCCCAGCACCTCGTCCGCCGCAATATCGCCCTGCCCCACGGCCGCCAGCAGGTCTTCCGCCGTCTTCATCTGAAAACGCGGCAAGATGGGCGAAAGTTCGGTGTCGGGTGCCTTGTCGGCGCGCTCCAGCGCAGCCTTCATGATGTCGCGGCCGAGCGCGAGATATTGCTTGCGCACGGCTTCGCGCGTGGCGCGGCGGATAGCGGAGCGCGCCTTGCCGGTGATGACGGCGTTTTCCCACGCGGCGGGCGGCGTCTGCGCCTCCGACAGGATGATCTCGACCTCGTCGCCGTTCTTGAGTTCGGTCAGAAGCGGCATGTGCCGCCCGTTGATCTTCACGCCGACGCAGTGATTGCCGATATGCGTGTGCACCGCATAGGCGAAGTCGATGCCGTTTGCGCCGCGCGGCAGGGCGATCAGGCGGCCCTTCGGCGTGAAGCAGAACACCTGATCGAGGAAAAGTTCGAGCTTCGTATGCTCAAGGAATTCTTCGGGATTGTCGCCTTCGAGGAGGTTGTCGACGAGCTTGCGGAGCCACTGATAGGCCGTGCTCTCGCTCGGTTGCGGCCCCTGAGCGCCGTGTTCGTCGCCGTGCAATTTGGCAAGCGCCGCGAGTTTGTAGCCCGAATGCGCGGCGACGCCGTATTCCGCGATCTGGTGCATTTCGGCCGTGCGGATCTGCAACTCCACGCGCTGGTGGCGCGGCCCGACGATGGTCGTGTGGATCGATTTGTAATCGTTGTGCTTCGGTGTCGAGATGTAGTCCTTGAAGCGGCCCGGCACCACGCGCCACGTGCGATGCACGACGCCGAGCGCCGTATAGCAATCCTGCACATCAGGCACGATGACGCGGAAGCCATACACATCGGACAGTTGCTCAAGCCCGATCTGCTTGTTCTGCATCTTGAGCCAGATCGAATAGGGCTTCTTCTCGCGGCTAGTGACGTCCGCCTTGATGGCCTGCGCTTCGAGCTTGGTCCTGAGTTCGCTCGCGATTTCCTCGGTCAGCCCGCGGTTCTGTTCGCGAAGCACATTGAGGCGCGACATGAGCGTTTCGTAAGCCGCCGGATGCAGCCAGCGGAAGGACAATTCCTCCAACTCGTCGCGGATTTCCTGGATGCCCATGCGGCCCGCGAGCGGCGCATAGATGTCCATCGTCTCCTGCGCGATGAGGCGGCGCTTCTCGGCCCTCATATGCTCAAGCGTGCGCATGTTGTGCAGCCGATCCGCGAGCTTGACAAGCAGCACGCGCACGTCGCTCGAAATGGCGATCAGAAGCTTGCGGAAATTCTCGGCCTGCTGCGTCTTCTTCGAGACGAGGTTCAGCTTTTCGATCTTGGTGAGGCCATCGACAAGCGCGGCGATGTTCGGACCGAAAAGCTTTTCGATCTCATCTTTCGTGGCCTGCGTGTCTTCGATGGTGTCGTGAAGAAGGGCGGTGGCGATTGTCTCGTCATCGAGCTTGAGCCCGGTCAGGATCGCGGCGACCGCCAGCGGGTGGGAAAAATACGGATCGCCCGAGGCGCGCTTCTGCTGGCCGTGCGCCTGCATGGCATAAACGTAAGCGCGGTTGAGCAGCGCCTCGTTGGCCTTGGGATTATAGCTCAGAACTTTTTCAACGAGATCGTACTGCCTCATGATCTTGGGCGGCTGCGATCTCGTTCGTGTTTCTAGCTGCACGGCCTCAACTGTCTGTTGCTCTTCATTTACGCCACGAGAATAAGTGAAATTCCAGACTTAACCAAGCGTGACGCAGCGCCGTGAACAGCGAAATTATCCTTTGGAGCGTCCGCCGCTTGCGGCCTCGGCCGGAATGCTGCGCGCGAGCCCCTGAAGAAGCTCTTCTTCGGTGATGCGGTCGATCTGCTGATCGGCGAACTGATCGTCCGGGCCGAGCACGTTGGCCTGCCGCGAACTCGGCAACGAGGGCGCAGCTTCGGCCTCGGGCTCGTCGACCTCGACGTGCGATTGCAGCGAATGGATGAGGTCTTCCTTCAGATCTTCCGGCGAAACGGTCTGATCGGCGATTTCACGAAGCGCCACCACAGGGTTCTTATCGTTGTCGCGGTCGATCGTGATGGGCGCGCCAGCCGAAACCGCCCGGGCCCTGTGCGCGGCGAGGAGCACAAGTTCGAAGCGATTCGATACCTTATCAACGCAATCTTCTACGGTGACGCGTGCCATGAAAACCTCAAATGTTGGGAGGTCGCTAAAATAGGACCGCCTGCCAGCATTTGCAAGCTCAAGTTGGCACGCGAGGCTTGCGTGGAGCTTTCCTTGATTCGGCCGGAACACTCGCGCCCCCACGTGCCTTTCCCTCACAAGAAGATTTGATGCGCCTCCAAATGCGGAAGACACGCCATGACAGTCACCATCACCCACGTCTACGACACTTATGAAAGCGCTGAAAGCGCCATACGAGAGCTTGAGGCCGCCGGTTTCCATCGTGACGAAATCAGCATCATCGGCACCAATGCGAAGGCCGTCGAGGATTTCCGCGCGATGGAAGAGAAAGCGGAAGGCGATGCCGCTGCCACGGGCGCTACGCTTGGCGGCGTAGCCGGTGCGGGCGCGGGCATGCTCGCTTCGCTGGGACTGGTCGCGATTCCGGGCATCGGTCCGCTGGTCGCGGCGGGCGTTCTGGCGACGACACTGGCGGGCGCGGCCACGGGCGCGATTGCGGGCGGACTTCTCGGCGGGCTCGTAGCTTACGGCATTTCGGAAGACGAAGCTGAAGTCTACGCCGAATCTTTGAAGCGCGGCGGCACGCTCATTTCGCTTCGCGCGGCTGAAGACAAGGCCGACGAAGCCGAGCGGATCATGCTCCGCCACCGCCCGGTGGATATGGAAGTGCGCGCCGACCAATATCGGGCCGATGGCTGGCAGGGTTATGATCCAGAGGCGCCCGCTTTTCCACAGAAGGAAAGCGGCACCGGTCGACAACAGCCGCGCGCGATGTAGCCAAGAAAAGGAGTGCGCCTTGCGCGCTCCTTTTATCGATGCGCGCCATTTATCGCCCGCGCGACAATTCCTCGCGGATGATCGCCGTAACGCAAGTTGCCACGATGCCCGGCAGATCCGAACGGAGCGCCACGATCTCGCTTCGCAGCGCGGACACTTCCTTGCGGATATCGCCGAGTTCGGCTTTTATCTCAAGGAGTGCGTTCTCGTTATCTGTCACCTTGCGCAGGATATGGCGCGACACGGCTTTTTCGCCCTTTGCGTCTTCTTCCAGAAGCGTTACGCGCCGGTTCAGCGTCGCAATATCGGACTCGTCGTTCATTTGTGTCTCAGGCCTCGGTTCGCGCCATCATACAAAGTGGAAAACTGTTTCGCAATTCGTGACCGCCCGTTAAGCTTTTTTGAGCCGCACGCATCTTGTCTGCGGCCCACGGTTCTTCTAAGCCATTTCACATGAGCGCTGAATCGCCTCCGCACCCGGATCACAGAGACGTCGAAGACCTTGCACGGGGCGTTCGCTCCGGCAATCGCGTGTCCGTCGCGCGCGCCATCACCCTGATCGAGAGCCGCAAGCCCGCGCATCGCGTGAAGGCGCGGCTTCTGCTCACGACTTTGAACGATGCCGCCGGGAGCGCGCTTCGCGTCGGCATTACCGGCGTGCCGGGCGCGGGCAAGTCCACCATGATCGACGCGCTGGGAACGCTGCTTGTGCGGAAGGGCCATCGCGTGGCCGTGCTCGCGGTCGATCCGTCCTCGACGCGGTCGGGCGGCGCGATCCTCGGCGACAAGACCCGCATGGCGACGCTCGCCGCCGAAGAGAACGCGTTCATTCGTCCGTCGCCATCCTCGGGAACGCTCGGCGGCGTGGCACGCACCACGCGCGAAACGATCCTTCTTTGCGAGGCGGCGGGCTTCGACGTTATCCTCGTGGAGACGGTCGGCGTCGGGCAATCGGAGGTCACGGTTGCCGGCATGGTGGATTTTTTCCTCCTCCTGATGATCGCGGGCGGCGGCGACGAATTGCAGGGCATCAAGAAAGGCGTGATGGAACTCGCGGACATGATCGCGATCACCAAGGCCGACAGCGGCAACGAACACGCCGCGCGCCGCGCCGCAGGGGATTACCGCGCCGGGTTGCACATCCTCACGCCTGCGAGCGCCACGTGGAAGCCGCCCGTCATCACGATTTCCTCGCGCGACGGCATCGGCCTTGAGGATTTATGGGCGAATGTGCTGTCCCATCGCGCAACCCTCGAAGCGACCGGCGAGTTCGCGTCCAAACGCCGCGATCAGGATGTGCGCTGGATGCATGCGATGATCGAGGATCAGATCCGGCAGGCTTTCCTCACGAATGAAGCGGCCACCGCGAAAATCGCGGCGCTTGAAAGCGAAGTGCGGCGCGGCGCAAAGCCGCCATCCGTCGCCGCCGATGAAGTGACCAGCCTCATCTTCGGGCGCGCGTGACGCGATGGCTGGGGCGAACCCCGTCCGCGTGCTCGTGACCGGCTTCGGCCCGTTTCCCGGCGTGCCGCATAATGCATCGGAAACGCTCGTCCGCCTCCTCGCGATGCAGGCGGCATTCCGCACTGCCGAAATCGAACTATCGACTGCCGTGCTTCCTGTATCCTGGGCAACCGCACACGAGGCCACAAAGAGCGCCGTTGCCACATTCGCGCCGGACGCAGTTCTGCATTTCGGCGTTTCGAGGCGCGCCACCGCCTTCGAGATCGAGTCCCGCGCGGTGAACATCAGCGGTCCGCGCCCTGACGCGCACGGCCATACCTTGCCACCCATGCCGCTCGTCCGGGCGGGCGCGCCGCACCTTACGCCGACGCTGGCTCCGCTTCACCTCATCCGCGCCCTGCGCCGCGCGAACGTCCCGGCGGAACTGTCGCGAAACGCAGGCCGTTATCTGTGCAACGCGCTTTATTATCGAAGCCTCGCGCGCGAAGGCGATGGTGGCCCGCTCGCGGCATTCATTCACATGCCGGTTCTGGGCGATCCTTCACTGCGCCCGCGCATCACCATCACGGAAGCCGTGGATGCCGCCCGGATTCTCGTTCAGGCCGCAGCCGAAGCTGTGCTACGCGCAAAGAGGCAAACGGCACGCCACGGCAGGAGTCGACACGGCAATGGATCGCAGACATTTCATCGGGATGGGTGGAGCGGCCGCGCTGTTTGGCGCGAGCGCGGCTGAAGCGGCTGCTGCCGTCTCCGAACGATCCGGCAGGGCGCTTTCCGATTTCGGGGTGATCGCGAACGGCGAGGCGGATCAGACGACCGCCATGCAAAAGGCCGTCGACGCACTCGTCGAAGCGGGGCAGCCGATCCTTGTGCCAGCGGGACGCTATCGTGTCGCGGGCGTGCAACTCCCGTCCAAGGCGACGCTCGTCGGAACATCCGGCCTCAGCGTTATCGCAGCGCCGCCCGGCCGCGCGGCCTTCGAATGCGTCGGCAAGCAGGGGGTGAGCTTGCGCGGCCTATCCTTCGTCAATCAGGGCCTTATCGCACGCGAATGTCGCAATCTGACGGTCGCTGATTGCGAGGTCCTTTCGAGCGACGGCGACGGCCTCTATTGCGGCGGCTCGGGCCTGCTCGTCACCGGGAACCGCGCGGCATCCTGCGCGAAGGCGGGCATCTGGGTCGAGGGTGACGGCCTCGTCACAAACAACCTCATCGGCGGCAACGGGCGCTTCGGCCTTCGCATCGGCAGCGCGTGGCGGCTCGGCACCGTGACTGTGATTGCGAACTCCATCGACGGGCCTGCGGTCGGCATCGGCGTTTCGAGCGCGGAGCAGGGCTACGCCATGATCGCCATGAACATGATCGCCGGCGCGAAGGAAGGCGGCATCCGCGCGCTCGACGGCGATACGCTCATCGGCAAGGATCTGACGCGCGGCGGCTCGGAAGCATTCCGCAACCTCGCCATCGCCGCGAATGTGTCGATGTGAGCCAATCATGCCGAATTTGACCATCCAGGAAGCGGAAGACCTCACCGCCGGTGCCCTGCAACGCTCTGGCGCGAACGCTGCTAACGCCGCGAGCACGGCGCGCGCGCTCGTCGCGGCGGAAGCGGACGGCCTAAAGGGGCATGGGCTCGTGCGGGTGCCGACTTACGCCGCGCAGTTGAAAGCGGGAAAGGTAAGGGGCGATGCGGTGCCAGCCGCGAGTCAGGCGCGCCCGGCAGCGGTTCTGATCGACGCCGGTTTCGGCTTCGCGTATCCCGCTCTCGAACTCGCGGTGGAACGGCTCGGCCCGCTTGCCCGCGCGCACGGCATCGCGATGGCAGGCATCACACGCTCGCATCATTGCGGCGCGGCGGGGCTTCCGGTCGAAGCGTTGGCGCGCGATGGCATCGTCTCGCTGCTCTTTGCAAACGCCCCCGCCGCGATGGCGCCTTGGGGCGGGCGGACGCCTCTTTTCGGCACAAACCCGCTGGCGTTCGGCTGCCCGCTGCCGTGCAGCGATCCCATCGTCGTCGACATGTCGTTGTCGAAGGTGGCGCGCGGCAACATCATCGCGGCTAAGCGCAAGGGCGAGGCGATCCCGCCCGACTGGGCGCTCGACGCGGAGGGCCGCCCCACGACTGACCCGGCGGCGGCGCTGGCAGGCACCATGGCCCCGCTAGGCGACGCGAAGGGCGTGGCGCTCGCGCTCATGGTCGAGCTTCTCGCCGCGGGGCTGACGGGCTCGCGCTTCGCGGCCGAGGCGACATCGTTCCTCGATGACATCGGCGAACCGCCCGCCACCGGTCAACTCATGATCGCCATCGACCCGCTCGCCTTCTCGGACGGTGCGCTTGAGCGTTTCGCAGTGCTCGCCAAGATGATTGAAGCGCAGGACGGCGCGCGTGTGCCTGGAGCGCGGCGGTTTCAGATTCGCGCGGCCTCCCGCCGGGGCGGGCTGAACATCGCGGAGTCGTTGGTTGCGGAAATCGCCGCGCTGTAGCGGTCAGCCCTCAGAGCATGATCCGCAAAAGTGGAAGCCGATTTTGCGATAAGCCCATGCTCAGGCAAAAGCCTAAAGCGGCGCCCGGCGCGCGCGACCCTGCGGAGCCGCCAGAGGCGGCGGCCCGGTGGGTGCGGCCTCCGCGTCGGACACCTCGCGGCGGCGGAAGGGATTGCGCGCGGGCACGTTCGAAAGCCCGATGGCGTCGGCCGTGTGCTGGATGAACTCGGGCGGCAGTCCGGTCCCCGGCAGCGGCTTCGCCATCAGCCCCGCATGCGCCTTCAGCATGACCTGCTTCCAGATTTCGGCCGGAAGCGAGCCGCCCGTGACGCCACGCATGGGGCTCGCGTTGTCATTGCCCATCCAAACTCCGCCGACCCACTGCGCCGTGAAGCCGATGAACCACGCATCCTTGTATTTCTGCGATGTCCCAGTCTTGCCCGCAGCCGGATAGAGGTCGAGCGAGGCCGCCATCGCCGTTCCGCCCGCAACGACGGAGTTCATCATGTCGTTCATGGCGGAGATGGCGCGCGGAGACACGATGCGCGGCGGCGGCGCCTTGGAGCGCTCGAACAGCACGCGGCCCTGATCGTCGCGGATGCGCTCCACTATCTCAGGCACGACCGAGAAGCCGCCATTGGCGAACACCGCGAAGCCCGAGGTCATTTCGAGGAGCGTCGTTTCGGAGGTGCCGAGCGCCATGGTGAGCCCCACATTCTTCGCCGACAGCACGCCGAGGCGGTTCGCGACCTCCACCACGCGGTCGGTGCCGACAGCCTTCGCGAGGCGCACGGCGGCCATGTTGCTGGAATGCGTGAGCGCCTGCCGCAGCGTGATTTCGCCGCGATAGGTATCGCCGAAATTCGAAGGCTTCCAGCCATCGACCTCGATGGGCGCATCCTCGATTTTCGTGTCCGGCGTCCAGCCTGCCTCGACGGCGGCGAGATAGATGAACGGCTTGAAAGCAGAGCCCGGCTGCCGCATCGCGCGAACGGCGCGGTTGAACTGGCTTTCCGCGTGATTGCGCCCGCCGATCATGGCGCGGATCGCACCGTCCGGCGTCATCAGCAGCACGCCAGCCTCGGTTGCCCGCGCGGTGCGGCCCTTGTTGCGGATGACATCCTCGACCGCCGTACGCGCCGCGAGTTGGAGGCCCGCGTCGATGGTCGTCTCAACCACGAGGTTGCGATCAGTCTCGCCGGTCAGCATGGGCGCGACTTCCGCCACCCAGTCCGCGACAAAGCCGAAGCCGGGCTTCGATGGTGGCACCTTGAGTTCGGCCGGATGCGCCAGCGCCTCGGCATACTGATTGATGTCGATCTGGTCCGTCTCGGCGAGGATGCGCAGGATTTCCTTCGAGCGGTCGCGCGCACGGTCCATGTTCGACGTCGGCGAATAATAGGACGGCGCCTTGATGAGCCCCGCGAGCAGCGCCGCTTCGCCGAGCGTCACGTCTTTCGGCTCCTTGCCGAAATAGGAATGCGTCGCCGCGCCTATGCCGAAATTGCCGCCGCCGAAATAGACGCGGTTCAGATAGAATTCGAGGATCTGCTGCTTGGTGAACCGGCTCTCAAGCCAGATCGCGAGGATGAATTCCTCGGCCTTGCGGGTCCATGTGCGCTTCGGCTGAAGGAACAGGTTCTTCACGAGCTGCTGCGTGATGGTGGAGCCGCCCTGCACGACTTCGCCGGAACTCCAGTTCTTGCTCGCGGCGCGCGCCAGCCCGATGGGGTCGAGCCCGAAATGATAAAAGAAGCGCCGGTCCTCGGTCGCGAGCACGACCTTGACGATGTTCGGCGGGATCTCGCCATAGGGCACGTAATTGCGCCGCATGCCGCGCTCGGCGATGAACTCGCCGCCGCGCGCTAGAATCGTGAGGTTCGGCGGCAGGCGAAGCACCATGGCCTGACGCGGATCGGGAAGCACCGTGGCGTAGTAGGTGACGACGGCCAGAAGTGTGATCGCGCCCCATCCGACGGCGACGATCAACCACGGGATCAGTTGAAGGAGCGGGCGATGTGCGCTGCGGCGCGGTTCGGCCAGCGGCGATTTGATGACGAGCCAGAGGGAGAAGGCCCGGATGATCTTCCATGTTGCGACGAAGACGGCGCGCACGCCAGTCGCGAGGGCATGCGCCAGAAAAGCCGCCGCCACGCGCGCATGATGAGCTGCTGCCGCCCCGAAAGAAGCAGCACGCTCTTCGCCTTGGCCCACACGCCACTCGGCCACGCAACGCCCTCACAAACGCCCACATAACGCGCGCCGGAGAACCGGACGCGACCACCCACGCTGCCCACGCGGATAGTTTTATGAAAGTTAGGCGTGTGTGATTAAGGGCGCGTTAAGGGGAGCGGCCAGCGAACCAGTTCGCAACCGCCCGGCGGCTCAATCGCCGGCCAAGCCGGAGCAGCGCGAAGGATCGGCCCTCGCGCTGAGATTTTTGAATGGTGCAAGTTTTCGCGCGCGAACGCCGAAGGGTTGCCCGCGCGCCGACGATGACGGTGCACGCGGCTTACGCCGTCAGCGTACCGTCCGCTCCCTCGATGAGGATGCCGTCGTTGCCGAAGGTTGAGCCGTCGTCCGCGCGCGGCTTGTCGGGGCGGCCGACGCTCGTATAGGCGAAGCCCGCATCCCGCGCGAGGTCGGCGCGGTAGATGTTGCGAAGGTCCACCAGCACGTCGCCGCTCATTTTCTCCCTGAGCGCGGGCAAGCTGACGGCGCGGAACTCGTTCCACTCGGTGAGAACCACGGCGGCGGCTGCGCCTTCGGCTGCTTCGAGCACGCTCTGGCACCAGACGAGGCCCGGCAGCAACGGCTCGGCCTGATGGCGGCCTTGCGGATCGTAGACGCGCACCGTCGCGCCGCGTTCCTGAAGCATCGGCAGGATCACGAGGCTTGGCGCATCGCGCATGTCGTCGGTGTTCTGCTTGAAGGTGACGCCGAGCACGGCCACCGTCTTGCCCGCGACATCGCCGCCGAGCGCGCGGATCACGCGGTGCGCCATGGCGATCTTGCGCTCGTTGTTCACCTTCTCGACCTGTTCGACGAGCGTCAACGGCGAGCGCGCCTCGCGCGCGGTGCGGGCCAGCGCGGACACGTCCTTCGGGAAGCAGGAGCCGCCATAGCCTGGCCCCGGATGGAGAAACTTGTCCCCGATGCGGCGGTCTGAGCCGATGGCGCTGGCGACCTGCTGCACGTTCGCGCCGACCTCTTCGCACAGATCAGAGATTTCGTTGATGAAGCTGATCTTCATGGCGAGGAACGCATTCGCCGCATATTTCGCAAGCTCGGCGCTTTCGCGGCTGACGAACATCACGGGCGCGCTGCGCAGGCGGAGCGGCTCGTAAAGGCGGTCCAGAACCTCGCGAGCGCGGTTGTCGTCCACGCCAACGAGCACGCGGTCGGGGTGCATGAAGTCCTGAATGGCCGAGCCTTCGCGCAGGAACTCGGGGTTCGAGCAGATGGCGAAATCGGCGTCCGGGCGGAGGCGGCGCATGCGGCGTTCGATCTCGCGGCTCGTGCCCACGGGCACGGTCGATTTCGTGGTGATGACCGTGAAGCCCGTCAGGTGCGGGGCGATTTCCTCGACCGCCTGATACACATAGGAGAGGTCCGCGTAGCCGTCGCCGCGACGCATCGGCGTGCCCACCGCGAGGAAGATGAGATCCGCCTCGCGCGCCACTTCGGCCAGCTCCGAGGTGAAGCGCAGGCGGCCGGAGCGCACGTTCTTTTCGACGAGCACATCGAGGCCCGGCTCATAGATCGGGATTTCGCCGCCGTTCAGCTTGTCGAGCTTCGAGGCGTCCTTCTCGACGCAGGTCACGTCCCAGCCGAATTCTGAAAAACAGGCGGCGGAGACAAGGCCGACATATCCGGCACCGATCATGCAAATGTTCACGGCGAGGCTCTCTCTGTGCGGGATCCGCACGCTGTTGCGGTTTGTGAAACCTGACAGTTAGCGATGATCCACAATGGTGGAGTGATTTTTTGCACCTTTTAGACGCTCACCGCAGCCACCGCAATCGCCAGCGCACCGCAACCTCCCCGTTTGCATGGCTATCCACCGGCTGCATCGCTTTTTTCGATGATGGCTTGGGACGCTTCGCCGCTTGCCTCGATCCTGCGCTTCGGGATTTATATCCAAAAGCTCGGAGGGCCGTCAGGTGCATAACGAAATCGTTCTCGTGATCGGAAACAAGGCGTGGTCGTCCTGGAGCCTGCGCCCGTGGCTTGCGGCGAAGGTTGCAGGGATTCCGTTCCGCGAGGAGCATGTTCAACTTCGGCAGCCCGACAGCGCGGCGCAGATCGCGCGGCATTCGCCCTCGGCCCGCGTGCCCGTGCTGAAGCGCGGCGCGCTCGCCGTGTGGGATAGCCTCGCCATCTGCGAATATCTTGCGGAAATCTCCGCGCATGTGAAGCTCTGGCCGGACGATCCGGCGGCGCGCGCGGTCGCACGGTCGGTCGCTGCCGAGATGCATTCGAGCTTCCACGCGCTGCGGAAAGAGCTTTCGATGGACTTCCACGCTCGCGTCAATGGCGTCGAGCCGTCTGACGCGGCGAAGGCCGATATCGCGCGCATCGTCGCTGTGTGGCGGGATACGCGCAAGGCTTATGGCGCGGGCGGCTCGTTCCTGTTCGGCGCGTTCTCGGTCGCGGATGCGATGTATGCGCCGGTTGCGACACGTTTTCGCACCTACGGCATCAACCTCGCTGCCTTCGGCGACGACGGCACGGCTGCGGCCTATGCGCACGAAGTGCTCGACCTGCCCGCGATGCACGACTGGGGCCAAGGCGCGGCACGCGAGGGGATCGCGGCGCGGTAGTTACGGACCCGTCGGCGACGGCGCCTTTCGGCGCTGCCGGCGTCTACGTGATCGAGGTGACGAAGTCCTCGCGCTTGTAGCCCTGGAAGAACAGCAGCGTCGTTAGCTCGGTATGGAGCACCTGCGCGTCTGCCTCCGCCGCGACGACCGGCTTCGCGCGATAGGCAACGCCAAGCCCCGCCGCCTTCAGCATGGAAAGGTCGTTCGCGCCGTCGCCGACCGCGATCACGTCTTCCGGCGAAAGCCCGTTCGCGGTGGCTTCGTCGTTCAGCGCCGCAAGCTTGGCCTCGCGCCCGAGGATCGGCTCTTCGACGCCCGCGAGCTTGCCGTCTTCCCAGATGAACTGGTTGGCGCGGTTCTTCGCGAAGCCCGCCATACCGCCGACCGCGCGCGTGAAATAGGTGAAGCCGCCCGAAACGAGCACGGTATGCCCGCGATGCGCGTTCATCGTCTCGACCAGCGCCTGCGCACCGCGATTGAGCGTGATTCGTTCGGCGAGCACCCGCGAAAGCTCGGTCTTCGGCATGCCCCGAAGCAGCGCGATGCGCTCGCGCAGCGCGTCCGCGAAATCGAGTTCGCCCCGCATCGCCCGCTCCGTCAGCGCCGCGATCTGCGGCTTGATGCCCGCAAAATCGGCCATCTCGTCAAGGCACTCCTGCGCGATGATGGTCGAGTCCATGTCCGCGATCAGCATACGCTTCCTGCGGCCCTGCGCTGGCTGAACGCAGAAATCCACGTGCGCGTCGCCAAGCGCAGCAGCGACCGTTGCCTTCAGGTCTGCGGCGGCAACCTTTTCTTCCGGCGCAAGCGCCAGGATAAGGTCCAGCGCCTCGCCTTCGGACAGCCAGCCGAATTCGAGATCGCCATTCAGGTCGCGTTGCAGTTGCGCGGAGAGACCGAGGAGGAGATCCTTCGATTCGGGCGCGGCGGTGAGTGTGATGGCAATGTCCATGGGGAGACTGGCTTGATCCGGTTTTTATGTGCAGGTGCGAAAAGAATGCGCTCTTCATATCGCAGGCGGAACCCGCGCCGCAAGCGCACGTTTGCCGCTCGCTTCTCCGGCAGCATCAAGGCTTCGCGATGACCGACGAAAAACCGAAAGCGGTTCTCATCATCGGCGCGACGGCAAGCGGCAAGTCGGCGCTGGCGCTCGATGTCGCGGAGCGGTTCGGCGGCGTAGTCATCAACGCCGATTCGATGCAGGTCTACGCCGAGCTTCGCATCGTCACGAACCGCCCTACGCCTGCGGAGGAAACGCGCGCGCCGCACCGGCTTTACGGGTTTCGCCCCGCGCGCGAACCCTATTCGACGGCGCTTTGGCTCGCTGATGTCGCACGCGAAGTCGCGGACGCCGAAGCGCGCGGTCTGTTGCCGGTGATCGTCGGCGGCACGGGGCTTTATTTCAAGGCGCTGACCGAGGGGCTTTCCACCATCCCCGAAATCCCGGCCGAAATTCGCGCAAATTATAGACTGCGGGCGGAGACGGAGCCGACGGAAGCGCTCCACGCCGAGCTTTCCCGCCGCGACGCCGCCACCGCCGCGACCATCCGCCCGAGCGATCCCCAGCGCATCGCCCGCGCGCTTGAAGTGCTGGAGGCCACCGGTCGCCCGCTAGCGGACTGGCATGCGCAGAAGGAGCCGCCGCTTCTGTCGGCGGCGGACGTGCTGCCGGTCGTGGTGGAGATCGACCGCGCCGCGCTCTACCGTCGCTGCGACGAAAGGTTCGACCGCATGATCGAGGCAGGCGCTATCGAAGAGGCGCGGGCCATCGATGCGCTGCACCTTGATGCAGCTCTCCCCGCCATGCGCGCGGTTGGGCTGCCGCCTTTGATTGCCTTCGCGCGCGGCGAGATTTCGCTCGGCGACGCGGCCGAACGCGCCAAGACCGCAACGCGAAATTATGCGAAGCGACAGCTTACGTGGATTCGGAATAATTTTATTTCGCAAGATAGCTATTTCACGAAAGAAATGCAAGGAACAAAGGGTGAAATCAATCTGTTTATCCGAAAACGCTTGACCGCTTCTCACTAAAGGATTAGCGCAGTCTAAACAGAAGCGTGGTTGCCGTCACGTTAACAAGAGCATGGACAGGCAGAAGCGCCCGAGAGCCTCGGTTCTCGCGGCGGTTTTTTTGTCCGATGCGTCCGTGTACGGCGCGCGATTTTGAAGGTGGGGCGGTCGCAAAGGCCGCGTTTGACTGGAGTTTTTCTATGGCACGCGCGATGACGGGCGCAGAAATTGTTCTGCAAGCCCTCGCCGATCAGGGCGTCGAACACATTTTCGGCTATCCGGGCGGCGCCGTACTTCCGATTTACGACGAGATTTTCAAGCAGAACGGCATCAAGCACTTCCTTGTGCGGCATGAGCAGGGCGCGACACACGCGGCCGAAGGCTATGCGCGCTCGTCCGGCAAGGTCGGCGTCGTGCTCGTCACCTCCGGCCCCGGCGCAACGAACGCCGTCACTGGCCTCGCCGACGCGCTCATGGATTCCATTCCGCTCGTCTGCATCACAGGTCAGGTCGGCACCGCCCTCATCGGCTCCGACGCCTTCCAGGAATGCGACACGGTCGGCATCACGCGCCCCTGCACGAAGCATAATTACCTCGTCAAGGACGTGAACGACCTCGCACGCATCCTGCATGAGGCGTTCTACGTTGCGCAGAATGGCCGCCCCGGCCCGGTCGTGATCGACATCCCGAAGGACGTCCAGTTCGCGAAGGGCACCTATATCGGCCCGAACAAGGTCGTTCACAAAACTTACCGTCCGCAGGTGAAGGGTAGCCCGCAGGCGATCCGCGACGCTGTGGACCTGATCGCCGGCGCGAAGAAGCCGATCTTCTACACGGGCGGCGGCGTCATCAACTCCGGCCCCG
>NZ_JFZJ01000020.1 GCF_000636015.1 Rhodomicrobium udaipurense JA643
AGCGCCTGACCTTCGTCGCCTGCGGCACCATCGATACGGGCGCGGGCGAGGCCATGGGCCAGCGACTTACCGCCCTGTTCGAAGGGCTGAACGAGGTGATGCGCGCCCATGCGCCCGACGAGGCCGCCATCGAGGAAACCTTCGTCAACACGAACGCGCGCGCGGCGCTGAAGCTCGGTCAGGCGCGGGGCGTGGCGCTTCTGGTCCCGGCAAGGCTCGGCCTCAGCGTCGCCGAATACGCGCCCAATTCGATCAAGAAGACCGTCACCGGGGCGGGACACGCCGACAAGCTTCAGATCCGCACGATGCTGCGCTATCTCCTGCCCAAGGCGCAGCCCGCCACGCCCGACGCCGCCGACGCGCTCGCCGTCGCCATCTGCCACGCCCATCACCGGCGCGCGCTCGCTATACGGGCGGCGGCGCTTTCAACTCCGGCTTGAGGTCGCCGGACTTCAGCGCGGCGATGATTTCTTCCGCAAGCGGTTCCAGATCCGGCAGCAGAACGACGCTCTCCTGCTCGCTGGCATCCGTCCGCGCGATCACCGCTGAAGTCGGCTTGTCGCTCAGGTTTACGGGCAGGTGCGGCACGCCCGCAGGGATATAAAGCAGGTCGCCTGCACGCGTCAGAGTCCGATGCTGGAGCCGGTCGCCGTAAAGCGTCCACGCCTCGCCGTCGAGAACGTAGATGGCCGTCTCGTGCTTCTCGTGCAGATGCACCTTCGCGCGGCCGCCCGGCGGGACCGTCAGCAGATGCATGCAGATAGCCTCGGAGCCGACGGTCTCGGCGGCGATGCCGCGCCGGTAAGTCAGGCCCTGCTTTCCATCGTAAGTCGTCTCCGCCCTTACAAGCCTGCATTCGGGTTCGTTGCTCATGAGCCTCCCTGTGTCTGGTTATTTTCCGGATCATGTAAGCGTCGTTCGCGCGCTTGCCGTCGCTACACACGGAGAAATCGAGAAGAATTGAAGCCCTGACGGGGCGATGTGCCACGGAGCGCAAAACCGTCTCGCGCCCACGATGCCGACTCGGGTTATGCTGAGGCATGATTGGAAAGCTCAAAGGCATCGTCGACGCGGTGGGCGCGGACCACGCCATCATCGATGTTGGCGGCGTCGGCTATGAAGTCGCATGCTCGCCGCGAACGCTGGGCGCGCTGAAGCCCGGCGAACCGGTAGCGCTTTCCATCGAAACATATGTCCGCGAGGACGCGATCAAGCTTTACGGCTTCCTCTCCGAAGCCGAGCGCGGCTGGTTCCGCCTCCTGCAAAGCGTTCAGGGCGTCGGCGCGAAGGTGGCGCTGTCCATCCTCGCGACGCTCGATTCGGCGCAGCTCGCGCAGGCCATCGCCATGCAGGACCGCGTGAGCGTGACGCGTGCGCCGGGTGTCGGCCCGAAGGTGGCGCTCCGCATCGTGAACGAACTCAAGGACAAGGCCCCGCCTCTCGCTTTCAGCGTCGCAGCCATCGCCGCGCCCGCCTCCGGCTCGGCATCGGCCGCGATACCCGCCTCCGCAGCGCCCTCTCCCGCGGCGGAGGCGGTTTCCGCCCTCGTGAACCTCGGCTACGCGCCGCTTCAGGCGAATGCCGCGATCTCGACCGCGCTTGGCAAGGCCGGCGAGGACGCGCGAACCGAGGATCTCATTCGTCTTGGCCTCAAGGATCTCGCGCGCTGAAACTTGACGCGCTTCGTTCATCCCCGGAAGGCAGCCGGTCGCCTGTTCTTGCAGGCCTTTCTCACGTGAAACCGGCATCTGATCGAGTCGCTGCGGCGCTCCCAAATCGAGCCGTCCGCCCCCAACCTTGCCCTTTGCGCGAGGTTGGCGAACGAAATCGCGCTCGTGTTGCTTGAGACTGCCTAAAACTTATCGTAAATGCTCCTGAGACCGGGAGGGGCTATGACGGGCACATTCACGATTCTGCGCGCGGCAGCGTTCGCGCTTGTTTGCGTGGCGGCGGGGGCATTCGCTGTATCGCCCGCGCGCGCTCAGGCTCCTGCCGAAGGGCCGCTGGAACTCCACTTTTCTCATATCGGGGCCGAGGGGTCGCTGTACTACGTTTCAGCGGAAGAATATGCGCGTCGCGTGGAAGCGATGTCGCGCGGGCGCATCCGCATCGTTCTTCACCCGAAAAGCGGGCTTGGCGGCGACGCAGAAGTGCTGAAGAAGATGCTGAAGAACGAGGTCGACATTTCGGTCATCGGCACGCCGATGTCGAATGTTGCGGGCGAATTCGGCGTGTTCGAAATGCCGTTCCTCGTGCGCAACCGCACCCACGTACGGCAGTTCCGCGATAAGGCCATGAAGCAGTATCTTCAGGGTGCCGCGAACGCCAAGGGCTACCAGCTTCTTGCCATGTGGGAACTCGGCTTCCGGCAGATCCTGAACAACAAGCGCCCTGTGGAGGGGCCCGGAACGCTGAAGGGCCTCAAGCTGCGCGTGCCCAAGGGTGAATGGCGCATCAAGATGTTCAAGGCTTACGGCGTCGAGCCGCTCCCCGTCGAGTTCAAGGACGTGTACGCGGGTATTCAGCGCGGCGAACTGGACGGTATCGAATCCACGCTAGACCTGATCTACGGCGAAAATATTCACAAGGTGCAGCAATATCTGACGCTCTCCTATCACCTTTACACGCCGGGGTTCCTCATCATGCCGAAGGAGCGTTATCAGGCGCTTCCCACCTCGGCTCGCGCGATCCTGACCAAGGTCGGCCTCGAAATGCAGGATTGGGTGCTCGACCGGGGCGAGAAGATCGAGGCGGAAATCGTCCAGAAGATGGGATTGAAGACGAATGAGGCCGACCGCCTTGCCTTCACGCTCCAGAGCCTGACAATCTACAAGGAGTATGCGCGGGTTCCCGCGCAGAAGGCGCTCATCAAGCTCATTTTCGAATCGGACGTGAACCCGCTCGCGATCGACGCGCTGAGGGGCCGGGGATCGTTCGCCGCGGGTGCGGGATCGAAAGGCGACGACGCCAGGGCGGACGACGCGGGCACCGATGCCAAGAACTCTTGGGCGCCTCGCTGAGAACTCTTGGGCGCCGATGCCAAGAACTCCCGGGCACCTCGCTGATTTGCGCGGGGCGGCTGCCCTTGAGGTGCGCCCGCTGATTGCACTGCCTGACGACTCGACCATATACCTGTCAGCTGTGGCAACCGGTCAGATGGCATATGTTCCGGTTGCGGCCGAGAACTCCGCATGAACCCGCTCAATTCGATTCCATTGCGCGGATGGTGCATCGTGGAAGCAAGGTGGCGCTTGCGTCGCGCGGGGCGAAGCGGCTGCGGCGGCGTCGCCCGGCAAAAGACACGGCAGACGGCGACGATTCGAGGCGCTGATATTTCGCTTCGGAACCCCTGCCATTGCGAGGAGGCTTGATATGTCCCGTCGGGAACAAGATCTGATCGACTATATCGACGACAAGTCGCAGAACGAGGACGAAACCGCGTTCCTCCCCGTGCGCCCGGATGGCTACCCGGACAGTTGGACCGTCTTTTTCCTCGGCATCTTGTTCGGCGTCGCGGCTGGCGCGCTGATTCCCGTCTCGCCCTGGCTGGGCGGAACCCTCGTATTCGGCGGTTACGGCGCGGCGGCATTGACGATGACCGGAACGCGAAATCGCGTCTCACGGGCGCTGCGCTTCGGCTTTGCCGTTTTCGCCGCGATTGGCGCCGCGATCGTCACGGGCATGATCGCGTGGCCGGTAATGACACGCTCCGTGGTCGACGCGGCAGCGGAGACGAACCTCGTGTTCCTCTCTGTCGCATTGCTGCCTTGGCTTCTCGCAACGTTCCGCTACATCCACATCCGCATTCCGGACTGAGACAGGGCTTTTTGCCGTTGCGGGGCTCGCGTCGGCAGGTGCGTCGAGGCAGATTGTCCGGGCCGCTCTTCGAGTGTCCCGGCGATCGCCAGATCCAGCCTTTCGAGATAAATCGTTACAATCTGAGCGATGAACGGCCACAATCCTTCGCCAGATTGATCGTGCCGAGGGGGTTCCGTCATGGAGACCACCTGAATGAAAAAAAACATGTATCTGACGCTCGCCCTGCTAACCGGGGCCTTTACGTGGAGCGTCGGCCAAACGTCGGCGATGGCGAATGCCGCCGCGATGGGCGTCGGTGCAGTTCAGAGCGAAGCCGCGCAGAAGAGCGATGTCATCAAGGTTCATGGACCTTGGGGCGGTCGAGGCTGGGGTTATGGCGGTCCCGGTTGGGGGCGTGGTCCCGGCTGGGGTTACGGCGGCGGCTGGCGCCGAGGCCCCGGGTGGGGCGGTCCGCGCTATTACGGCGGCTGGGGCGGTTGGGGTCCCTATTACGGTTGGCGTCCGCCGTATTATGGACCTGCCTGCCGCTGGCGCTGCGGTCCCTATCGCTGCTGGCGCGTCTGCTGGTAAGCGGCCCGCTACAGTCTCGCACCGCACATGAGACGCAAAGGGCCGCTTCGTGCGGCCCTTTCTTGTTCCGAACGCTGTGCGGCTAGAAAGTCTCCGATACGGCCTGCCGCAATATTATCCCTTTCACTTCAATATCGTTTTGGCATATACTTACATTTCGGTTTCGGATTGCTAGAAGGGCATAGATTTTATTTAGATCGTGATAATGAAATTCCGTGTTCGACGTTGCGCGGATAGCCGTCAGAAGCGAGTTTAGCGCAGGCCTGTACTTTGCAGGTATCGTTGTTTGCGCGAACACTGGAGAGGCTTCGAATGGCCACCAATCTTTTATCGACCATCACGCAGTCGTTTACTCCCGATGTCGTCGGGAAACTGGCTTCGACGCTTGGACTTGAACAGCAGGCGGCTCAAAAAGGAATCTCGGCGGGCATTCCCGGCATCCTGACGGGCCTCGCGAACATGGCGCAGGGCTCCGACGGTCCGAAGCGGATCGGATACGCCCTCTCCCAATCGGAAAATATCGTCGGCCGCGACGCCGTCAGCAGCGGCGACATTATCGGCAGCCTTCTCGGCTCGAACCGGGACATCCTGCAAACCGGCTGGAGCCTCATATCGTCGCTCATCGGCGGCGGAACCCTCGACACGCTTGCGTCTCGCCTCGCCCAGTATGCCGGTCTCGGCCAAGGCTCCGCGAAAAAGCTGATCGGCTTCCTTGCGCCCGTCGTGCTTGCCTATCTGAAGCGGCACCAGACCGCCGCCGGTCTCGACAATCAGGGCCTTGCCAGCATGCTAGTCAGCCAGAAAGGCGAGTTCGAGCGTGCCATTCCCAGCGCTTCCGGCGGTCGCCCCTTGCAGGACACGCCGCACGAAGCGCGCACCTCGTCTCCGGCCTATCGTCAGCGCACGACGGCGGCCACCGGTGGCACGAACTGGGCCTATTGGCTGCTTCCGGCGCTCATCATCGCGGGTGCGGCGCTTTACTTCTGGCCGAACGAAAACAAGGTGCAGGAAGCCGAGCAGATCAACCGGAACACGCGTTCGGTCACGCCCTCGCCCGAAGCAAAGCGCGGCGAGCCAACGACAACCGGCACGGCTGAAACCGGCCGAAGCGCGGCTACGAACGATAGCGCCGCGCCCCTGCCCCCCCAGCAATCCGCGGTCGCGGGGACGTCGGCCGTCGCTCTGCAAAACGATATCCTGACAAACATCTCGCGCCTTCAGGCGGCGCTCGCCGGTATCAAGGATACCGGGTCCGCTCAGGCGGCAATCGGCGAAATCCGCGATATATCGGATCGCTTCGCCAGCCTGAAGACAAAGGCCCAGCAGCTTACCCCCGAGGCAAGGCAGGCTCTGGCGCAGGCGGTGCAACAGCGCGTCCCCGATCTCAATTCTACGCTCGACCGTATCGGCAACGAGATCAATCTCGGTGGCGAGGCCAAGCCGGTTATGGATACGCTGAAAAACGAACTGGCCAAGCTGTCCCGAGCCTGAGACGACAGAGGCCCTATCGCGAACCGCCGCCCGGCGCCTTCCAAACGCCTGCGTTCAGGTGAGAAGCCTGAACGCAGGCTGTTCGGCGGTCACGGGCGATACTCGACCTGTTCCGGGCTGACATCGCGGCTGGCGAGCGCCGTCATGATCAGCGCAATGCCGTACATCAGAAGATAAACTCCAACGAGGACGCCCAGCACCCACGCGGAATCCAGCGGGAAGCCGCTGATGATGATGCCGGCGAGGACGAGATCCACCAGGCCGCTGAAAAGCATCCAGCCCCACGAGTTGAGCACACGGCGGTGGGAGAACGCGGCGAAGATCTGCGTTATCCCTTGCGCGAAGAAGAACGCCGCGAGGATGAGCGTCAAGGACAGGACGCCGACAAGCGGTTGGCGCAGCAGATAGACCCCGACCGCGATGGCGAGTGCCGCGCCTAGGAACGACCAGATCGAGCCGGGAACCTCGCGGCCGGTGAAGAACGTGGCGAGACCGATGATCCCGCCAAAGATGAAGAACCAGCCCGCCAGCTTGACTGCGACGACGGTCGTCAGATACGCCGCGCCGATAGCGAGGGCGCCGAGCACGGCCAGAAGGACGCCCTGAATGAGAAAGAGAATCCAGTGATCGTGAATGACCTCCCGCTCACGCTGGGGGGTGACGTTCAAGTCGGAACTTGCGCTACTCATTGTTACACCTTGCGATTGCGCTTCGAGACGCGGCGTCGCGCGGTGCCTTTCGGAAACGCTCCGCGCCGCCCGCGTCATGGTGCCGCATTCGGGTTAGAGCAGCCGTAAGGGAGGGATCTGAAACTTAATAAAATGAGGGCCTTCGGAACTGGCTTACATCACGCGACCGCCAGAGCCGAGTTCGAGAACCGCGTCGACGACCGCATCCATCTTTTCGCGCGCGACGTCGGCGAACGAGTCGGCGACGGCGAGAGGCTCGTGGTCCCGGGTGTTTTTTTCGGCCTCGAAGTGCAGGAGCGCCGCGACAACCATCATCGCGTCCCTCAGGCAGGCTGGGCAGGCCGAAACTTGCGCCTCATTCAGGTGCTCGTCGATGGTGCCGAGGAGCTTCTGCACGAGTGCATATTGATGGCTTTCCTTGAAGCCGCAGTCATGCCGATCGGCGAGATCCGACATTCGTTCCAACATTGATTGCAACCTTGAGGATGGAGCACACGGGATTGTGAAATGTCCTCGCCTGAAAAAGCGCGTTTTTTGGGGACGCAAAATTGTATAATTTGCGACTATTTGTCCTACCCATTGTATGGAACAATGCGAGAAAGGCATACGCCCACAAGCCCGAGACCGCTCGTGAGGACGCCAGCAGATGACGCAACATCATGCGCGGCGAGTGCGGCGAAACTGCCTGCGACAAAGTGGAAGAAGAGTGACCGCTTTGGCAAGCCAGCCTACCCTGGAAATAGAGGAATTCGAAACCGGCAGCACGCCGTCTAGCGCCAACATAATGTTTTAATTGATATTTTTACTTTGGCATGACCATTGCTTCAAAGGCGAGGAAATCCGGCCGAGGGATGCCGGTCAAACGAACCATCGCGCGAAGGAAACGCCGGTCATGGACGAAACTTTCTACGATGTCTTGCGGCGGCAAGGGGTGTCACGCCGCAGTTTCATGAAGTTCTGTAGCCTCACGGCGGCAGCGCTCGGCCTTGGCCCGCAGCTTGCGCCCACGCTGGCGCATGCGCTCGAAACCAAGCCGCGCATCCCCGTGCTCTGGCTCCATGGCCTCGAATGCACCTGCTGCTCGGAGGCGTTCATCCGCTCGGCGCATCCGCTCGCGTCCGACGTGATCCTCTCGATGCTCTCGCTCGACTATGACGACACCATCATGGCGTCGGCGGGTCATCAGGCCGAGGCCATCGTCGAAGAAATCGTCACCAAGCATAAGGGCAATTACATCCTTGCCGTGGAAGGCAATCCGCCGCTCAACGAAGACGGCATGTATTGCATCATCGGCGGCAAGCCGTTTGTCGAGCAGCTGAAATACGCCGCATCGAACGCAAAGGCCGTCATTTCCTGGGGGTCGTGCGCCTCGTGGGGCTGCGTACAGGCCGCGAAGCCGAACCCGACGCAGGCCGTTCCCGTTCACAAGGTCATTCACGACAAGCCGATCATCCGCGTTCCGGGCTGCCCGCCGATCCCGGAAGTCATGACCGCCGTCATCACCTATATTCTCACCTTCGAGCGCATCCCCGAACTCGACCGGCAGGGGCGCCCGAAGATGTTCTACTCCCAGCGCATCCACGACAAATGCTATCGCCGCCCGCATTTCGATGCAGGCCAGTTCGTCGAGGCGTGGGACGACGAGAACGCGCGCAAGGGCTACTGCCTCTACAAGATGGGCTGCAAGGGTCCGACGACCTACAATTCCTGCTCGACGACGCGCTGGAACGGTGGCGTGTCCTTCCCGATCCAGGCGGGCCACGGCTGCATCGGCTGCTCGGAAGACGGCTTCTGGGACAACGGCTCGTTCTATGACCGCCTCACAAACATCAAGCAGTTCGGCGTTGAAGAGAATGCGGACGTCATCGGGGCGACCGCCGCCGGCGTCGTCGGCGCCGCAATCGCGGCTCACGCCGCCGTCAGCGCCATCAAGAACGCGCGCTCGAAGGGAGATAACGAATAATGGCGACGATCAGCACACCCAACGGCTTCACGCTCGATAACAGCGGCAAGCGCGTCGTCGTCGATCCCGTCACGCGCATCGAAGGCCATATGCGCTGCGAGGTGAACGTCGACGACGACAACGTCATCCGCAACGCGGTGTCGACCGGCACCATGTGGCGCGGCCTCGAAGTGATCCTCAAGGGTCGCGACCCGCGCGACGCCTGGGCGTTCACGCAGCGCATCTGCGGCGTTTGTACCGGCACGCACGCGCTCACCTCGGTGCGCGCCGTGGAAGACGCGTTGAAAATCGACATCCCCGAAAACGCGAATATCATCCGCAACATCATGCAGCTCACGCTGCAAACGCACGATCACCTCGTGCACTTCTATCACCTGCATGCGCTCGACTGGGTCAACCCGGTTTCCGCGCTGAAGGCCGATCCGGTGGCGACGAGCGAGCTTCAGAAGAAGGTTTCGCCGCATCATCCGAAATCGTCGCCCGGCTATTTCCGCGACGTGCAGAACCGGCTCAAGAAGTTCGTGGAGTCGGGCCAGCTCGGGCCGTTCAAGAACGGCTACTGGTCGAACCCCGCCTATCTCCTTCCGCCGGAAGCGAACCTCATGGCGGTGACGCATTATCTGGAAGCGCTCGACTTCCAGACGCACATCATGCGCATCCGCACCATCTTCGGCGGCAAGGACCCGCATCCGAACTGGCTCGTCGGCGGCGTGCCGTCGGTCATCAACATCGAAGGGCCGGGCGCGTCGACCTCCATCAACATGGAGCGCCTCAACATGGTGCGCTCCATCATCAACCAGTCGATCGAGTTCGTCGAAAACGTCTATATCCCCGACCTTCTCGCTGTGGCGCAGTTCTACAAGGGCTGGCTCTACGGCGGCGGGCTGTCGTCGAAGAACGTGCTGTCCTACGGCGATATTCCCGACCGCGCGAACGACTACTCGGCCGAAAGCCTGCTTCAGCCGCGCGGCGCGATCATCAACGGCAATCTGAAGGAAGTCTTCCCCGTCGACCTTCGCGACCCGAACGAGATTCAGGAGTTCGTGCCGCATTCCTGGTACGCCTACGCGGACGAGAAGAAGGGCCTGCACCCTTGGGATGGCGTCACGGAGCCGAACTTCAAGCTCGGGCCGAACCTCGTCGGCACGCGCACGAACATCAAGGAGATCGACGAAAGCGCGAAATACTCCTGGATCAAGGCGCCGCGCTGGAAAGGTCACGCCATGGAGGTCGGCCCGCTCGCGCGCTACGTCATCGGCTACGCGAAGGGCGACAAGGAAATCACCGAGCAGCTGACGCTCGTGCTGAAGACGCTCGACGTGCCGGTGTCCGCGCTGTTTTCGACGCTTGGGCGCACCGCAGCGCGCGGCCTCGAATGCCAGTGGGCGGCGCGCAAGATGAGCTACTTCCTCGACAAGCTCATCGCCAACGTGAAGGCGGGCGACACCGCCACCGCCAACACCGCATCGTGGGATCCGTCGACCTGGCCCGCCGAGGTCAAGGGCGTCGGCTTCACCGAAGCGCCGCGCGGCGCGCTCGGCCACTGGATCAAGATCAAGAACGGCAAGATCGAGAATTACCAGTGCGTCGTGCCGACCACGTGGAACGGCTCGCCGCGCGATAACGAGGGCAACATCGGCGCATTCGAAGCCGCGCTCCTCAATACGAAGGTGGAACGCGCGGAGGAGCCGGTCGAAATCCTGCGCACGCTGCACAGCTTCGATCCGTGCCTTGCCTGCTCAACCCATGTCATGAGCGAAGACGGCCGCGAACTGGCCGAAGTCACCGTCCGCTAAGGGAGAGATCCGCATGAAAAAGTCTTCCATCGTTCTCCCGGCGGCGGCGGTCGTTGTGCCGGGCGTCAGCCCTTTTGTGATGTAGGGAGCACGCCATGGTCATCGCCACCGACTTCGATCCGCCGCCCCCGACTGCGCCGAAGCCCAACGGAAACGGCAACGGGTTCCAGCCCGCGATTTACGTCTACGAATTCCCGGTTCGCATCTGGCATTTCGTGAACGCCTTCGCCATCGCGGCGCTGCTTGTCTCGGGCTACTTCATCGGCAGCCCGCCGCCAACGCTCTCGGGCGAGGCGAGCGACCACTTCCTGATGGGCTATATCCGCTTCACGCATTTCGCGGCCGGGTACATCCTCATCATCGGCATGGCGGCGCGCACCTACTGGGCCTTTGTCGGCAACAAGCATGCCCTGGAAATCTTCGCCCCGCCGATCTTGACGGCGAAGTTCTGGGACAATACGTGGCACGAGTTCAAGCGCTATGTCTTCCTCGAAAAGGAAGGGCGCAAATATGTCTGCCATAACCCCATCGCTGTACTCACCATGCACTTCATGTTCCTGTGGGGGATCACCTTCATGATCTTCACGGGGCTTGCGCTTTATGGCGAAGGCACCGGCATGGGAACTTGGCAGCACACGCTGTTCACGAGCTGGATCATTCCGATCTTCGGCAACAGCCAGAACCTGCACACCTTCCATCATCTGGCGGCGTGGTCGATCCTGATCTTCGTGATGATCCACGTCTATGGCGCGGTGCGCGACGAGCTGCTCGGCCATCAGAGCATCTTCAGCACCATCGTCTCGGGCTACCGGACCTTCAAATCGCCGGGCAAGCCGGAGGATATGGATCGCGCCTGAACAAGTTGGACCTGAGTGGAACTGGCGCGGGCATGTCCCGCGCTTTTTTTGTTCGCGCGAGCAAAAAAAGCGTTGTTTCGCTTCATACTTTTGTCGCGCAAAGCGCACAACCAGTGTGGGCATTGTGTGGAAGCCTCGTTTCCACTTCGCTGCGGTTTCGGAAAAGCGGGCCTCTCTTTCCGCTGGCCGCAATCTACGCGATGGAACCAGCCGGCCGACGCACACCGGGCGCCGCTGCGGCGTCGTCAGCCTTAAGGCCCTGTTCTTGCGGCACATTCAGGCAAGGCGCCCGGCGCGACGCACCCTCCCGACGCGGCGTCTCCATCGGCAAAGAGTATAAATCGACGCAACGGCGCGGCAATTTGGCCTGAAGCTTGCTGACGAACCCCTCATCCGCTAAGAACGAGGATAATTCCAGGGAGCGACATACCTAGTGGGTTTTACATTCGATTTACACTCGCCGATGGCATCCCGATCAAATGTAACATTCGAAACTGCACTAGAATCAACGAGGTGCCAGTGCTCTCCAGGCGCATGCATTTGCTTGAGAGCGCGGAGCGAGGTGGAGCAAAATGCGGCAGAGCACTAGGGTGCTGGTTCTCGGCATCGGCAATCTTTTATGGGCCGATGAAGGTTTCGGTGTTCGCGCGGTCGAAGCGCTGAACCGCGATTACGCATTCCCGGACAACGTCCGGCTCCTTGATGGCGGCACGCAAGGGCTTTACCTCCTCGATCACATCACCTCCACCGACATTCTCGTCGTGTTCGACGCGGTGGATTACGGCCTGCCGCCCGCCACGCTGAAACTTGCGGAAAACGAGGACGTGCCGCAGTTCCTCGGCGCGAAGAAAATGAGCCTCCACCAGACGGGCTTTCAGGAAGTGCTTGCCACCGCCAACCTTCTCGGCAAGCTGCCGGAGCATCTGTTTCTGATCGGCGTGCAGCCCGTGGAGCTGGAAGATTACGGCGGGAGCTTGCGCGACGAGGTGAAGGCGCAGATCCCCGCCGCCATCGATCACGCGCTCGCCTGTCTCGCGCGCTTCGGCATCGACGCGCAGCGCCGCGAAACACCGTTGCCGGAAGCCGAAACGATTGCCTGCGAGCGCATGGTGCTATCGCGCTACGAAGACGAGCGCCCCGACGAGGAAGACGCCTGCCGCGTCGGCGATGACCGCGTGCTCGCCATGGCAGCCACGAGGGTTGCGGCCGAACGGGAGGGCCAGCGCTGATGTGCGTCGGCATTCCCATGCAGGTTGTCGAGCCGAAAGGCCGGTTCGCGCTGTGCCGCGCCGGGGGCGACGAGCTTCGCGAGATCGACATGGTCCTTGTCGGCGAGCAGCCCGAAGGCGCGTGGGTGCTGACCTTCCTCGACGCCGCGCGCGAGGTCGTCAGCGAGGAACACGCCCGCCAGACCGCCGACGCGCTGAAGGCGCTGGCGCTCGTCATGCAGGGCGAAACCTCCATCGACCACCTGTTCGCCGACCTCATCGGCCGCGAACCGCAGCTTCCCGAGCACCTTCGCAAACCCGAGCCGGAGGGCGCCGCCTGATGTCTTCGCCACTCATCGAAGCGCTTCCCACGCGCCACGGCTTTGCTACCGTCACCGAGGCGACGCTCGACGCGTTCCTCGCCGCACATGCCGACAGCGTGCTGTTCTTTCCGGGCGACACCGACCGCCTCGTGGAAAGCGCCGATGTCGCCGTGATCCTGCCCGAACTGCTGAAGAGCTTCCCTCATGTCGCGCCCGCGCTCGTGGAGAAGGCGTCCGAGCGGCCGCTGCAACTGCGCTTCCGCTTCAACGCTTTCCCTGCCCTCGTCTTCCTGCGCGGCGACGGCTATCTCGGCGCGATCACGCGCGTTCTGAACTGGCCGGAATATATGCGCGAAATCGGCGCGATCCTCGCGAGCGAGCCGTCCGCGCCGCCGCCTTACAAATTTCCGGAACATTGCGTGCCTGCCGCGAACGGCAGCGCGAACCTCGCGGAGGACATTTCCGAATGAGCATCACGCGCCCGCTCGCCGGCCCCGGCAGCCAACCCGACGACGAAGACGGCGATCTCGCCTTCATGGAGTTGCCGAAGGGCATGGCGACCTTTTCCATGCCGCAGATCCCCGAGCCGGAGGTGGCGGCGGCGCATAATGCGGCGCTGGAGAAGCTCGACGCGGCCCTTGAAGCGCTTCGCGCCGCGCCCGCTCCCGGCACGTCGATCACCATCGACCTTCTCGACCTCGACGCCGACAACCGCGCCTTTGTCGATCAGATGCTCGGCGAAGGCGAGGTGAGCATCGTCGCGGGCTCGCATGTGCAAGCGCAGGAATCGGTGCTGGCGGGCGTCTGGCGCATCCATGTCATCGGCGGTGACGGCGCGCTGATCGCCGACGCCATCGAGGTGGGCGAGTTCCCGCTCTCGGTGCTGGCCGCCGCGCAGGATGCCGGTGCGGCGAGCTTGCGTGCGCTCGATGCGGTCGCCGAAGACGACCTCATGAACGCGCCCTCCATCGCGGCCGAACTCGCCGACAAGCTCGCGGCCTACGCTCCAGGCACGCCGCCCCACGCCATCAACCTCTCGCTGCTGCCGGTCAGCGACGGCGATCTCGCGTATCTCGACGCCCGTCTCGGCCAAGGCGCAGTCACCATCCTGTCGCGCGGCTACGGCAATTGCCGCATCTCATCCACGGGCGTCAGGAATGCGTGGTGGGTGCGCTACTTCAATTCGCGCGAAATCCTGATCCTCAACACCATCGAGGTTTGTCGCGTGCCGGATGTGGCGTGCGCCGCGCGTGAGGATCTCGAAGACAGCGCGGAGCGGCTCGCGGAAATTCTGGGGGTTTACCGGTGAAAGACCATTTCTTCGCAGGCTCGTTCGGTGGCGACGTGACGAAGCTTGGCGATGACGCCCGGCTCGAATGCGGCATCTGCTGGCATGTCTACGACCCCGCCGAAGGCTGCGAGGAATGGCAGATTCCGGCCGGCACGCCCTTCGCGGCGCTGCCCCCGCAGTGGTCCTGCCCCGTTTGCGACGCGCCGAAGGAGAAGTTTCTGCTGCTGGAGGCGCGCGATGAGTGAGGCGCAGGCGGACGAAGCGGCGGCGGTGGCGCGCCGTCTCGAAGCCGTCTTCGAGCGCATCCACGCCACGCGCATGGCTGACGTACCGCTTTTGAACCCGCGCCTCGTCGTCGCCGCCGTCGGCCCGCGCGACGTGGGCCGCCTCTGGCTCGCGGTGCTTGTCACGCCGTGGTTTATCAACGCGATGCTGCTGCCGAAAACCGCAGAGGATGTCGAAAGCTGGGGCGAAGCGCCGAGCGGTGCGAAAATATCCCACGCGTTACCGGCCGGTATGTTCGAGTTCATCGCGGGCGGCGAGGCGGGGCTTGGCCCTTATCGCATGTGCTCGCTGTTTTCGCCGGTCACGCAGTTCGAAGACCAGACCGCCGCGTTGATCGCAGCCGAGTCGGCACTCGCGGCGCTGCTCGACAGCGGACATCACCCCGACGCGGAAGCGGCACGCCGCAAGCCGCAGCTTTCGCGTCGCGGCCTCATTTTCGGACGCGCCCCCGAGAGCGGAGACTCTTCAAGCGGAGACCCGGCATGACGGCGGAAGGGCGCATCGAAATCGACCTCTATCCCCGCGCGCCACACGGCCATTGCGTGCGCATCGAGTCGAGCCGCCCGCTCTCCATCACGCGCCAGTTCACCGGCCACAGCCCGAGCGAAATCGCGCAAACGGTTTCGCTTCTCTTCGCGACCTGCAAGGCGGCGCAGTCCGTCGCCGCGGCCGCTGCCCTTGAGGAAGCGCACGGCATCATCGTGCCGGAAAGCACGCGCCGCGCGCGAGAGATGCGCGTCATCGCCGAAAGCGCGCGCGAGCATACGCTTCGCATCCTCATGGACTGGTCACAGTTCCTCTATAAGCCGGGGTTGCCACCCGCAGCCGAGCTTCGCGCCGCCATGCAAGCGGAACGCGACCTCGCGCGCCATCTCGACGAAGGTAGCGCGGCGCTCCGCTTCGGCGGCACTTTTGTCTACGAGAGGGACGGCGTCGAAAAGGACATCGCGGCCAACGAAGCGCTGCTCGAACGCGCGATTTTCGGCGAGCCTCTGCGCATTTGGCGAGCGCGCGGAACGAAGGCCGACCTCATCAACTGGGCCGAGCAAAGGCACACCATCGCGCAGCTGCTATTCGACCAGATCGCAACCGAGGGCTTTCTCGACGCGGGCGCAGCTCCCGTGTCGCCGCTCCCCTCTTTCGACCGCGACCGCATCGCCCAGCGGCTGTTCGACGACAGCCAAGCTCATTTCGTTGCCGCGCCGGATTGGGAGGGCGCGCCCCGTGAGACATCGCCGCTTGCGCGCTCGCTCGACCATCCGCTGATCCGCGCGCTCGAAACAGACGACGGTTTCGGCCTCGGCGCGCGGCTCGCCGCCTGCCTCGTCGAACTTGCGAGCGTCCCGCGGCGTCTGCGCGATGCGGCGGCGACGCTCGACACCCCCGATCACGCGCAGCCGGAGCGGAGCGAAACCGCGCCCGGCATCGGCCTTTCGCAAATCGAAGCCGCGCGAGGGCGCCTCGTGCACGCCGTCGAAATGAGCGGCGGCAAGGTCTCCCGCTATCGCATCCTTGCGCCGACCGAATGGAACTTCCACCCCGAAGGCGCGGCCGCGCGCGGTCTCGCCCGCATCGCGCACGGCGATTCTCACGATGTCGCGAGAATCGCTCGCCTTTTTGTGACCGCAGTCGACCCTTGCGTCGGCTATGAAGTGAGGGTGCATTGATGCACGAGATGGCGTTGGCGCAGGGTGTTGTGCGTATTCTTGAAGAACAGGCGACCGCGCAGCATTATTCCCGCGTCCGCGTCGTGCGGCTCGAAGTCGGCCCGTTTGCCACCGTCGAACCGCAGGCGCTGCGCTTCTGCTTCGACGCTGCAACGCGCGGCACCATCGCGGAAAACGCCACGCTCGACATCGTGGAGACGGCGGCCGCGGCGTGGTGTTTCGCATGCGGCGAGAGCGTCATCATAAAGGAGCGTAGCGGAACCTGCCCAAGTTGCGGCAGCTTCCAGTTGCAGGTAACGGGCGGCGACGAATTAAGAATAAGAGAGCTGGAGGTCGACTGATGTGTGGGACGTGCGGATGCGGAGACGGTGAAACGAAGATCGAGGCTGCGTCCGTCAATGCGGCGGGCGCGCATCGACACGGCGATGCGCACAGCCACGACCACACACACGATCACGACGGCCATCACCGCCACGACCATACCCATAGCCACGCCCACGAGCACACCCATGAAGACGGCGTGACGCATTCTCATCCGCACGAGCATCACCACACCCACGACCACGAACACGGCGCGGGACACGAACACCCGCATGAGCACGGCGAGGGCGACCATCACGATCATGAACACGGACACGCCCACAGCCATGGCGGCGGCGATCATCATCACGACCACGAGCATTCGCACGACCACGGCCATTCCCACGAGCACGACCACAAGGCGCGCGTGGTGAAGATCGAGCAGGACGTGCTGTCGAAGAACGACGCATTCGCCCGTGAAAACCGCGCCCGCTTCACCCGAGACGGCATCCTCTCGTTGAACCTCGTCTCGTCACCCGGCTCCGGCAAGACGACGCTTCTCGTCGCCAGCATCGAGCGGCTCAAGGCGGATGTGCCCGTTGCGGTCATCGAAGGCGACCAGCAGACGACGAACGACGCCGAGCGCATCCGCGCGACGGGCGCGCCCGCGATCCAGATCAACACCGGCAAGGGTTGCCATCTCGACGCGCACATGACGGGCCATGCCGCCGATCACCTCGCGCTCGAAAAGGGCGCTGTGCTGTTCATCGAGAATGTCGGCAATCTTGTCTGCCCGGCGATGTTCGACCTTGGCGAAGAAGCGCGCGTGGTGCTCTGCTCCGTCACCGAGGGCGAGGACAAGCCGCTGAAATACCCGGACATGTTCCGCACCTCCCACCTGATGCTCATCACCAAGGTGGACCTGCTGCCGCATCTCGATTTCGACGCCGACCTGCTTGCCGCCAACGCGCGCGCCATCAACCCGCGCATCAAGATCCTGCGCGTGTCGGCCAAGACGGGCGAAGGCATGGACGCGTGGACCGGATGGCTGCGCGCGCAGCGCACACTCGCGCTGACCGGCCTCGAAGCGTCGGGAGGCTAGCCCCGTGTGTCTCGCCATCCCCGCCGAGATCGTGTCCGTGAACGAGGCCGCCGATACGGCAATTGTCGCGCTCGGGCCGGTGCGCAAGGAAATCTCCATCGCGCTGATCGAGAACGCAAAGCCCGGCGAATTCGTGCTCGTCCATGTCGGCTATGCGCTGCACAAGGTTTCGCCTGACGAGGCTGCGCGTACGCTCGCCATGATGCGCGAGGCGGGTCTCGATGCGGAGTTCGCCGAATTTGGGGAGGCCGCGCGATGAAGTTCGTCGACGAGTTTCGCGATCAGGCGCTGGCGATGGGCCTCGCCGCCGCCATCGCGCGTGAGGCGGTCCCGGCACGGCGCTATTCCATCATGGAATTTTGCGGCGGCCACACGCATGCGATTTTCCGCTACGGCGTGCATGATCTGATGCCGGAGAATGTCGGCTTCGTGCATGGCCCCGGCTGCCCCGTCTGCGTGCTGCCCATCGGGCGCATCGACAACGCGCTGGAACTCGCGGAGGAGCACGGCGTGATCCTCTGTTCCTATGGCGACATGCTGCGCGTGCCCGCGTCGAAGCGCCGGAGCCTGCTCAAGGCGAAGGCCGAGGGCGCGGATGTGCGCATGGTCTATTCGGTGGACGACGCGCTTCGCATCGCGCGCGGCAACCCGAGCCGCGAGGTCGTGTTTTTCGCCATCGGTTTCGAGACGACGACGCCGCCGACCGCCGTGGCGCTGCGCACCGCGAAGGCCGAGGGCCTGAAAAACTTCTCCGTGTTCTGCAATCACGTTCTGACGCCCGCCGCGCTCAATCACCTGCTTACCGCAGCAGGCCTCGACGTAGATGCCTTCATCGGCCCGTCGCATGTGAGTTCGGTGATCGGCAGCCGCCCTTATGAATATTTCACCGAGACGTTTCACCGCCCGGTCGTGATCGCGGGCTTCGAGCCGCTCGACGTGATGCAGGCCGCACTGATGGCGATCCGCCAGTTGAACGAAGGCCGCGCGGAGGTCGAAAACCAGTATATCCGCGTCGTCACCCGCGACGGAAACCGGAAGGCGCGCACGATCGTCGACGAAGTGTTCGAGCGCCGCGAAGGCTTCGAGTGGCGCGGCCTTGGCGCGGTGCCCGACAGCGCGCTCCGTATCCGCGACTCCTACGCAGCCTTCGACGCCGAGAAACGCTTTTCCATCGTCACACGCTCCGCACCGGATGCGAAATCCTGCGAATGCGCGGAGATCCTGCGCGGCGCGAAGAAGCCGGTCGACTGCAAGCTGTTCGGCAAGGGCTGCACGCCCGACAGCCCGGTCGGCTCGTGCATGGTGTCGTCCGAAGGCGCCTGCGCCGCCTACTGGACCTATGGCCGCTTCCGGCAGGAGGCCGCATGACCCGCGCGCCGCTTCTTCAGCGTCCCTTGAGGGCAAGCCGAGCCCTGACGACAAAGCGGAGCGCCATCCCATGAGCGTGATCGAGGCACGGTTTGGCGCGCGCGACGCGAAGCTTTCCGGCGCGGTGGAGATGATCCACGGCGCGGGCGGGCGCGCCACCGCCGAACTGATCCGCACGCTGTTCCGTCGCCACCTCGACAATCCGCTTCTCGCGCAAGGAAACGATCAGGCCGCCTTCGCCGTCGAGGCTGGCCGCATGGTGATGACGACCGACGCGCATGTGATCGCGCCGCTGTTCTTCCCCGGCGGCGACATCGGCTCGCTCGCGGTCCACGGCACCATCAACGACGTGGCGATGGCGGGCGCGCGCCCGCTCTATCTCTCGGCGGCGTTCGTGCTTGAAGAGGGCTTCCCGCTCGCCGACCTCGACCGCATCGTGGCCAGCATGGCGGCGGCGAGCCGCGCGGCAGGCGTGCCCATCGTCACCGGCGACACGAAGGTGGTCGAAAAGGGCAAGGGCGACGGCGTCTTCATCACCACGACCGGCATCGGCGTCGTCCCCGAAGGCGTCGAGATTTCCGGCGACCGTGCGCGGCCGGGCGATGTGGTGCTGCTTTCGGGCAGCATCGGCGACCACGGCATCGCGGTGCTCTCGAAGCGCGAAAACCTCACATTCGAGACGGAAATCCTCTCGGACAGCGCGGCGCTACATACCCTCGTCGCGGAGATGGTCGCGGCCGTGCCCGGCATCCGCGTGCTTCGCGATCCGACGCGCGGCGGCCTTGGCGCGACGTTGAACGAAATCGCGCAGCAATCCCGCGTCGGCATCCGGCTGGAGGAAGCCGCCATCCCGATCAAGCCCGACGTCTCCGCAGCGTGCGAACTTCTCGGCCTCGATCCGCTCTACATCGCGAACGAAGGCAAGCTCATCGCCATCGCGCCGCCCGATAAGGCACAGCTCTTGCTTGCCGCCATGCGCGCGCATCCTCTGGCGCGTGACGCGGCCATCATCGGCGAGGCAACGCAAGACCCTCACGCCTTCGTCCAAATGCGTACGAGGTTCGGCGGAAACCGCATGGTAGATTGGCTCGCGGGCGATCCGCTTCCAAGGATATGTTGATGCCAGACTGTCCCCCTCACCTCCCCTTTCTCCGCCGCCGCGCCTCTCGGAGAGCGCCATGACCGCGCTTCCTCCGGTGCTCGTGATCGATGACGAAGTTCGCAGCGTCGAAGCCCTCGAACGCATCCTCGAAGACGATTTCGACGTTAAGAAAGCGACGAGCGCGCGCGAAGCCGAAGCCATCCTCGCCGACGAAGCCATTCAGGTGGTGCTGTGCGACCAGCGCATGCCCGACATCTCGGGCGTCGATTTCCTGAAGGGTGTGCGCGAGCGCTGGCCCGATGTCGTGCGCATGATCATTTCCGGTTACACGGACGCGGAAGACATCATCCAGGGCATCAACGAGGCAGGCATTTATCAGTATGTCACGAAGCCCTGGCAGCCGGACAGCCTGACGCTCACACTCAAGAACGCCTCGCGGCTCTACAAGCTCCAGCGCGAGAACGAGCTTCTGGCGGTCGAGCTGAGAATGTCCTCGACCCGCGCCGAACGCGTCATCGCCACCCGTCGCGCGGATCTGCGCGAGCATTACGCGGGCGACGACGGCATCGTGCGCGAAAAGTCGAGCCCGATGAACGACGTTTGCGACCGCATGCGGCGCGTCGCTCCGTTCGATGTCTCGGTGATGATTACGGGCGAATCGGGCACCGGCAAGGAACTCATCGCGCGCGCGCTCCACTACAAGAGCCTGCGCTGGAACAAGCCGTTCGTGGTCGAGAACTGCGCGGCGCTGCCCGACGAACTCCTCGAAAGCGAACTCTTCGGCCACAAGCGCGGCGCATTCACGGGCGCGGTGGAAGACCATATCGGCCTGTTCCAGCGCGCCGATGGCGGCACCGTCTTCCTCGACGAGATCGGCGAAGTTTCGCCCCGGCTTCAGGCGAAGCTTCTGCGGGTGTTGCAGGAGGGCGAGATCCGCCCAGTCGGCGGCCAGAAAACGCGCAATATCAATGTGCGCGTCGTAGCCGCCACGAACCGCGACCTCGAAGCCGAGGTGCAGGCGGGCCGTTTCCGCGAAGACCTTTATTACCGCCTCGCGCCGGTCACGATTCACCTGCCACCCTTGCGCGACCGCCTGTTGGACATCCCGCCGATTGCACGCGCGCTCATGGACAAGGCGCAGAAGCAACTCGGAAAATGCGTCAAGGGCCTGTCGCCGGAAGCGGTGGCGTGCCTCAAGGCTTACCCATGGCCCGGCAATGTCCGCGAGCTTCAGAACGAGATCCAGCACGCGCTCATCATGGGGCCGCAGGGCGGAGTGATCGGCGCGGAGCACCTGTCGCGGCGCGTGCAGCAGGCGGCCGCCGGACCCTCGGCCGAGAAGCTCGATTTCGCGGGCGTCGATCTTTCGCTCGCCGGTCTCGAAGGCACGCTACGCGAACGCATCGAGTCGGTTGAGGCGCAGATCCTGAAGGAAAGCCTCGTCCGCCATCGCTGGAACAAGAGCCGCGCGGCGAAGGAACTCGGCCTCTCGCGCGTCGGCCTTCGCGCCAAGCTCGAACGTTACGGCCTCGAAAAGATCGAGGCGCTGCCGCTGGAGCCCGCCAAGAAGCGGGCCTAGAGCCGATCCCGATGCAAATGAATCGGCTCTGCGTTTCAAGATAGGAGCGGTTCCAATGGAGAACCGCTCTGACCGAAAGCGACCGCCAATGCTGAAGCAGCCCGCGCGCCCTGAAGACAGCCGAAGCCTCGTCGCGCGGGCGGGGGTGGCAGGCGCGCTTGGCGATGGCGAGGCGGGCGAGGACGCGTGGATCGAAGTCATCCAGAAGATGGATGCGGTCTATGCCGAGCTTGTCGAAAATCAGGTCGAGCTTGAGGCGAAGAACGCAGCGCTCGAAGAGGCGCAGGCGCTGATGGCGAGCGTGTTCGCCTCCATGGCCGATGTGCTCGCCGTGTGCGACCGCGGCAACCGCATCGCGCGCGTGAACCGTGCCCTCGAAGCCGTCACCGGGCGACATGAGGCCAGCCTTGGCGGCGAGCCCTTCGCGTCGCTTTTCGTGGCCGAGAACGCCGCCGCCGTGGACGACATGCTCGCCCGCGCCCGCGAAGACGGCGCTGTGACGGACTGCGAACTGTCCTTGCGCGACGCGGCGGGCGCGCCGTCGCCCTTCGTCATGAACTGCTCGGCGCGCTTCGACCACAAGGGGCGTTTCGCGGGCGTCGTCGTGGTGGGCCGCCCACTCGGCGAGCTTCGCCGTGCCTATAAATCGCTCAACGCAGCCCATCGCGAGCTTCAGGAAGCGCAGCAGCACCTCATCTTTTCGGAGAAGATGGCGGCGCTCGGCCGTCTCGTCGCCGGCGTGGCGCATGAACTCAACAACCCCATCAGCTTCGTTTTCGCGAACATGCATGCGCTGAAGAAATACGGCCTGCGCATCCGCACCTACCTCGAAGCGATGAACGATGGCGTGTCCGGCGACGCGCTCGCGGCGCTGCGCAAGGAGCTGAAGATCGACCGAATCCTCGCCGATATCGAGCCGCTGCTCGACGGGACGCTCGAAGGCGCGACGCGCGCAAGCGAGATCGTGCAGGATCTGCGCCGCTTTTCGGCCAATCAGGCGGAGGCGCCGCAGGATTTCGAGCTTCTGCGCGTTGTGCAGACGGCGGCGAACTGGGTGGTGAAGATCGCGCGCTCGCGGCAGGACGTGGCGATCCATGTGCCCGAGGGGCTGTCGGTGCAGGCGCCGCGCGGCGCGATCCATCAGATCCTCGTCAACCTCATTCAGAACGCGCTCGACGCGATGGACGGCGATCCGCATCCGCTGATCGAGATCGACGCGACCGAGGACGGCGGCTTCGTCGCGCTCCGCGTCCGCGACCACGGCCCCGGCATCGCGCCCGACGGCATGCAGAAGCTGTTCGAGCCGTTCTTCACGACGAAGCCCGTCGGCAAGGGGCTTGGCCTCGGCCTTTATCTGAGCTTCGGGCTGGCGCAGGATTTCGGCGGGAAGCTCGCGGCGGCGAACCACGAAGGCGGCGGCGCAGTGTTCACGCTGACCCTGCCGAAGGGGGCGCGGCATGGCGCGTGATTTGCCGTGCGATCCGGTCGGGAACGTCGCGCGCGATGCCACGGCCAGCCCCGCGCGCCTCACCTTGCTCTGGCTGCAATCCGGCGGATGCGGCGGCTGCTCGATGTCGCTTCTCAACGCCGACAGCCCGGACCTGTTCGCGGCGCTCGACCTCGGCCGCATCGACGTGCTCGCCCATCCCTCGCTCAGCGAAGCATCCGGAGAAGATTATCATGCGCTTATCGCGCGTATCCTGTCCGGCCAGCAGCGGCTCGACATCCTTTGCGTCGAAGGCGCGATCCTGCGCGGGCCAAACGGCACCGGGCGCTTTCATCTCCAGCCCGGCACGGGCAAGCCCGTGATGCAGCTCGTCGCGGAGCTTGCGGCCTTCGCGCGCCATGTCGTCGCTATCGGCTCATGCACGGCCTATGGCGGCGTTTCGTCGGCGGGCAACAACGTCACCGAGGCGTGCGGCCTCGCCTTTGAGGGCGCGGAACCGGGCGGCCTTCTCGGCCCCGGCTTCCGCTCGCGCTCCGGCCTGCCCCCGATCAACATCGCGGGATGCCCCACCCATCCGGGTTGGATCGTCGAAACGCTCGTGCAACTCGGCCATGGTGCGTTCAGCGCGTCCGACCTTGATGCATACGGTCGCCCACGTTTCTACGCCGACCACCTCGTGCATCATGGCTGCACCCGCAACGAATTTTACGAATACAAGGCGAGCGCGAAGGAGCCGGGTCAGCTCGGCTGCCTGATGGAGCATCTCGGCTGCATCGGCACGCAGGTTCACGGCGACTGCAACATGCGGGCGTGGAACGGCGAAGGCTCTTGCATTCGCGGCGGCTATCCGTGCATCGGCTGCACCGAGCCGACGTTCGGCGAACGCGACGCGCCCTATCTCGAAACGCCGAAGCGCGGCGGCATCCCCGTGGGCCTGCCGACCGACATGCCGAAGGCGTGGTTCGTGGCGCTGGCCTCGCTCGCCAAGGCCGCAACGCCGGAGCGCCTGCGTCGGAACGCGCTCGCGGAGCGCATCGCGGTGCCGCCGGGGGGCTTATCGGGCAAGGCATCGGGGAAACCCAAATGACGCGCCTCATCGCCGGGCCGTTCAACCGCGTCGAAGGCGACCTCGAAATCCGCCTCGACGTGAAGGACGGGCGCGTCGCGGCGGCTTACGTGAATTCCCCGCTCTATCGCGGTTTCGAGCAGATCCTTGTCGGCAAGGCGCCCGCCGATGCGCTCGTCTATGTGCCGCGCATTTGTGGCATTTGCTCGGTCTCGCAGTCGATAGCGGCGGCGGCGGCGCTCGCCAACGCGCAAGGACTGACGCCGCCCGAAAACGGCGCGCATCTGCAAAACATCATCCTCGCCGCCGAGAACATCGCGGACCACCTCACGCATTTCTATCTGTTCTTCATGCCGGATTTCGCGCGCGAGATTTACGCAGGCGAGCCATGGGCGGAGGCGGCGGCGCGCTTTCGGGCGATGGGCGGCGATGCCCAGCGCGAGTTCCTGGCGGCGCGCGCGGCGTTCCTGCGCATCATGGGACTGCTCGCTGGGCACTGGCCGCATACGCTCGGTCTGCAACCGGGCGGCACGACCCGCGCCATCGGCCGGGCGGAGCAGACGCGGTTGCTAAGCCATATCGCCGGGCTTCGCCGCTTCCTAGAGGCGAGATTTTACGGCGATGCGCTGGAAGCGTTGGCGGCACTCGACAGCGCCGATGCGCTCGATGCATGGGCCGAAGGCGAGGCGGACGCGGGCGGCGGCGATTTCCGCGCGTTCCTCGCCTTCTCGCGCGACGCCGGGCTCGAAGCGCTCGGCCCCGGTCCCGGCCTCTATCTCAGCTTCGGCGCTTATGCTCAGAAGGGCGGCCACGCTTTCGCGCGCGGGGTATGGCAAGGCGGCACGGTCGGCACGCTCCGCGAGGACGACATCACCGAAGACCACACCCGCGCATGGATGGTGCGAGCGGCGGAAGGCCCGCGCCCGCCGTCGCGCGGGATCACGCTTCCCGACGCAGACGCCGCCGACGCCTATAGCTGGTGCAAGGCTCCGCGCCTCGGCGGGCGCGGGGCGGAAACCGGCGCTTTCGCCCGCCAGCTCATCGACGGCCAACCGCTCGTGACGAGCCTCGCCGCGCGCTCCGGCAGCAACGCGCGAAACCGCGTGATCGCCCGCGCCGTCGAGGTGGCGCGGCTCGTCCTCCTGCTGGAGAGCTGGGCGGCGGCGATCCGTCCCGACGAGCCGTTCTGCCTCACCGCGCCGATGCCCGACGAAGCGCGCGGCACCGGCATGATCGAGGCGGCGCGCGGGAGCCTCGGCCACTGGCTCGACATCCGCAAGGGCCGCATTTTCAACTATCAGATCATCGCGCCGACGACGTGGAACTTCTCGCCGCGCGACGGCGGCGGCCAGCCCGGCGCATGCGAGGCAGCGCTAGTCGGCGCGCCGGTGCGGCCGGGCGAAACGACGCCTATCGCGGTGCAGCATATCGTGCGGTCGTTCGATCCTTGCATGGTCTGCACGGTGCATTGAGATGGCCGACGCGGACGACATCAAGGGCATTTCGGTCCGGGTGCGCGGCCTCGTGCAGGGCGTGGGCTTCCGTCCGCATGTGTGGCGGATCGCGCGCGAGCTTGGGCTCACGGGCGATGTGTTGAACGACGCCGAGGGCGTTCTGATCCGCGCCTTTGGCCCGCGCGCGACGCTCGACGCGCTGCTTGCCGCGCTCGCCGACCGCGCGCCGCCCCTCGCCCGCATCGAGCGCATCGAGACCGCGCCGCTGAACGGCCCCGCGCCGAACACCTTCCGCATCGTCGAGAGCGGCGCGGGCGATGTCACGACCGGCATTGTCCCCGACGCCGCCACCTGCCCCGCCTGCCTTGCCGACATCCGCGACTCCGAAAACCGCCGCTACCGCTACGCCTTCACCAACTGCACGCATTGCGGACCGCGCCTCTCCATCGTGCGCGCGATTCCGTATGACCGCGCGACGACGAGCATGGCCGCGTTCGAGATGTGCCCCGCCTGCCGCGCGGAATATGACAACCCCGCCGACCGACGCTTCCACGCGCAGCCGAACGCATGCCCCGTTTGCGGGCCGAGGCTGTGGCTCGAAGGCGCGGACGGCGCGACGCTTCCGCTTCGAGGCGCGCGCGACGAGATCGATGCCACCGCGCGGCTCATCCGCGATGGTGCGATCGTCGCGATCAAGGGGATCGGCGGGTTTCATCTCGCCTGCGATGCCGCGAATGAGGATGCGGTGGCGCGGTTGCGCGCCGAAAAGCGCCGCAGCGGCAAGCCGCTCGCGCTGATGGCGCGCGATATTGCCATGGTAGAGCGATACGCCCACATCGCGCCGCCGGAGAGCGCCGCGCTCGAAAGCTCCACCGCGCCAATCGTGCTGCTCTCGCGCCGTGCCGACGCGCCGCCGCTCGCCTCCGGCATCGCGCCGGGCCAGACGACGCTCGGCTTCATGCTGCCTTACACGCCGCTGCATCATTTGCTGATGGAGGGGCTGCCCGGCCCCATCGTGCTCACCTCGGGCAATGTCAGCGACGAGCCGCAATGCACCGCGAACGACGAGGCGCGCGAGCGACTGTCTGGCATGGATCGCCCCGCAATTCCGGACGGAAAACCGGCTTCCGCTTTTCCTGAAATTGCTATGGCCGACGCCTTCCTCATGCACGCCCGGGACATCGTCAACCGCCTCGACGACAGCGTGGTGCGGCTCGCGGCGGGCCGCGTCCGCACAATCCGCCGCGCGCGAGGGCTTGCGCCCGCGCCGCTTTCGCTGCCGCTTTTCCAAGGCGCGCCCGCCGTGCTCGCTATGGGCGCGGAGCTGAAATCCACCTTCTGCCTCGCGAGCAGCGGTCGCGCCATCGTTTCGCAGCATATCGGCGACCTCGAAGACGCCGCAACGCATGCCGATTACCGCGCAAACCTCGCGCTTTTCGAGCGCCTGTTCCGCTTCACGCCGGACGTCGTGGCGGTGGACGCGCACCCCGACTACCATGCGACGCGGCTGGGTGAGGCGCTGGCTGCGGAGCGCGGTTTGCCCGTTGCACGCGTGCTGCATCATCATGCCCATGTCGCGGCGGTGATGGCGGAACATGGCGTGCCGCTCGACGCGCCGCCGGTGCTGGGCATCGCGCTCGACGGCCTCGGCATGGGAGACGCCGTGTCAGATCAACCCGCGCTCGAATCGCCGCATTTGAGCGCGGGCAAGTCGATCGATAACAAGGGAGAGCGGAGCGACGCGTTCCAACGAACGCATCGCCCGCTGTGGGGCGGCGAATTCCTCGTCGCGGACTATCGCGCCTGCCGCCGTGTCGCAAGCTTCGCGCCCGTGCCGCTGATCGGCGGCGCAAAAGCCATGCGCGAACCGTGGCGGAACCTGCTCGCGCATCTCCACGTCGCGTTTGGATGGGACGAGGCGACCGCCAACTTCGGCGATATCCCGATCCTGCGCCGCTTAACCGCGAAGCCTGTCGCGCCCGCGCTGCAAATGATGGCGCGAGGCGTGAACGCGCCGCCAGCCTCGTCGGCAGGACGTCTGTTCGACGCCGTCGCCGCCGCGCTCGGGATCTGTTTCGACGAAGCGACCTATGAGGGGCAAGCGGCGGTGGAGCTTGAGGCTTTGGCGGCCTCGGTCTGCGGCCAGGATTTCGGCCACTGGCCCATCGCTGCCCGGAAGCTTCCTTCGCGGGGCATGGGCGAGGACGACGGCCCTATCCGCCTCGGCTGGGGTGAACTCTGGCAGGCCGTTCTCGATGACCTCGCCCGAGATGCGCCGCCCGCGATCATCGCAGCGCGCTTCCACGTCTTCCTCGCCGACACGGTGGCGGACACTGCGCGCTCGCTCGCCCGGCGCGAAGGCTTGGCGCGCGTCGTGCTGTGCGGCGGCGTGTTCCACAACCGGCTGCTGCTCGAAGGCGTCATCGAACGGCTCGCTGGCGATTTCGAGGTGCTCGCCCCTGCCCTGTTCCCGGCGGGCGACGGCGCGATCTCTCTCGGGCAGGCCGTTATCACGGCCGCACGCGCTATCCCCGCATCGCCACGGTGAAGGCGTCGAGCAGGCGCAAATTCGTGGCCTCGTTCGTCGCCGCGACGGCCGACGCCGCCATCGCCACGCGTGGATGATCGACGATGCTCTCGCCCCATTTCCGAACGTAGGGCCACACGCCGCCCGCATAAATCGGCGCGCTGTAATCGCCGACCACGTCCGCGCCGACGATGATATGGCGCTCCGCGAGGCGGCCTACGAGCCCGAGCACATCGTCGAGCGAGAGCTTGCCCTGATCCCAATTCGTGACCGCGTCGGCGGGCGCGAGCGCGTCCTTGTCGAGCGTGATGTAGACATCCGCCGTTTCGATCCGTGACAGGAGAAGCTCACCGAATGCCGCGAGTCCAATGTCTTCGATGCAGGTCCAGCGGATGTGGCCGCCCTCCTGCCGATGGCTCGCGCCCGCGCCATAGTCGCCGCTCACCTTCGACGGCGCCTGAGCGAACGGAAACAGCTCAAGCCGCCCCTCCTTCAGCGCCGCGAGGTTGCCTCCCTTCCATTCCGGATGCTGGAGATCCTTGCTGCACACGCCAACGGTGATGACCTTGGCGACGTTGGGCGTAGCAAGTGCGCTGTTCACCCATGAGCCGCAATGCATGCCGCTCGAACAGCGCACCCAGTCGGGGTGGTTGTCGAAATGCACGACGGTGAAGGGCCGCGACGCAGCCGCCGCCGCTCGCGCGATCAGCATAGCGCTGACGTGATGAAAATCGCCCGACCCGAGGAAGGCGAGGACCGGGCCGCCATCGGCCCCGCCAGCGCTGGCGCCAAGCTTCGCCTCCAGCCGCGCGAGGTCGGCGTCGTAGCCCCAAAGCCGCACGCGGGGGCCGTTCGCCTTGGCATCCACCGAGACTGCCCTGCGCCCGGCGCACGCGTCGAGGAAGGTGCGCTGGCCCGCAAAGGCGTCGTCGAGATGAATGACTTCCAACCGCATTTCGCTCCCCGTCTTCCGGCAACGACGCCACTTCCCGGCCGCCCCGTTGCTGACCCCGCCCCTTTTCGCTGGCTCGCGAGCCTCGACCCTTAACCGCGTCGGCGACGCTTGCAAGCATTTCGCAGTTTCCCCAGCCCCACCCAGACGCACCTTCGCGCCGAAAGTCTCGGCTCCGAGCCGCCAGCCCCGGACAATCCAGAGTTTGCACAAAGACACACCAGCGACTATATTATGCGCTAACCCTTCGATTGCGGGTTCCCCCACACAATCGGAAATTGAATGCCCAGGAAGCGGAGAGGGCTCGCGCTTCCAGGACCGGAGGAAATTTATGAGCGACATACCCCTGATGCCGAAGGCGACGGCCGTCTGGCTCGTCGAGAACACCTCGCTGACATTCGACCAGATCGCCGATTTTTGCGGATTGCACGTGCTCGAAGTGAAGGGGATCGCAGACGGCGACGTCGCGGCCGGCATTCGTGGCGCGGATCCGATTGGCGCGGGCCAACTCACCCGCGAAGAAATCGCCCGCGGCCAGAAAGATTCATCCTATCGGCTCAAGCTGGCGCGCTCCAAGGTGCACATCCCGGAGATCAAGACGAAGCGCGCGCCGAAATACACGCCTGTTTCGCGCCGTCACGACCGCCCGAATGCGATCCTCTGGCTTCTGCGCCATCATCCCGAGTTGCGCGACACGCAGATCATGCGCCTTGTCGGCACGACGAAATCGACCATCGAGAGCATCCGCGAGCGCACGCACTGGAATTCCGCCAGTCTCCAGCCGCAAGATCCGGTCGCGCTCGGCCTTTGCTCGCAGATCGACCTTGATAATGAAGTGAAGAAGGCCGCGAAGCGCGTCGAGGAAGAGCAGCCGGAAGCCGCGCTGGAAACCGCGGGCGTCACCATCGCGCCGCCGTCCGAGCAGCCTTATCTCGACATCGAGGAATGGAAGTAGCATCGCCCACCCAATTGGGTGCCTCAGCATAACTTCATAAGCGACGCATTCTCACGCGGCGCCGTACGGATGGGCGAAGGCTGGTTTGTCGACCTTTTCGCAGCATCCGTAGTCAACTCATTCGGAAAATCAAACGGCCGGTTACCCGGCCGTTTTCATGCAAGTTGTAAGTCGCGAGAGCTGCTACGCCGCTGAGCGCGCGTATTCCGGGTACGTCGCGGCGAGCCCCTCGCGCGAGGCAGGCGAGACGCCACGCTCGGTGATGATGCCCGTGATGAGCCGCGCGGGCGTCACGTCGAACGCAGGGTTCGCGCCCGCGCTTCCCGGGGCCGTCACCTGCACCGTCACGATGTCCCCACCATCCGTGCGGCCGGTCATATGGGTTAGCTCGCGCGCGTCGCGCTCCTCGATCGGGATATCGCGCACACCATCGAACAGCGTCCAGTCGATCGTCGACAACGGCAGCGCGAAATAGAACGGCACGCCGTTATCCTTCGCCGCCAGCGCCTTGAGATAGGTGCCGATCTTGTTGGCCGCGTCGCCCGCCGCAGTAAGGCGGTCGCAGCCGACGATGCAAAGGTCCACGTCCCCATGTTGCATGAGATGACCGCCCGCATTATCCGCGATGACGGTATGCGGCACGCCGTGCGCGCCAAGCTCGAACGCCGTCAGCGCCGCACCCTGATTGCGCGGGCGCGTCTCGTCCACCCAGACATGCACGGGGATGCCCGCGTCATGCGCCTGATAGATCGGCGACAGCGCGGTGCCCCAGTCGACGCAAGCAATCCAGCCGGCGTTGCAGTGGGTCAGCACGTTCACCGGGCCGTCCTTCTTCTTCGCGATGTCCTCGATGATCGCCTTGCCGTGCGCGCCGATGCGGCGGCAGGTTTCGACATCCTCGTCGGCGAGCTGGGCGGCCTTGGCGAAAGCGGCAGCGGCGCGCTCGGCGGGTGCGATGGGGCGCAGGAATGTCAGCATCTCGTTCAGCGCCCAGGCGAGGTTCACCGCCGTCGGACGCGTGGCGGCGAGCGTCTTCGCGGCGCTTTCGAGGCCGGCGTCCGACGCATCCGCGCGGAGCGCCAGCGCGAGGCCGTAAGCCGCCGTCACGCCGATCAGCGGCGCGCCACGCACCTGCATGACGCGGATCGCGTGGGCCGCGTCCTCAAGCGTCGAGAGCTTCAGCGTCTCGAAGGCATGCGGGAGTCGCGTCTGGTCGATAATGCCGACCGCGCCGTCGCTTTCCGGCCAGATCGTGCGATAATGGGTGCCGCCGATTTTCATGTCTCACTCCTGCGCCGAAGGGCGGGTGCTTGCTTGCGTCTTGCGAATAACGAAATCGCCTTTTTGCGCGTCGAACGCAACCCCTGCCGACGCGTGGCCGTTGCGGCAGATGTGGCGCGCACCGAAGTTCGCCGACGCCCGGTTCGCGTTACTTCTTGAAGAAAGCGCTCGCCGCGTCGAGATGCGCGGACTTTTTCGCGATGGTCTCTTCCGCCCGCGCAATTTCCGCTTTCAGCGTCGCGATGTAGACGCGAAGTTCGTCCACCGAGTAAACGGCAAGGTCTTTCGGCTTCGAAATCTGTTTGCGGGGTTCGAGATCGTCAATATCCATCGCGGTGCTTCAGGCGGCGTTTCTTGTCCGCTCATCATAAGGGTTTGCGGTCGCCCCGCAAGGCCTGGTGTCTTCTCGCCCGGCATTTGCAGCTTGCACCGTGATAACTGACGTTGCGATCGTGTTACAGCGCTGTGCCGCAAAAGACGCAGCTTACGCCGTAAGTTTCTGCTGTCGATCAGCTTTCTGCAATCGGTCCGATTAACACAGGCTGATTAGATGTCGCCACGGCTTGCAACGACGCGGAGTCGCGCGGGTGCGCTCTTGGTCATATCGACGATTTCTGGAAGTCTCACCGGCTCAGGCTTTACGATTACTTTTTTCGCTCGCACGCTCCAGTTCCAGAGCGCCTCGGCCGGAATGGGGAGCACCAGAAACCAGTGCTCGATAATGCCGAGCGTGAGGATCACGATCGAAAAGGTGAGCGCGAGCGCCTCGAAGGGCGAGTGCTGCATCTCGACCGCCTTATGAACGAGAGCAGCCGCGAAGGCCGTCGAAACGGTGATCGAAACCGGGAAAAGCAGGTTCATCGGCTTCTTGCGCAGGAACGAGCTGAGATAACGCAGGTGCTCGGGAAAGAAGTGGTCGTTGAGGTTGCGGACGCCGAGGACAGCGTTCACCTTCGCGCTCGCATGCATGAGCCAGATCACGGTGTAGGTCCAGGAGCCGATGTGGTTCGTGCCGTTGAGCGTCGCGAAGCACACGGCGACGCCGAGAAGCGCCGCGCTTGCCTCATGATAGAGGCAGGTTTCGGCTGCGTGCCAGAGATGACGCGGGCCGGAGCAGCCTGGCGGACAGGCGGTCTTGCGCGGCCCGGTAATTACGCCGGTGTAGAACGTCAGTTGCGTCCACGCCCACGCAAGCAGACCGCAGGTAAAGCTGACATAGGCAGCGAGCACCGTCTGGCTCTGGCTCGCGGCGTAAAGGCCGTAGAGCGAGCCCAGCATCACGAGCGTCCCACCGAGCACGCTCCATTTATAGGTACGCTTCGGCAGGTTGTTGAGATACAGGACAGCCCCGGTGCTGAACCACCAGACGAAGAGAACGTAGAGGGTCGGAAGCCCGTAATGTATCACTGCGCTGCCCTCGCTAGCACGCTGTTCGCGGCCTCGCCGACTGCGGCGCGCGAAGCGCCACGAACGGCGAGGATGATCGCCCGGAGCACGCGGCCGCGTTCACGGAAAACGCAAGTTGCCCTGGTGAACGCGAAACTTCCTCCAGCGGCACGCACCTCGACGTACCTGACGCACTTTCTAGAAAACCAGATAGACGCCCACAGTCCTTGACATCGATAAAGTTCAGGCTCCCGGGGCCGTGGCACTTGGGCTTCACCCGCGTCGGATGCAAGGTAGTGGCGTGCCGATCGCTTCCACGCAGCCACGCATTGGCTTGGCCTGCGTTAAACCGAACTCGTTTTGACGCGGAAAAGCCGATCGACAAATGAAACTTAAAGCGTCGCGCCGCGCCCGACTTATCGCAGGACGCTGTATTGGCCTCTGAAGGCCATCGCGACCAGCCCATTTCCGCGATGATGCCAAGCAACCGACAACCGCCGCACCAAATCGTCGTCTTTTCGGCGGTGCGGCTCAGTTTCGGACCGCCATTCATTCCTGCTCGACGGCCGCCCACTTCGTGAACCAGCATCATCGAGGCACGCTCGCCTGCGGGAGAAGCTGCGCAAAGGTATCGGCGTTCCTCTGCCCGTAAGCGGCAAGTTCCAGTGTTTCACCCGTTGACGGATCGGTCAGTGTCAGCTTGCCATCGCTCCACTGGGTGACGACAAAGGGCGTTTCGGGGCCGGCCTTGGAACGTGTCTGACGCACCTGGCCGAGAAGGCGCAAAGACGTCGCCATGAAGGTGTTCTTCTCGCGCTCCAGGATCTGGAAAGGCTCGGTTGCCCCCTGATCGAAGGCGGCAATACCTCCCGAAGGAGTGTCCCGAAATACGACCGCGCGCGAAACAACCGGGCGGCGCGACGCATCCGCAACGCCCCCGCCATGTCTATCGACGACGCTTGTGCCTATTACAATGACGAGAAGAGCGGCCACTGCCGCGCTTCCCAGAAGCAGCGCTTTGTTCACACCCTTGAACATGCCGGTGCGTTTCCAATTCGTTTACGCTGCCTCGGCAGCAGGCTGACCGATGTCAGACTCTTTTTTTTCCGCACGCTGCTGATCGGTCGCGGCAAGCGTCTCTTTATTTTCATTCTCATCTAAGCTCTGGTCGGCAAATGGCGCAAGAGCCAGTTTGAGAATCTCGGCTACCTTTTCCGCTTCCGGGACGGAGCGCAACATCGGCTGCGTCGGCGAGACACGCCATGGCCGCGTATGAGGCCACAAGATGAGATAGGCGATGCGATCTTTGCCGCTCGTTTCGAAAGCAATATCCGCGCAGCCGTTGGCGTGCCTGCTCATGGCGACATTCTTGACGAGGCGGAGCGGAACATTAACGGCCTTCGTGAAGGCGATGCCGTAACGCAACACCACACGCCGAGTCGTGATCGTGTAGATCGTCGTCTTGGCGAGAAGGAGCGACCAGATGACCGCCATCGCGACGACAATTCCGTTAAGAAGCGCGAGAAAGGCGGCGAGTTCGAACGCGTCCGAAACCGGCTTTCCGTCGAGAACGGGAACCAGAAGCCGCCACGCGATCAGAACCGCGAAGTAGAGCGTTATCGTGCGCACGTGGCAGAGATGAACGGCCAGGGACCGCCATTTAGGCGACCCCTGCCAAAGGATTTTTTCATCCTCGGGAAGCCGGTACGGGAGTCCCCGTACCGGCTCGTAGTCGTATTCACTCATAAAAGGGGCTCCTGGCGGGCCGGGGTGGCATACAGGATGCCGCCTGCGAAATACGCGCAGACCTTGTCTTCTTCGAGTCGCGTGATGCGATCCGGGTTGGCCAGCTTCGGCGCGTCTTCGATCTGGGCGCCGAGGATCGATTCGAGCACGACCTTGCCCTTGCCCTGGTCGATCTTGGACAGGGTGAAGGGCACGAGAACGTTGCGGCCCTTCGGCGTCGTCACTTCGAGGTAGCGGATGATGACTTCCGAACGGTCGAGCCACGCATCGCGGATCTTGCCGGCCTTGACGCCATCGGCGCCATAAACCGTGAAGCCGCGCGGGTCGCGATCGTGCTCGTCGATGGCGTGGTCTGTGGCTACGCGGAGGGGAGCGATACGGGTAAGACCGTCATAGGTCAGATCCGGAACGTCCTGACGCTGCACCCAAGCAGCCGGGCCGACGCCGTCGATCATCGGGTTGCCGGTCGGAATGAGCGGCGAGCCGGGATGATTGGTGGCAGGCTTGGCCTTGATCTCACGCTCGGAACGGTAGGGCTGAGGAGAGGTCGTCGTGCCGCCGTGGAAAAGACGGAAGATCTTTTTGTCCGGGATCGTGAGATAGCCGTCGTTCTGCGGCTTGCCCGTCGATTCGTTGATGAGGGGATAACCCTCGCGCCGGTCTTCGCGGCGCAGGTAAAGGATCAGGAGCGCGAAGAAGATCCAGAACGCGTACAACGTCACCTGGGCGACGTCGAGATGTGATGTCAGTGCGCCGGTTGGCATTAATACCTCCAAAGTTTTTTCTTCAACCCGGATAATCAGCTAGGCCGAATTGCGGCGGCTTTTGCCTTGATGCATTACCCGCTGTTCGCACCAGGGGGCCGATAGCCACGAGCGTCGCGAACAACAGGGCAATTTCGATATGATAGACAATGAGGTAACTTGTGTCTGTGCGCATTAGCGCCTCACCGAGGCTACCGTTCGCCGCAAGGGTCGCGCTAACGTCGCGGATCGCGCCGCCGAGTGCAATTCCGCCTCCTGTCGCAGAGGCACCGACCGCACCCCACGCACCAAGCGCTAACCCCGCCTGAGAGGCTTTTGCAAGCTCCATCGCGGCGGTAAGCGTGCCTGCGGCAAAAAAGCCGCTGCCGAAACCGAGCGCAACGACACCCACTTCGAACAGGAGTGGCTCGCCGACGGGGGCGGAAAAAACGAAAGCCGTGAGTGCCAGAAGGCCGACCAATACACCTTGCGCGGCGAGCCGGTGCGGATTGGCGCCAGCGTCGAGTCGGCGCGCGGCAATGGCGAGCGAAACGAGGGCGCCCAGTGCGAAAAACGCTGTCAAAGCCGTGGTTTGCGCGACCGTCATCCCGAGAACCTGACCGCCATAAGGCTCGATCAGGATGTCCTGCATGCTGAAGCCGACCGTACCGAGGCCCAGCGCAACGAAAATGCGCTTCCAGTTGCCGGTTGCCATGAACGTGCGCCACGCTTCGCCGAAATCGGGCTTCGGCTCGTCATCGACGAGGCGGCGCGGCCTGCGCGGCTCCTGCTTCCACAGTGCGACAATATTCAGCACCATGGTCGTGAGCGCTGTGCCCTGAATCACCTCGATGAGCCGCAGCTGACTGAAATTCGTGAGGAGGTCGCCCAGAATCAGTGCGCTGACGCTCATGCCGATCAGCAGCATCACATAGAGGAAGGCGACGACTCGCGGCCGCTTTTCAGGTGGCGAGAGATCCATAGCGAGCGCAAGCCCGGCTGTCTGTGTCGTATGCATGCCCGCGCCGACGAGCAGGAACGCAAGCGCCGCGGCGAATTGTCCGAGAATCGGCGGTCCTTGCGTGTCGCCCGACAGCAGAATCAGCGCGAAGGGCATGATGGCGAGCCCGCCGAATTGCAGCAACGTGCCGAACCAGATGTAGGGCACGCGCTTCCAGCCGAGCAGCGATCGGTGCGTGTCGGACTTGAACCCGAGGAGTGCGCGGAACGGCGCGAAAACCAGCGGGATCGCGATCATGAGCGCGACGAGCCACGCCGGCACGCCGAGGTCGAGAATCATGATGCGGTTCAGCGTGCCGTTGACCAGCACCAGCGCCATGCCGACCGTCACCTGAAACAGCGAAAGGCGCAGAAGCCGGTGCAGCGGCAGTTGCGGAGTGGCCGCGTCCGCGAAGGGCAGGAATTTCGGTCCAAGGCCCTTCAGGAAGAGGTACGCCCCGCTGGGGTGCGAGGCCGATGTGCCCCGCTTGGCTTCGGACGCGACAGCAGCTTGCGATTGATTCGCGGCCGAATCCTTCGTTCCAGCGCTCGCGATTTCGTCTCCCCCGCGATGCGGAGGAGCCTCGGCGGGGTGCGGCGTGAAAGAAGCGGCCGGATCGCGCAGGGCGCAGGGATCTTCCGGCGTTTCTTGCGTAGTTCCGGGCTTTTCCACGTTCCTATGACCGCCGACATCCGTCACGAGGCAGACAACTCCATCGCATTCGAGGTGTAGAACCCGTTCACGATTCGCTCCGAGCGCCCCTGCGTAAAGCCCGCGAGGCGGCTATCCTTCGCGATCATCCCTGAAAGTTTGGCTTCCGCAATAGGTTCGATGGCTGGCGACCGATCCGAGCGGGGGAAAAGTTTGCCCGCGCTGTGCATGACCGAGAGCGCAAGCGTCCTCGGGGCGAAGGTAAAGAGCACCTTCTGGTCGGCCAGTGCCGCGAGACCCGAAAGCGCGCTCACAAGGTCGTCTGCCTTGTAATGGATGAGCGAGTCCATCGCGACGCAGAAGTCGTAGCGGCCGCGCGAAGCATCCAGCATATCGCCGGAGTAAAACTCGATGCGGTCGGCGACATCTTCCGGCATGCGCTCCTGAGCGATGCCGACGAGCGTCGGGGACAGGTCCACCGCCACGACATGCGCGCCGCGCCGCGCCGCTTCCACCGAGAGAAGCCCCGTGCCGCAACCCGCATCGAGAAGGCGCGCGCCGGTGAGGTCGTCGGGAAGCCAGCTCATGAGCGTCGCGCGCATGCGGTCGCGGCCCGCGCGAACCGTCGCGCGCACCCCGCTGACGGGGGCATCCGTCGTCAGCTTCGCCCACGCATCCGCCGCCGTCCTGTCGAAATAGGTTTTAAGGTCGTGGCGGCGATCAAGGTAGGACTGCGTCGTCATCAGTTGAATCCCAGGAATTCGAAAATATCGCGGTCTTTCATCGGCTTGGCCTCAAGCGGCTCGGAGCCGTCCCACATGGCCTTCGCAAGCTGCAGATACTCGGCCTGCGCGCGCTCCACGTCTTCGGACGGGTCCATTTCGAACAGCGTCTTCTTCTTCAGGCGCGAGACGCGGATGCAATCGAGGTCCGGGACATGCGCCATGCGCTTCAGACCGATGGCGGCATTGAAGCGGTCGATCTCGTCCGTCGCGCGGCTGCGGTTCGCGATCACGCCGCCGAGGCGCACGCGGTAGTTCTTCGACTTCGCCTGAATGGCCGCGACGATGCGGTTCATCGCGAAGATCGAATCGAAGTCGTTCGCCGTCACGATCAGCGCGCGCTCGGCATATTGCAGCGGAGCCGCGAAGCCGCCGCACACCACGTCGCCCAGCACGTCGAACACCACGACATCGGTCTCGTCCAGCAGGTGATGCTCCTTCATGAGCTTCACCGTCTGGCCGACGACATAGCCGCCGCAGCCCGTGCCCGCCGGGGGGCCGCCCGCCTCGACGCACATGACGCCATTATAGCCCTCGAACATGTAGTCCTCGGGGCGCAGTTCCTCGGTGTGGAAGTTCACCGTTTCGAGCACGTCGATCACGGTCGGAATCATGCACTTCGTGAGCGTAAACGTGCTGTCGTGCTTCGGATCGCAGCCGATCTGGAGCACGCGCTTGCCGAGCTTCGAGAACGCCACCGAAAGGTTCGACGACGTCGTGCTCTTGCCGATGCCGCCCTTGCCATAGACCGCGAAAACCTTGGCGTTCCCGATCTTCATGTTCGGATCGAGATGCACCTGCATGCTGCCGTCGCCGTCGCCTTCGTCCTGGCCTGCGGCGCCTTTGGCGCGATATTGCGGGATCGGCTGCGCCGGTATGCGCGTGTACATGCTCATGCGGCTTCCTCTACCATACCAACCCCTTCGATCTGGTCTTCGAGTTCTTCAGACGCCTTGCGAAGAGCATCGAGGGTCTCGTCGTCCGGCTTCCAGTAGTTGCGTTCGTAAGCTTCATTCAGGCGGTTCACCATGCGCGCGGTGGCCGTCGGGTTCAAGGCCGCGAGCCGCTTGCGCATTGTCTCGTCGAGCACATAGGTCTGCGTGAGGCGCTGATAGACCCACGGATCGACCTGCCCTGTCGTTGCCGACCAGCCCATCGTGTTGGTGACAGTCGCTTCGATCTGCCGCACGCCTTCATAGCCGTGCTCCAGCATGCCCTCGTACCACTTCGGGTTGAGAGCGCGCGTGCGCGTTTCCAGCGAAACCTGCTCGGACAGTGTGCGAACCTTGCCCTCGCCGCGCGTCTGGTCGGCGATATAGACCGGCAGATCCTTGCCGCCCTTCGCGCGTCTGACCGAGCGCGTGATGCCGCCCAGCGTATCGAAATACTGGTCGATGGTGGTCACGCCGAGATCGACCGAATCGAGGTTCTGATAGGCGAGATCGACGTCGGCGAGCATCGTCTTCAGCAGCGCGGGTTGCGCCATCGGCTTGCCCTGCCGCCCATAGGCGAAGGATTTGCGGCGGCTGTAGGTTTCGGCGAGTTCGTCCTCGTCCTGCCAAGCGCCCGAATCGACGAGCAGGTTCACGTTCGCCCCATACGCGCCATCGCCGTTCGAAAAGACACGCAGCGCGGCTGTTTCCATGTCGCATTTCTGCGAGGCCTGATAGGCCAGCGCGTGTTTGCGGATGAAGTTCTTGTCGAGCGGTTCGTCCGCGATGGCGGCCTCGTAGGACGCCTCCGCCAGCAGCTTCATCTGAAGCGGAAGCAGGTCGCGG
>NZ_JFZJ01000021.1 GCF_000636015.1 Rhodomicrobium udaipurense JA643
CCGCGTCGCGTCAGCCCGTTCTTCATTCCGGGCCGTCTCATCAATCTGGCGTCCGGCTACGTTTCCATCAAACATGGCCTCAAGGGACCGAACCACGCCGTGGTCACGGCCTGTTCGACTGGCGCACACGCCATCGGCGATGCCTCGCGACTCATCGCGTTCGGCGATGCCGACGTCATGGTCGCCGGCGGAACCGAGAGCCCGCTTTGCCGCCTGGCGCTCGCGGGCTTTGCGGCCTGCAAGGCGCTCGCCACCGATTTCAACAACGACCCGGAACGTGCCTCGCGCCCCTACGACAAGGATCGCGACGGCTTCGTGATGGGCGAGGGCGCGGGCGTCGTCGTCCTTGAGGAATATGAGCACGCCAAAGCGCGCGGCGCGAAGATCTATGCCGAAATCATCGGCTACGGCCTGTCCGGCGACGCTTACCACATCACTGCCCCGTCGGAAGACGGCGACGGCGCGTTCCGCTGCATGACGGCGGCGATCAAGCGCGCCGGAATCGCGGCTTCCGACATCGATTATATCAACGCCCACGGCACATCCACGATGGCGGACGGGATCGAGCTCGGCGCTGTAGAGCGTCTTCTCGGCAGCCACGCCGCCAACAGCGCCATGTCTTCGACCAAGTCGATGACGGGGCATCTGCTTGGCGCAGCCGGTGCCGTGGAAGCGATCTTCTCGGCATTGGCGATCCGCGATCAGGTTTGCCCGCCGACGATCAATCTCGACAATCCGTCGGTCGAGACGGCGCTCGACCTCGTGCCGCACAAGGCGAAGGAAAAGCGCATCGATACGGTGTTATCGAATTCCTTCGGGTTCGGCGGCACCAACGCGAGCCTCATTCTGCGCCGCGTCGCCTGACGCGGCTGCGGTCGGTGGCGCATCCAGCGCCCCGCCCGCCCGTTCGTCTGGCGTTATCCTCGCTTATCGCTTCTGTTTTCCGTCATTGAGGAAGGCTCCACACTCTTTCGCCATAATACATTGCTGAATGATCTATCGGGGTCACTGAGTAGTCTGATCACATGCCGAGCGATTATTACAACGCGAATGGGAACAGCCGCTACTCGAAGAATGCCGCTTATCGCGGTCAGCGAGACTATTCCGTTTTGCCGCGAAGCCCGTCCGAAGCGCTTGAACCCGAGCGCGCGCCCGAGCCGCCTGAGGGCAGCCGGGGACGCCGTCAAAATCCCATCGTCGTATTTCTGAACCGCCTTCTGACGTTTTTCCTCGTGCTGCTGATAGCCGTCGGCACGACGTCCTACGTGGTTCGCCTCCAGTTCGACAAGCCCGGCCCGCTCGCCTATCCGACCGTTTTCGTGGTGCCGCGCGGCGAGGGCGTCAGCGCCATTGCCCGCCGCCTCGAACAAGAGGGTATCATCAACGACCGCTGGACGTTCTTCATCGCCGCCCGCTACTTCAAGGTTCACGACAAGATCAAGGCGGGCGAATACAACATCAAGGCTGAAGCCAGCCTGCGCGACGTGCTCGATACGCTCGTCGAGGGCAAGTCGATCCTCTACAGCGTCTCGGTTCCGGAAGGGCTGACGAGCTGGCAGGTGATCGAGCGGCTGAAGGCCAATCCGGATCTCGTCGGCGATATTCTCGAAATTCCGCCCGAAGGCAGTCTGCTCCCCGACACCTACCGTTTCGCGCGCGGCACCTCGCGGGACGAATTGATCCGGCGCATGCAGGGCGAACAGAAGAAATTCATCGAGGGGCTTTGGGCGACGCGCTCACGCGATCTCGCGCTGACGACGCCGGAGCAGGTCATCAACCTCGCCGCCATCGTCGAGAAGGAAGCAAGCCGCGCCGACGAGCGCCCGCGCGTGGCCGCAGTTTATCTCAACCGGCTCAAGAAGCGCATGCGTCTCGAAGCCGACCCGACCATCATTTACGGCGCCAGCGGCGGCAAGGGCACGCTCGGCCGTCCGATCCTCAAGAGCGAGGTCGAGGACGAGACGAACCCGTATAACACCTACCGCAATGCGGGCCTGCCGCCGACGCCGATCGCCAATCCCGGCCGCGCCGCCATTGAGGCCGTTCTAAAGCCCGCGAAGAGCGGCGATCTGTTCTTCGTCGCCGACGGTACGGGCGCGCATGTGTTCGCAGAGACCTACAGCGATCACCAGAAGAACGTTGCGCGCTGGCGGGCCATAGAACGAAGCCAGCGCGAGGAAAAGGCAGCGGACCCAGCGGCGGATGCGGTCGCGCTCGACAAGTTGCAGGCTGTCGACATCCCGCTGCCCCAGCGCAATCCGCATCGGTAACGCGTCGCACGCCCGCGCGTCGGGCTGCCTCGGAGGCATCGAACGAGCGCCAACCGTGCTCCGGTGCCGCATATCAGCGGAACCCGTTCGGCATCCATCGCTTGTGCCTCGGGAGGCGAGGCGTTTGCGCGATTGTCCGGCGATGGGCGAGTGACGCCTTATCGTTTGAGCGAGGTGGACCGGGGCGGCGCAAGAAGCGCATGCCAGATCTATTTGCCGCTCAAAGAAGCGCGAACGGCTCCCGAAACGCGGCGCGGCTATCGGCTTTCTTCCGCGAGCCTGAACGTTCCGCTTCCAAAAAGGTCGAACACAATCTAAATCGGTCTTGTGTTTCTTTGGAAAGTTCAACGTGAGCAGCGAACCGATTGCGACGCCTGACCGGCGCGGCCTTTGTCTCATCCTCTCCTCGCCGTCCGGCGCGGGAAAAACCACGCTCGCGCGGCTTCTCCTGGCGTCCGATGCGTCGCTCGGGCATTCCGTGTCCGTGACCACGCGTCCGTCGCGCGCGCAGGAGGCGGATGGCGTCGACTATTACTTCGTTACGCGCGACCGCTTCGAGGCCATGCGCGATGCGGGCGAGCTTCTCGAATGGGCCGAAGTCTTCGGCAATTTCTACGGAACGCCCGCCGAGCCGGTCAAGGCCGCGCTGGCGGAAGGCCGGGACATGCTCTTCGACGTCGATTGGCAGGGCGCGTCATCGATCGCGGCGCTTCTGCCGGAAGACGCCGTGCGTGTTTTCATCCTGCCGCCGTCCGGCGAAGAACTCTCCCGGCGTATCTATTCGCGCGGAACCGATCCCGAGCACGTGATCGAGGCGCGTCTGGAAGGTGCGGAGGCGGAAATCTCGCATTGGGGCGATTACGACTATGTGCTTGTGAATCGCAACGTGGAGGACAGCCTCGCCGTCCTCAAGGGCATCGTTACAGCCGAGCGCCACAGACGGCATCGGCAGGTCGGGCTGAGGACGTTGATCGCGCAACTCGCGCCGCCGTCGCGCACGCGTTGAGCTTTGGGCTGTTATTCGCGCCGAAACGCCCTCGCCGGGCACCGCCGGCCATAAATCTGTGCGGCGGTGCGGCAAACCCGGCGGGAGCCTAAGTTTCGCCATGAACAAGCCCAATGGCACAAGGGATTTCTTGTCAGGGGGCTGGTTTGTGGCTTCGCATTACGCTTCTGGTTGCTTTGGCTTTTATCCCTCAGGGTTGCGCGCGGAAAGACCCCGCCGTTGACAATCTGATCGGATCGGAGCCGCAGCGGCTTTCCTTCGGCCCGCCTCCGCAGGTGCTGCAAACTTTCGTTGAAAAGATGAAGCTGTGCTGGTTCGGCACGGGCGAAACGCTGGCCGGCTATCGCTACGAAGCGGGCGAACGCTACCCCGGTGAAGACGCACAAAGCCCGGAAGGATACCCGAACGTCAAGCTTTTCGAGCCGGGTGACGGTCCGCCGCTCTTCGAAATCCAGTTCCACAAATACAACGACAACACGCTGATCGTGACGCGCAACTATGCGATGTCGACCGAACTCAGCACGAAGGTGAAGCGCGACATCCAGCTTTGGGCGCTTCAGGGGCGCGACTGCACAAGCTGAGGCGCGGCGATGACTGCCGCGCCGATGCGGCGGTCGGCCGACAGAACGGGCATAACGGGCGGTCAGGCCGAAGCGTGCCTCGGGTAAGCCCCGCCTCGCGACACGCACCGACCCTCTGTATCAAAACTCGACGTCGAGTTCCTCGAACTCTTCCGGCTCCGCCTTCGCCCCCGCGATCCATTCTTCCATCGCGGGCCAGACCATGATCGAGCGGCAGTAATCCGCCGACACGGGGTCGAGCTTGACGTCGTAGGTCAGAAAGCGCGTCGCGACCGGCGCATACATCGCATCCGCGAGCGAAAGCTCTCCGAACAGATACGGGCCGCCATAGGCCGCGAGGCATTCGCGCCAGATCGCGGCGACGCGGTCGATGTCGGCCTGCGCGCCATGGAACACCTTGAAGCCGGGATAATGCGCCCTGAGGTTCATCGGCAGCGCCGAACGCAGATTGTAGAAGCCGGAATGCATTTCGCCCGCAACCGAGCGGCAATGCGCGCGTTTTTTCACATCTTTGGGAAGAACAGGCGAGTTTGGCTTCAGCTCCCCGAGGTATTCCGCGATTGAAAGCGTGTCCCAGACCTTGATGCCATTGTGCGAGAGGCAGGGCACGAGAAACGACGGCGAAAGCAGCAGAAGTTCCGCCCTCATCGACGGGTCATCGATCGGCACGGCCACTTCCTCGAAATCGAGCCCGGCGAGCTTGCAGAGGAGCCAGCCCCGGAGCGACCACGAGGAGTAGTTCTTGTTGCTAATTGTAAGCTGAGCCTCCGCCATAGACCATAACCTTCGCTTGTGGTTCGAACCTTGCATCGCCATTTGCGACGTCTGTGTTGCCCGTTTTTCCTGCGCCAGGTCAGAAATGCTGTATCAGGCCTATCAATTCTACACGAATGCGACGGCTCCCGCGCGCAGTTTCGCGCAATTCGGCCTCAACGCGATCGCTCCTTTCGCCGCACAGCTGAACGGCAACGGCGGGACAATCCGGCAATATGCGGCGGCGTGCGAGCTGATTTCGCGGTCGACGCTCACGCATACGCGGCCGCCTTACGGCATCAAAAGCGTGCGCGTCGACAACCGCGACGTGGCTGTCACCGAAGAGCCGCTGGCGAAAATGCCGTTCGGCACGCTGCTCCGCTTCAGGAAGGATATCGACGTTGCACAGCCCCGCGTCCTCGTGGTCGCGCCGCTCTCGGGGCACTTCGCGACGCTCCTGCGAAACACGGTCGAGACGCTGCTTCAGGATCACGATGTGTGCATCACGGACTGGCACAACGCCCGCGATGTGCCGCTTTCGGCGGGCCGGTTCGGCTTCGAGGATTACATTGATCATCTGATCCAGTGGATGCGCGTCATCGGCCCCGGCGGGCATGTGGTCGCCGTGTGCCAACCCTGCGTGCAGGTGCTTGCCGCCGTGGCGATCATGGCCCAGTCGGGCGATCCCGCGAAGCCGCGCAGCATGACGCTGATGGCCGGGCCGATCGACACACGCATCAATCCGACCAAGGTAAATGAACTCGCGACCGAAAAACCGATGTCGTGGTTCGAGAGCAAGCTCATTTCGCGCGTACCCTTCGCGCATCCGGGGGCGGGGCGGCGCGTTTATCCCGGCTTCGTGCAGCTCACCGCGTTCATGTCGATGAACATGGAGCGGCACAAAAAGGCGCATCTCGACCTCTACAAGCATCTCGCGGAGGGCGAAATCGAGAAAGCGCAGTCGATCAAGACGTTCTACGACGAATATTTCGCCGTACTTGATCTAACGGCCGAGTTTTACCTTGAAACGGTGGCATGGGTTTTTCAGGAGGCGCGTCTAGCCAAGGGCGAACTCACCTATCGCGGCGAGAAGGTGGACCCCGGCGCGATCCGGCGCACGATGCTTCTCACGGTGGAAGGCGAGCGCGACGACATTTGCGCCATCGGCCAGACGACAGCCGCGCACGACCTCTGTACGGGCCTGCGCCCGCACATGAAGCGCCATCATCTGCAGGCGGGCGTAGGTCATTACGGCGTTTTCAGCGGCCGTCGCTGGGAAAGCCAGGTCTACCCGCAGGTTAGAAACTCCATCCTCGCGATGGACTGAGGACGCGCCGCGCCGTCTGGCATTTCGGTGCACGAACGCCGCCTGAAGGCTTGCGATTGCGCGCCAAGTTGCGCATTCTCCACCTCATGACAGCGGAAAACACCGAGAAGACCGAGCCGGACGACGTCGAAATCGAGCGGCGTCGGAAAGAGGCGGCCAAACGCGCGCTAGCCGAAGCCGAAGCGCGCAGGCTCGCGGCGGGCGAACCGGAGAGGCCGCGCGAGATCGGCGCGCGCAAAGGTCTCGAACCTACGCGGTTCGGCGATTGGGAGAAGAAGGGGATTGCGTCCGATTTCTGAGCGCGTCCGGCGCGTCGGCGCGTGCGCACGAGGGGTTCGCTTTTTGCGATAGGACCGCTTAGGGCGCTTTTGCAAATTTGATCGCGCGCTCCAAAGCCGCTTCGGGATTGGCACAAACCAGATCCCCGGTGGTACGGACCAAGGGCGGCGCAAATAAACATCCTCGCCGGGGCTCAGATCCGCGCCCGGTCGCGACGGACGCTCACACATCCGAACGCCACTGACACGGGCCGAACACGTCGGCGCGACTCGATCAACTTTTCGTCAAGGGATTCACGCGGGGGGATTGCGGGTTCCCCCCAGCGGGAAACACGTCGCGAGAGTTACGCGGCGGCCTGCTCTTCTTTCGGGTCGCGAAGCACATAGCCACGGCCCCAGACGGTTTCGATGTAGTGCTGGCCGGTGTTCGCCGTCGCGAGCTTCTTGCGGAGCTTGCAGATGAACACGTCGATGATTTTCAGCTCAGGCTCATCGATACCGCCGTACAGGTGGTTGAGGAACATTTCTTTCGTGAGCGTCGTGCCCTTGCGGAGCGACAGCAGCTCAAGCATCTGATATTCCTTGCTCGTCAGATGCACGCGGTTACCGTCAACTTCGACCGTCTTGGTGTCGAGGTTCACGATGAGGCTGCCGGTCTGGATGACAGACTGCGCGTGGCCTTTGGAACGGCGCACGATGGCGTGGATGCGCGCGACGAGTTCGTCCTTGTGGAACGGCTTCGTGAGGTAATCGTCGGCACCGAAACCGAGGCCGCGAACCTTGTCGTCCACACCGCCTGAACCCGACAGAATCAGGATCGGCGTCTTGATCTTGCTCACGCGTAGCGCGCGCAAAACTTCATAGCCGCTGATATCAGGTAGGCCAAGATCAAGTAAAATTATATCATAATCGTAGATTTTTCCGAGGTCGACGCCTTCCTCTCCAAGATCTGTCTGGAAGACGTTGAAACCCTCTGACAGCAGCATGAGCTCAATGCTCTGAGCCGTTGCGCTGTCGTCTTCGATGAGAAGCACCCGCATAAGGAATCCCTCGCTAGCAACACGTGTATACCGCAATGACGCGAGACTCAAGGTCTTTTCCGCGCCGTGAAGCTTAACTTCAGAACCGACATTAACGCATGAAAGGTTAAGAAATCTTAAGCTTACTACGCAGACGAGTGTCCCGCGCTACATTTCGCGCGCAGGCTTAAGGATAGGACTGAGATCGTGAATAAATCAGAAACTTGCCGGCAGAAACGCTGCCTGAGGTTGTGCCCTCTCCTCGTCGCAAATCAAAAGTGCCCCCAACGACGAATCGACGACACCGGTAATGTGACCCAATTCGCCGAGTGATCCAACCGCCAATTCCTTTAGGAATTACTAAGACGAACGCTGTTGCAAACAGGCGACGTTTCACGGTTGGTTAATGGTTTTGCGGGAAACTGGCCTGGAACTGGATGTTACAGCCCATTGAGTGAAGCGTAACCGGAGTCGGGGCCTCGTACGAGTATGATGGAAACAGTTAATTCCAATCAAATCCAGCGGTTTGAGTACGAGGAGAAGCGACAGCAGGTCAGCGACCTGGAGTTGATGATCGCGGACTTCGCACGCATGGCAAATGATCTTGAGCAGCAGATCAAGATCGAACAACAGACGTCGGGTATTTCCGACGTAAACCACTTCGCCTACCCGACATTTGCCCGCGCTGCAATGACGCGGCGCGACAACCTCCGGTCGTCCATCGCTGAGCTTGAAAAGCGCCTCGACCGGGCGCGGCAGGAGGCGCTCGACGCGTTCGAGCAGTTGAAACTGTCGGAATCGGCGGGCGATCTGGAAGCACAGCGGCAGGTGAAGCCCGGCAGCCGCAGGAAGCCGCCGAAGCATCTCGGAAGCCACGCAAGCACGCGCTAGAGGTGCGAAATTGAATTAGCGCGTCCTTCATGCCGCAACACCGGCGCGAACCGAAGCCCGCTTCGGTGCCCGCGCGTCGGGTGCCCGCCCAAACCCTAGCGCGGTTCGAGCGTGAACAGGATATCCTCGCCTTCCTTCAGCGCTGAAAGCTTCAGCGAAGCTTCAGTCGCGAGGCGCGTGGCGTAATATGCGATGACGAGCCGTCCGTCGATGGTGCGCGTCGTATCGCCCGCGAACACTTCCGCGACACCTTCCGGCACGCGCGCGGCGCGCCCACGGCACAGGATGATGAGCTTGAAGCGGCTGCGCCCGGCTCTCGTCTTCGACGCGGAAAGCCCCAGATAATAGTCTCCGCCAGCGGGCAGGGCGTTGATCGACACGCCGAGCAGCGCCATCAGAAGCCGCGCGTGCTCCTTCTCGATCTCGGGCACATTCGCTTGCCAATGGAGGCGGCGCTTGCCGTTTTCGAGGTAGCGCCGGGCGACCTGTTCGATATGTTGGACCGGGACGAGCGCGCCGAGGCTCGATGATACGCCGAATGCGAGACGGTTGAAGTCGAGCTGCGCCCAGGCCGCCTTCGCGCTGTTCTGGATCAACTCCAGCGCATAGAAGCGCGTGTCCTCGTCGTTTTCTTCTTCGAGGAGTTCGAGTCCGTTGTTGATCGCGCCGATCTGGCCTGCGAGGTCGTGGCAGATCTTGCTCGATATCAGCGCGGCAAGGGCTGTGTCGTCGAGTCTCGCGTCGGTCACGATCATTCCTCCTGCGGAAAGCACGCGGGTTGCGTTCGCACTCGCACTTGTGGCAAGAGCCGCCATGGCGCTGCCGTACAGGCACCATGATTTGGCCTTGCTCTTCAACCTCTCATACTAAAAAAATGCGCCACACGGCACAAAGTTACGAGCACGCCGGGCGAGACTCTCTCTTACCCTTAATCACGAAAGACACACAGTGAGCTTCGACGCGTCCGACATACGTGAACTCGGGCTATGGGCTCTCCCCCTCGCGCAGCGGGCGGGCGCCGTCATCATGGACATCTATACGACGAGTCCCGAGGTGCGCTACAAGGCGGACCGCTCGCCCGTTACCGACGCGGATGTCGCCTGCGAACATATAATCCTCAAGGCTCTTTCGAGGCTGGCCGCCGATATTCCGGTTGTCGCGGAGGAGGCGCTGTCGTGCGGCGCAGCGCCGAAGATCGAAGATCGCTTCTTCCTCGTCGATCCGGTTGACGGCACGAAGGAGTTCATCCGGGCGAACGGCGAGTTCACGGTCAACATCGCGCTGGTGGAGAATCACGCCCCGGTGTTCGGCCTCGTCTATGCGCCCGCGTTCTCGGACTGCTACGTGACGCTCGGGCCGGACCGCGCCGTGAGGGTGAAGCTCGTGCCCGACCATCATCCCGAGCCGCGCCCAGACTACGCATTCGAGCCTATCTCCGGTGAGCGGCCGGGGTCGCGCGGCTTCACGGCCATCGTCAGCCGCTCGAATCAGACGCCCGAAGCCGAGCGTTTTCTCCGGCGCATCGGCGGTCCGCCGTGCATGCGCATGGGATCGTCGCTCAAGTTCGGCGTTCTCGCGCGGGGAGACGCCGATGTGTATCCACGCTTTGCGCCGACGTCCGAATGGGACATCGCGGCGGGCCAAGCGCTGGTGAACGCGGCTGGCGGGTGTGTGCTCACCGAAGCGGGCGCGCCGCTCGCTTACGGCAAGGTCGACCGCCACTTCGCTAACCCGTCCTTCATAGCGTGGCGGCGGCGCGACGAGGCCGAGGCGATGCTTCGGGCCGAGTAGCGCCTGTCACGCGTTCGTCGGCGGACAGGTGACGGACTCTTCGACGGGGCCAAAATTCGGCCTCAAAAAGGCGACACCAGCGAAGATGTGCTGCGTAGGGGCGATTCTGCCTTTCGCGCTTTCCTTCGGTCGCGCCGTGTTTCGCCACGGGATGCGGCCACCGTGGCAAGCGCCGCCGATAAAGACCGCCAGTTGCAAATCTGGCGATGCAACCGGATTTCCACCATGACGCGCCACCGCAGGATTTCGCTTCTCGCCTTCGGCACCGTGGCCCTTCTGGGGCTGGCAGCCGCTCACGCGATCAGCGCCGAAGCTCAGGACTACCTCCCGCCGCAACAATATCAGGGCGAGGCGCCTCGCTCGCTGCGTCCGCCACAACAGTCACAGCAACAGACGACGGCGACGCCCCCGCAATCCGGTGCGTCAGGCCAGCAGAACGGCGCCTATGCGGGGCAGGGCAGCGGCGCAGGCGCGCCTCCGCAGGGTAATGGCGCGTATACGGCGCAGAACACCTACGTGCCGCCGTCGAACGACAACCCGGGCTACGGCCAGCCTTACAGCGCGCCGCCTGCGCAACCGACGGCGCAATGGGGCGAGCCAGTCGACGGTCCCGGCGGACCGCCGCCACGCGAGCGCGCAACCTATTCTTCGAGCGAGATCCTCGACGAGGGACATCGTTTCTTCGGCGGCGTGTCGGAAGGGCTGGCGAAAGTGGTGGAGCACGCGTTCCAGCGCTACGGCCGCCCGACCGGCTACATCCTTGGTGAAGACGCGGGCGGGGCGATCATCGCGGGCCTGCGGTACGGAGAAGGCACGCTTCACACAAAAATGTATCCGACACAGAAAGTGTACTGGCAGGGTCCGTCGATCGGCTACGATTTCGGCGCGGCGGGCTCGAAAACGCTCACGCTCGTCTACAACCTTACATATCCAGCGCAAATTTTCGAGCGCTTCGCTGGCGTCGACGGTTCGGCCTATCTCGTGGGCGGCGTCGGTATAACCTTTCAGCAACACGAGGATGTCATTCTCGCGCCCATTCGCGCCGGCCTGGGGTTGCGTTTTGGGGCCAATGTCGGTTATCTCAAATACACGCCGTCGCCGACCTGGAACCCGTTCTAGGCTCGCGGCCTCGCGACCGGACGGACGACGCCCGTTCTTGCGGCTTACCGAGATTTGCGGCCCCCGCGCGGGAACGCAGGCGTATAAGGGGCAAGTCGGCGAGGCAGCGCTCCGTTCGTCGCCGCGCGCCGTAGCAGGCTGCAAGGAGGGGAGCCCAGTTTCATGATCCAGGCAGCCATGCTGATCGCGCTGGGATTTCTGATCGCGAGCCTGATCGGGGTGTTGCTCGCTCCGTCGATGTGGGCGCGCGCGGCGCGTCTCTCGCGCAAGAAGCTCGAAAGCTCACTCCCGCTTACTCTGTCAGAGATTCAGGCCGCGCAGGATCAACTTCGCGCATCCTATGCCGTCCGCATGCGCCGACTCGAAACGGCACTCGCCAGCGCAAAGCAGAAGGCCGCAAACCAGCTCGTCGATAACAGCCGGTTGCAAATGGAAATCGCGGGCCTCAAGGACCGCATCGCCGAAATCGATCTCCAGCTTTCCGAGCGGCGGAACGCGGCGACGGTTCTCGAACAGCAGATCACGAAGCGCTTTCCCGAACTCGACGGCGAAATCACGCGCGCCAAGGCCGAGTTGCAGGAGCGCGGCTATGAGCTTCAGGACGTGACGAATCGGCTCGCGCGCCGCGAGGAGGAACTCGACGCCGCGAAACGCGAGGCCGCCTCCTATCAGGAAGAACTTGGCCGCCTGCGTGAAGTGCTCGAACGGAGCAGCGGCGCGGACAAGGGCGGTCGCAGACTTCGGCGCGCCTCGCAATGGACGCTCGACGATTACAAGGCCGAATATGACCGGCTCAATCTCGAACTGTCGAGGCTGCGCCAGCAACTCGCGCAGCTTCAGGATCGCGACTCGCAGCAGGTCGGCGTCATCAAGGGCGAATTGCAGAAGCTCGCCGAACTCATCATGATCTCGGCGCAGCCGCGCCCCGCTCCCCAGCCGACGCCGCCGGAGCCGCAGGTGCGTCGCGCCGCGATCCTCACCGAACAGCGCCGCCATGGCGCGCACGCCCGCCCGAAGCCGCTGCCGCAGAGCCAGCCCGCTTCGCTGACGGCTCGGCTGAGGCTCAACGGCGAGGCGGCGAACGGTGCATCGCAACCGGCTCCGTCATTCGCGGTGCCATCATCGAACACGCCGGTTCCCGCTCCCGTCGCAACGACGCGCGATGAGGGCGCGGAGCCCGTACAAGGCGCGAAGTCTCCAACTGCCGCCGGATCGGGCGAGCGCGTGCTGAACGGTGGGACGCAGCACGAGACCTCTCAGCCCGGCTCTGCCGCCGCCGATCGCGAAAATCAGGCGTTGGCCGTGCGCTCCGATACCCCAGGCGACGCGGCTTCTCCCCCGAGCGAAACAACCTCCCGCTCGTCGCTCCTCAAGGGCGTAACGACGACAGACGAGGCCTCCGGCGAGGCGGGCACGCCAGCGGATCGCGGGGAGGCTCCAGCCGGGCAGGCGGCTGCGGAAAATCCGCCGAAGCCGGACACGGAGGCTTCGACTCCCGCTTCCCTTCCGGCGATCCCGGACGAGCGAAAGCACGGCAAAACTCTCGCGGGCATCGAATTCGACAACGCTGCGCTGACGCTCGCCGCGATCGCCGCTGTCAATGGCGCAGCGCGTCCGGTGGCTGCCAAGGCGGAGGATCCCGCATCTCCGGTAGCGGACGACGTCGAGTTCGTCGGGCCTCCGTTCCGAACCTCGGACAAGACCGGCGCGCGGACGCTCGTCGAACGCATGCGAGCGGCTTCGGAAGAGCCAGCGGAAGCGAAGGATTAGGGGCGGCGCCTGTCTCTTCGCCGAGGTTCAACTCGCCGTGGAAAGAATCCAGCGCTCCGTCCCCTCAAGCCCCACTGCCGTAAGCCTGTTCGACTTGAACGCGTAGGTGTCTACCCCGATGCGGTTCGGAAGAAGCTGCGGTTCGCGCGCAGGCGTATGGCCGTGAACGACCACGGCGCCGAAATCCTCGTCCGAAGTGAGAAACGGATCGCGTATCCACAGCAGATCTTCTTCGCGCTGCTGGTCGAGCGGCACCCCGGGTCGCACGCCACCATGGACGAAGAAATAGCCGCCGATCCGAAAGCTTGGCTTGAGATTGCGATAGAAGGAAAGGTGGCTCGCGGGCAGCGCCTCGCGGAAGCGGGCCGAAGCTTCCTGAAGCCCGGTGGGCGTGCCGCGTGTGGCGAACCTCACGAGATCGGGGTCGAGGCCATAGGACAGCAGCGCCGCATCGCCCCCGTTCTTCAGCCAGAAATTGTCCGGCGTGGCGTCGTAAAGGAAGGACATCAGCAGGGCCTCGTGATTGCCCTTGATGAAGACGGGCGACAATGTCTCGCCCAGTTCGCCGATGAGCGCATCCACCACTTCCTTCGACGAGGGGCCGCGATCGACGTAATCGCCGAGAAAAACGATCATGGCGGGCTGAATGCCGCGTTCGTGCTGGTCAGCATCGACAAGATCGAGCATGATTTCGAGGAGATCGAGACGGCCGTGGATATCGCCGACGGCATAAACGCGCATCCCGTCGGGGACGCTCGCGGCAAAGCTGCCGCTATCTGTTAGTCGCAAACGAAGTCTCCTTGCAATACCGCGCCAAAGCGCGATACTCCTTGGCCCAAGCAGGGCAAACTGCCAGCATTATGGCACAGTTTCGCCGCTTTTCTCACTCAGTCATCATGGTGGCTAGCGGTTGGAATTCATGCCGCTGGCAGATGTTGATTGTTCCCGTTTAAGTTGTCCCTTGCGGCCGCGTGGTTGTAAGGGTCAATCATCACGTAAAGAGGATCAGGGATGGTGCTCCGGCTTCTCGCGACAAGCCTTCTCATCTTGCTTTTTGAGAGTGGCACCGCTTTGGCGCAGGCTCCGACGCGTCCCAATACTCCGGCCCCCCAGGCGACCGGCGCGCCCCAGGCTCAGAAACCCAGCGCGGCGGGCGCGGTGGGCATCGTGACCGGCGATGTCGAAAGCACGGGGATCAGGATGGCTGCCGACCTCGCCCGCCTGCTCGACAGCGACAACGATCTGCGGATCATTCCGATTGCCGGCAAAAGCCCGGCGCAAAATATCAGCGACCTTCTTTCGCTTCGCGCCATCGACGCCGCCATCGTCCAGTCGGACGTGCTGGCGTACTTCGTGAAGACGGGCAGGCAGCCGAATGTCCAGACCCGCATGCTCTACATTGCGAAGCTCCATTCCGAGGAGTTTCATGTTCTCTCGCGCATGCAATTCACCTGCCTTCAGGATTTGAACGAGCGCCGGGTCAGCTTCGGCCCACGCGAAAGCGGCAGCGCGATAACGGCCGAGTCGGTGTTCGAAGCGGCGGGCGTACGACCGGACGTGCTCTATCTCGACCATGAAGACGCGATCGAGAAGCTCAAGAAGGGCGAGATCGACGCGCTGGTGTCGGTCAGCGGCAAGCCATCGCGCGCTTTCGACCGGATCAGCCACCGCGACCGCGTCCATTTTCTCGATGTGGAATATTTGCCGAGCCTCCAGCAAAGCTATCTTCCTGCCATTATTACGAAAGAAGACTATCCGGAACTGGTGGCGCCGAACGAAAGCGTTGCGACCGTCGGTGTTTCGACCGTGTTGTTCGTTCACAACTGGCATCCGCAATCGGAGCGCTTCCGCAATGTTTCCCGCTTCGCCGAGAAGTTCCTGACGAACTTCGAAACGCTGAAGGCGGGCACGTTCAACCCGAAGTGGCGCGATGTCAATATTCGCGCGCCGCTGAAGGGGTGGACGCGGTTCCAGCCCGCCGAGCGCTGGCTTGTCGCCAACGCAGCTGCGAAGGCGCAGACGGTGACCTCTCCGCAGGCTGCGGCACAGTTAAAAACGATGCTGCAAAAGTTCGTGGAGAGCCAACGCGGCAGTGGAGCGGACGAAGAAGAGCTATTTAATCAGTTCGTTCGGTGGTATCAGCAGCAGGGTACGCAACCACCACCTCGCCAGCAGTGATGAGGGGCCCGGACGGGACGTTAGGCGGGATTTCCCGACAGGAGCAGATCATGCCGGAGACAGGCAAGCTCGAAGAGCACAACGAGACGGCTCGCGAGACGCTTGAGCCTCTCGTCGAGACGAAGGACGAGACCGCGACGGAAGCGGCGGACGCGCCGTCGGGGGACGGGGCACTTGAGGAGCAGGCGAACATCCTTGCCACTCAGGGCGCGGCCGAGGTGGCGACGAAACCGGTCGAGACTCCGGCTGTTTTCGCGCTGCTGAACGACGCGCTGGAAATCCCCGTCGAGCCGCAGGACGCAGCCGAGTCTTCGTCGCCGTCAGACGCTTCAACGATTGATGCGAGTATCCCCGAAGATGTTGCGCCCACAGAGGCAGCGCCGGAGATGGCAGAAGCGATCGCGAGCGAAGACGTGGCGATGGAAGACGTGGCGCCGGACGAAGCACCCGTAGCGGAAGCAACGGTTGAGGCCCAGTCGCCCGATCAATCCGGCGATGACACGCCCGCAGCCGCAACAGATTTTCAAGTCGATGAGGCATCGGGTGAGCTTCCGCCGGATCCGACCGACTGGGACGGCATCGACGACTTTGCCGACAGCATCGTGACCGGTCTCGAACAGGCCGGAATTCCGATCGACGCGGACGCGTCGTTAGCGCAGCTCGCCGGGCGAGCGGCGGACGAGCCCGGTCTTCCCGAGGATCACGAAGCCTTTTTCGCCGGGTGGGGCGATAATAGCGGAGAATCGGACGTCGCGCGCACAAAAGCGGCCGAATCGCTGGCCGCCGCTACGGTCGCGCGGGAGGGTGCGTCAGACGCCCCCGATCAGGGATACCAATCGCTTACCGAAATCGGGCTTGCCTCGGCAGCGTCGGCTGCCGCGGACCTTCCGAGCAGCCAGCCCGACAAATTGTCCGAGAAGCATGACGAACTTGCCGACGCCGTGCAGTCGGCGCTCGAAAGCATCTATGGCGGCATGTCATCCGGTCTCGCTCAATCCGGTGGAACGGCATTCGGGTTCGCAGGCGTGGGCCGCAGTGCCAACGCACCGGGCAAACCGGAACCGGCTTCTTCCACCGGCGGGCTGGGCGAGTCGCTGTCGCCGCAGGATGTCATCCTCAGCTATTTCGATTACGAGGCAAAAAAACAGGCCGCGCGCCCCAGCGCCGATACGGTTTTGTCCGCTGCACCGACGCCGATGCCGACGCGTCCCGCTGCCGAGGCTTACAAGCCCGAGCCAAGGACCTATCGTCCCGAGCCGGAGCCTTCCGCCGCTCCGCAATGGGTGCCTCCGCAAAACTCGCTCTATCAAGGCGCGCCCGCATATCCCGTTCCGGCCGGTGTCGTAGCGCCGCCTCCGCCTGCTGTTGCACAAGGCAGCAGCCGGGTTCTCGGCGCCGCTGCTATCGGCCTTGTCGGCGGCATAGCCATCGCCGCGTCTCTCGCCGTCTTCGTGATCAATGCTTACGGACCTCAGCTCGCCAAGACAGCTACGGCGACACGCGCGCCCGATTCCCCAGAACCGGGATACGGCCCGCCGATCCGCTTCGACACCGAAGATCAGCAGGCCGCAGCCTCCTTCGAAGCGCGCGCTCTGGCGGAACCGGCCCGCATAGCGGTCGCGGACGCATCCGCGACAAAGGGGCAGCCTGCGCCGCTCTCAATCACGGTGCGACCCGAGCGATTGCGCGAACAAGCCCTTGTCAGCATCACCGGCGTGCCTTCGGGCGCGCGTCTCAACGCGGGCGTGGACGCAGGCGGCGGCAATTGGCTCCTTCCGCCGAACCGTCTGAACGGGCTTACCATCAACCTGCCGCAGAACGCGCCCGAGACGGTGCCGCTTGCCGTCGAACTGGTCGATACAAAGTCCCGCACGCCGCTTTCCGACCGGCAGGAATTCGCCGTCCGCATCGGAGCGCCAAGACTCGCCGCGTCCGAGGCCGAGCGCTTCACCAACGCGGTGAGCAGCATGGCGATGTCCGAGATCACGGCAGGCCCCGAATCGCAGAGGCCGCAAGCCTCGCCGCCATCCTTCAGCACACAGACAGTCTCAGCCGCGACGTCAGCACCGCGCCGCGCTCCCGCCGCGGTCGAACAGCCGTCGATAGCTGCTCTCTCCGCACCTGCTGCGTCTGCGCCCGTCGCCGAGCCCGAGAGGCCGGTTTCGGTCGCTCCTCCGGCGCCCATCAGGCAGGCGGCGCTCGCGCCTCAGCCTCAACCCGAGCCGGAACGCTTGGTCTCCCGCAGCGCAACCTCGGTTACGGAGATCGAGGATCTGATCCGCGAAGGGAACAAGCGCATGCGCGAGGGCGACATCCTTCAGGCGCGGCAGTTTTATCAGAAGGCCGTGATTTCGGGCGACCCGGAGGCGGCGCTCGCCATGGGACGCTCCTACGATCCGATCTATTTCGCGCGCATCGAAAAGAAGAACGCGGAACCGGACGCGGCGAGGGCCTTCGATTGGTATCGCAAGGCGATGGATGGCGGCGCGGTCCAGACCGCGAAGGTCAGGATCGAGAACCTCAAGCACTTCCTGAACGAGTAGACGCATGGCCGCCGACAAGGACGCGCGTCTGACGGCGCTTGAGGAAACCGTGGCGCATCAGGCGCGCGCGCTCGACGAATTGTCGGATCAGGTGGCGCGCCAATGGCGGATCATCGATTCGCTCAAGGGGAAATTGGAGCGCTTGACGGAGCGGTTTCAGGCCGTGGAAGAGCAGACGCTCGGGCCCCCGCCAATAACCAAGCCGCCGCATTACTGAACTGCCCGCCGAAGAGGGGAGGACGAGCGCAATGGGCGGACTCTCAGATGAGTGGTATCGCCGAACGGCATAGTTTATGCCCGATCCGGCGCCTGTGTAGACAGCCACCAATCTCCGCCATTGAACCAGCAGGTGTCGTCGGGCGTGTCGTCCAGACGCAGCGATTTCACATCCGCGAAGTCTCCCCGAGAGAATGCCGCGACCAACCCTTGGCCTTTTTCGTGATCCTGCGGCGCCTGACACGCCACAAATACGGCGCGCGAAACAAAGCGCGCCGCCCAGACTGAGCCGCCTTCTGCCAGCTTTTGAACCAGCAGCATTCCGCCGAACCCATTCTCCGGCTGAAGTGGAAACAGCAAACGGCCGTTGGGACGCAACGCATGGAGCCACGCCGCGCAGGGCTGCGTGATCCCGGCGTTGACATAAATCGCATCGGCTTCCGGCAGTTCGTCGTCCGCGCCGGACCTCGCCTCGATCGATGCCTGCGGCCAAGGCTCAAGATTGGCCTTAGCGCGCGCGGCAAGATCGGGATCGATCTCGAAGCCGATTACGCGCCCTTCCGGCCCGACGAGGTAAGCCAGAATGGCGGTGTAGTAGCCGCTGCCCGCGCCGATCTGCAGCACCGTTTCGCCGGGCTGAAGCGCGATCGCATCGAGACAGTGGGCATGAAGGCTCGGCTCACCAATGTTGAGGCCGCGCTTTGCATCGAGTGCGATCAGGATGTTCTGATAAAGAAAGGCGGGATCGTCGTCCGGAGTCTCTACGTAGGTAGGCGGAAACGAGACAGGCCGCCACGGCGAGCTAACGGGAACCTGCCACGGCCCCGGACCGGCAAACGCCTCGCGAGGAACGGAGGCGAATGCCTCCTCTATGTGGGCATCGCTCGTGTTCGCGCATTTCGTCACGTAAAGCGCGAAAAAAGCACGAAGCTTGGCCGTGCGACTAGCTTCCATCGGCGTTCCCCCCCTGATGCGCGTACGGTCGCAAAGAATTGATGGGCCGATATTATAAAAAAACGGCCGCCCCAAGGCGACCGCAATCTGTCCACAGCGCGAGTTCGCGGACCGCAAGCGGTCCACCATGCGAGCCTAATGAAGCGTCACAAGCTCCAGATCGCTCTCTTCGACATTCTCAAGCGCGGCGGAACGGCTGTCGGTCAGGACCATGGGCGTTCCATCGGCTGACACGACGGCATAAAGATCGATGCCTTCAGGCAAGCCGCCAAGCTGCGGGAAAAGCTCCGCAACTTCCTTAGCCTTGAGCTGCTTGATGTAAGCGAATTCGCCTTCGCCCCAGGCTTCGAGCTCGAAATCTTTCAGGGGTTCTTCCACGATAAGCACCTCCTCGTGCCAACTGCACACTTCGGTCTGTCTGCCCTCCGCCCGCTTGGCGAGACGTTAGAGAACCCGTCCGAGGTGGGACGTGACGTGTTAAAGCGGCATATATGCTCGACACGCGCGCTTTCAAGAAAAGCGACCGCATCAGGAAGAATAACACACAACCTGGGATTTTTGGTGGAGCCAGGCGGGATCGAACCGCCGACCTCTTGAATGCCATTCAAGCGCTCTCCCAGCTGAGCTATGGCCCCATAAGACTCCCGCATTCTGGGAGAATGCGGTGGGCGGCTTTGGAAGCGCCGCCGTTGCGTCGGAGCTACTTAAAGCGTTGGCGCCTGCACCGCAAGCAAAAACAGCGCTCTGAGGCGTTCTTCCGCGAAGTTTTCCGAACCGCCCGCGAACTTCGACGCGCGCGGCCAGTCGAGGAAAGATTTTTTCCAAACGGGCCGCTACAGCGCGGGTCTATTCCAGAAAAAATAAACGCGGGACAGCGTTCGCCGCCGCCCCGCGTGTGCTCCGACATCGCCGGCGAGCGCGATGGCCCGCCCGCGCGAATCACTTCGATCAAACGTCGTCGTCCTTGCCGCCGCTTACGAAGGGCACGTCGGCTTCGCTCTCGTCTTCGGCTTCGAGGAAGGTTTCGTCGTCGGCACCCGTGTCGATATCGGCCTCGTCGTCGGCGACGTCGGCGAGATCGCCGCCTTCGATATCGGGCAGTTCCTCTTCGCGCGCCACCTCGTCGAGCGGCACAAATTCGAGCCCGCCGCGGCCCGCATCCAGCACCGCGTCGTCATCGGCGTCGAGGTTGTTGCCAGCCGGGAGCCGCGAAGGCACGCCGCCGTCCTGATAGACAGCCTGACAGGCCGGACAAACGATGGGATCGCGGTTGAGATCGTAGAATTTGGAGCCGCAGGATTGGCAAACCCGCTTGGTGCCGCGCTCAGCTTTCAGGGACATCGGTTTTGAGCTTTCTTGAGGGTTCTTCCATGGCGCGCCGCGCCGCATTGTGTTTCGGATAGTCAGCATCGCCGCCGGCTGTCAAAGGCAAAGCGCGAAGCGCGCAGAAATTGTGCCGCATTCGCCCCAAGCCGATTGACAGTTTTCGCCGAGATGGGTCTATGACGGCTTTATCGCCATTTCTGGCAACCTCATTAGGCTTTTCAGGCAACACAGGGTCACTTCCGCCGATGTCCACCCACGCAGCCGACGCAAGGCCGCTAATGTCGCGAAAGTCGGGACGATTGCAAGGGGCGGTTGTTGTCCCGGGCGATAAATCCATTTCGCATCGCGCTCTGATCCTCGGTGCGCTGGCCGAAGGACGCACCCGCATCACGGGGCTTCTCGAAGCCGAAGACATCCTGTGTACGGCGCGCGCGCTCGAAGCGCTGGGCGCGGGCGTCGAGCGCGACGCCGATGGCGCATGGACCGTCACCGGGCGCGGCCTCGGCGGGCTCGCAGCGCCCGCGGGCGACCTCGACTTTGGCAACTCGGGCACCGGCGCGCGCCTCATGATGGGCGTCGTCGCCGGGCACCCGCTCGCCGCGCGCTTCACTGGCGACGCAAGCCTGCAAAAGCGCCCGATGGGCCGCGTGCTCGCGCCGTTGCAAAGCATGGGCCTCGCCATCGAGGAGGAAGGCCGCAATACGCTGCCGCTGACGCTCGTCGGAACGGGCGATCTGGTGCCGATCAGCTACCGCCTGCCGGTGCCGTCCGCGCAGGTGAAGTCGGCCGTGCTGCTCGCGGGGCTGTTCGCCAGCGGCGAGACGAGCGTCATCGAGAGCGAAAAGTCGCGCGACCACACCGAGAAGATGCTGCGTTATTTCGGGGCAGAAATTTCGGTCGAGCCGTTCGAGGGCGGCCTTCGCATCGCGCTCGAAGGGCGGCGCACGCTGAAGGGCCAGCCGGTCGCGGTGCCGGGCGATCCGAGTTCTGCGGCGTTCCTCGTCGCGGCGGCGCTCATTACGCCCGCGTCCGACATCCTCGTGAAGAATGTGCTGGTGAACCCGACGCGCACAGGCTTCTACGAGACGCTTGCCGAGATGGGCGCGGACATCAGCTTCGAAAACGAGCGCGAGGTGAGCGGCGAACCGGTCGCCGACATCCGCGCCCGGACGAGCGAGCTTCGCGGCGTGACGGTGCCAGCGGCCCGCGCGCCCTCCATGATCGATGAATATCCGATGCTGGCGGCGCTCGCGACCCTCGCTGAGGGCGAGACTTTGATGGAAGGCCTCGCCGAGCTTCGCGTGAAGGAAAGCGACCGGCTCGCGGCCATGGTCGACGGGCTCGTCGCGTGCGGAGCGATAGCGCATGCGCGCGGCGACACGCTCACCGTGCTGGGCTTGCCCAAGGTGCGCGGCGGCGCTACCATCAAGACCCACATGGACCACAGGATCGCCATGTCGTTCCTGGTGCTGGGCCTTGCAACCGAGGAGCCGGTGACTGTCGACGACGCGTCGATGATCGCGACGAGCTTCCCGGAATTTCGCACTCTGATGCAACAGGTGGGCGCGACGCTCGACGAGCCGGGGCAGGCTTCGAACGAGGCGCGTGGGAAAGACCACAAATGATCATCGCAATCGACGGAACGGCGGCGGCCGGCAAAAGCACGCTTGCGCGCCACGTGGCGCAGACTTACGGGCTGCCGCATCTCGACACGGGCTCGCTCTATCGCGCGGTGGCGCGCGACGTGATGGCGGCCGGGCATTCGCTCGAAGACGCGCGCGCGGCGGCCTTCGCGGCAAAGAGAATCGACCCGTCGACGCTCGGCGACCCGAATCTCCGCCTCAGGGGCAATGGCGAGGCGGCGAGCGTCGTGGCGGCGATCCCGGACGTGCGGGCGGCGCTTCTCGAATTCCAGCGGGCGTTCGCCAATCAGCCCGGTGGCGCGGTGGTCGAAGGCCGCGACATCGGCACCGTCGTCTGCCCGGACGCGGAAGCGAAGATCTTCGTCACAGCGTCGGCGGAAAGCCGCGCGGCCCGGCGTCACCGCGAACTTGTGGGCTACGGCGTGGAGATCACCGAGCAGGTTGTGCTCGCCGAGATCAAGGCACGCGACAAGCGCGACAGCGAGAGGGCCGTGTCGCCGCTGAAACCGGCTGAGGACGCACTCTTGCTCGATACGACCGAGTTGGATATAGAAAAAGCCGTTGCCGCCGCTCTTCACCTTATTGATAAAGTGGCGCGTCGCGGATAAATCATGCTAAGCCCGCCAACGGGTTCGGCGTGATCCGTTCGCGTCTCGACAGTCGATCCGCAGGGTTGACCGGCGGACGGCAAATCTGAATTCGCATTTGTGACGGCATCGGGGAAACCGCGCCCCCCGGAGGCCGCCTGTTTCAACCTCTAACGCATACCCCAGGCCATAAGGCCAAATCGGAGTTTTAATGACTGCAACGCAAACAATAGAGCCAAAGGCCAAGGAGTATAATCCGACCGTCGACGACTTCGCCGCTCTTCTCGATGAATCGCTTTCCGGCTCCGCGCCGAGCGAAGGCGCGGTGGTGAAGGGTATCATCGTCGCGATCGAAAAGGATTTGGCGGTTATCGACGTCGGCCTCAAGACCGAAGGCCGCGTGCCGCTCAAGGAATTTGGCTCGTCCGTTGCCAACCCGACCATTCATGTCGGCGATGAGGTCGAGGTTTACGTCGAGCGCATCGAAAACGCGATGGGCGAAGCGGTTCTTTCGCGCGAGAAGGCTCGCCGCGAGGATAGCTGGACGAAGCTCGAACAGAAATTCAACGCCGGCGAAAAAGTCGAAGGCGTGATCTTCAACCGCGTGAAGGGCGGCTTCACCGTCGACCTCGACGGCGCGGTGGCCTTCCTTCCCGGCTCGCAGGTCGACATCCGTCCGATCAAGGACGTGACGCCGCTCATGAATGTGCCGCAGCCCTTCCAGATCCTCAAGATGGATCGCCGTCGCGGCAATATCGTCGTGTCGCGCCGCTCCGTTCTGGAAGAGACGCGCGCCGAGCAGCGTAGCGAAATCGTCGCCAAGCTCGAAGAGGGCCAGGTGGTCGACGGCGTCGTCAAGAACATCACCGATTACGGCGCGTTCATCGACCTCGGCGGCATCGACGGCCTGCTTCACGTCACCGACATGGCGTGGAAGCGCGTCAACCATCCGACCGAGATCCTGAACGTCGGCGACACGGTGAAGGTGCAGATCGTCCGCATCAACCCCGAGACGCAGCGCATCAGCCTCGGCATGAAGCAGCTCGGTTCCGACCCGTGGTCGGGCATCGAAGCGAAATATCCGATCGGCGGCAAGTTTACGGGCACCGTCACGAACATCGCCGACTACGGCGCGTTCGTGGAGCTGGAACCCGGCGTCGAGGGCCTGATCCACGTCTCCGAAATGAGCTGGGTCAAGAAGAACGTCCACCCCGGCAAGATCGTTTCGACGAGCCAGGAAGTGGAAGTTCAGGTTCTCGAAGTGGACGCTTCCAAGCGCCGTATCTCGCTCGGCCTGAAGCAGACGCAGGAAAACCCCTGGAACACGTTTGCGGATACGCATCCGAAGGGTTCCGAGGTCGAAGGCCAGGTTCGCAACATCACCGAGTTCGGTCTGTTCGTGGGCCTCGAAGGCGGCATCGACGGCATGGTGCATCTGTCGGATCTCGACTGGTCCCGTTCTGGCGAGGAAGCGATCAAGGAATACAACAAGGGCGACACCGTTCGCGCTGTCGTGCTTGAGACCGACCCCGAGAAGGAACGCATCAGCCTCGGCATCAAGCAGCTGGCCACCGATCCGTTCCAGTCCGCGTCCTCGACGCTGAAGAAGGGCTCCACCGTCACCTGCGAAGTCATCGAGGTGAAGGATGCCGGCATCGACGTGAAGATTTCGGGCACTGATATGACGGCGTTCATCCGCCGCGCCGATCTGTCCCGCGATCGCAGCGAACAGCGTCCCGAGCGTTTCTCCGCCGGCGATATGGTCGACGCTGTCGTCACGCAGGTGGACAAGGGCGGGCGCAAGATCGGTCTTTCGATCAAGGCGCTGGAAATCGCCGAAGAAAAGGAAGCCGTCGCTCAGTTCGGTTCGACCGACAGCGGTGCTTCGCTCGGCGACATCCTTGGCGCTGCGCTCAAGGCGCAGACCAAGGATAAGGAGTAGGCCGTATTGCGCGAAGGCGCGCTTGAGCGGCATGGCCCGTGCAAATCATTGCGCGGGCCTCGTTCGAAGGTGAATGCATGACCCTGGATTCAGACATTCTCATCGACCGTCGCCGTCTCAAGCGTCGCCTGACCGTTTGGCGCGTGCTTGCCATCGTCGCGTTCGTCGCCGCGCTTGCTTTCGCGGGCGCACGGTCGGGCGGCGACGACGGCACATCTGGTTTCGGGATCGGGCGCGACCACATCGCGCGCATCACGATCTCGGGCTTTATCGGCGACTCGAAGTCCCGGCACGACATGCTGGAAAAGCTTCGCAAGGACGACAATGTGAAGGCGGTCATCGTCGCCGTGGATAGCCCAGGCGGCACCACGACAGGCGGCGAAGCCCTCTACGAAGACTTGCGCGAACTCGCGAACGCCAAGCCCGTCGCCGCCGTGTTCGGCACAATGGCGACGTCGGCGGCCTATCTCGGCGGCATCGCCACGGATTATATCGTCGCGCGCGGTAATACGATCACCGGCTCCGTTGGCGTAATCTTTCAGTGGGCCGACGTCTCGGAGCTTCTCGGCAAGGTCGGCGTGAAGGTCGATGAGGTGAGAAGCGGCGCGCTCAAGGCGAAGCCGTCGCCGTTCACGCCCGTTGACGATGCGGCCCGTGCGCTTACGGAACAGCTTGTGAAGGACAGTCAGGGCTGGTTCGTGGGGCTGGTCGCGGAGCGGCGCAAAGCCGCAGTATCGTCCCTCGAAGACATCAAGACCGGCCGGATCTACACCGGCAGACAGGCGGCTCAGGTCGGGCTTATTGACGCGATCGGGGATGAGCAGGTTGCCATCAAATGGTTCACCGATGCCCGCAAAGTGCCGTCTGGCCTGAAAGTGCGGGACTGGAAACCCGGACAATCCGTGTCCTCGCTGCTTTCCGCGTCGATGTCGAGCCTCGCGCTGAAGCTCGGTGTCGCGTCTCTTGTGGACGCGGCTGTGCTCGAAGGTCTGGACATCCTGAAGGACCGTCCGCTTGACGGCTTATTCTCCATTTGGCACCCTCAGCTCAGCAATGTGAGATAAATGTATGATTAAGTCCGAGCTGATTGAGAAACTTGCCGCGACGAACCCCCATCTCATGCACCGGGATGTGGAGAAAATCGTGAATGTGATTTTCGAAGAGATTACTGGCGCGCTGACCAAAGGCGACCGTGTCGAGCTGCGCGGCTTTGGCGCATTTTCCGTCAAGCACCGCCCCGCTAGGGTCGGTCGCAACCCGAGGACGGGGGATCAGGTTTCGGTGCCTGAAAAGTTCGTCCCCTATTTCAAGACAGGCAAAGAGCTGAGAATCAGGCTTAATCCGCCCGAGGCTCCTGCCGAGAAGCCGAAAGGCCGCAAGAAGGCAGCGAAGGCATCCTAACTCTGGCGACAGGCGGCCGCTGGCCGATGCATCCATGAAACGTTTCCTCATCTTCGTTCTGCTTCTGATCATTGGCGCGGTCATCGCGGCTTTCGCTGTCGCGAACCGACACGACGTCTCGTTCGTCGTTGATCCGTTCATCGACCGCGACATCGCGCTCAAGGTGAACCTGCCGTTCTACGTCTTCCTGTTTGGCGCAGCTTTTCTTGGCGCTATCGGCGGCTGGATCGCCGCGTGGCTCGGTCAGGGCCATTGGCGCAAGGCCGCACGCGACACGCACAGGGAGGCGGCCATCTGGAAGCAGGAGGCCGAGAAGCTCAAGCGCGGACTCGAGCAGGCTTTGCCGAAGCCCGGCGCCGCGCAGCCCCAGCAGCGAGCGCTTCGCTCCATCCGCTAGGCCGGTCCGCCGCGGCTTTGTCAGGCGGATTGGAGGGCCGGTTTACGCGAGCAAGTGGATGGGTGAAGCCCGGCGCGGTTCGACGGTCGCGAATGCAAGGCAGATTGAGGCGCATTGCCCGTTCCAAAGGGACGCGGGTTTGTGAAATCTCAGTCTTGAATAATGATCAGGCGGCGCGCTTGCGATGCCATCGAACGATAGCGATCCAAGATTTCGCGCTTCCGTGGAACGCGGAAGCCATAGATGAAATCACAGATAGCGTAGTTTCGCTCCGCCTCGATCTGGTGAGGCAGACACAAGCCTTCACGACAGCTTTGAGAGCATGACCGTTTCCGTCAAAATCTGCGGACTTTCAACCGAGGATACGCTCGAAGCAGCTATCGGCGCGGGCGCGGACTATGCGGGCATGGTGTTTTTCCCGAAAAGCCCGCGCAATGTTTCGGTCGCCCGGGCTGCGGAACTCGCGACGCTGGCGCGCGGACGGATCGCCATCGTTGCGCTGACGGTCGATGCCGACGACGCGCTTCTCGAAGCGATCAAGACCCGCGTCGCGCCGCTTCGGCGCTCGAATCATCAAGGCGGTGAAGGTCGGGAGCCTCGACGATATCGAGGCGTCGCGGGCATACGAGCCCTCCGCCGACATCGTGCTGTTCGATGCGCCGCCGCCTCGCGCGCCGGACGCGCTTCCCGGCGGCAACGGTATTTCGTTCGACTGGACGTGGCTCGCGAAGGCGCAACCCAGACCCGATTTTATGCTTTCAGGCGGCCTCGACCCTGATAATGTGCGCCTCGCAATTGCCACGAGCGGATCGGCAAGCGTCGATGTTTCGTCGGGCGTCGAGCGCGCTCCCGGCGTGAAGGATCCGAACCTCATCGCCCGCTTCGTCCGCGCCGCCAAACATCTTGAACCAGTCGCCGCGACCGCGGCGGAAGAGGATCGACATGGACCCCATCGCTGAAACGCCGCTGCATCTGAACAGTTACCGCACCGGCCCGGACGAAAGGGGCCATTTCGGGCTTTATGGCGGACGCTTTGTTGCCGAAACGCTGATGCCGCTCATCCTCGAACTCGAAGCGGCGTATGAGGCGGCCAAGATCGATCCCGCATTTCACGCGGAACTCGCAGACCTGAACGCCCATTACGCAGGCCGGCCCAGCCCGCTCTACTTCGCGGAACGGCTCACGCAGCACCTCGGCGGCGCGAAGGTCTACTTCAAGCGCGAGGAACTGAACCACACAGGCTCGCACAAGGTAAACAACTGCCTCGGCCAGATCCTGCTGGCGAAGCGCATGGGCAAGAAGCGCATCATCGCGGAAACGGGCGCGGGCCAGCACGGCGTCGCAACGGCCACGGTGGCCGCGCGGTTCGGCCTGCCATGCGTGATCTACATGGGCGCGACGGACATCGAGCGGCAGAAGCCGAACGTTTTTCGCATGCGGCTTCTCGGCGCGGAAGTGCGGCCCGTAATCTCCGGCACCGGCACGCTGAAGGACGCCATGAACGAGGCGTTGCGCGATTGGGTGTCGAACGTCGAGGACACGTTCTACATCATCGGCACGGTGGCCGGTCCGCATCCCTATCCCGCCATGGTGCGCGATTTTCAGGCGGTCATCGGGCAGGAAACCCGCGAGCAGATGCTTGCGGCGGAAGGCCGCCTGCCGGATACGCTGGTTGCGGCCATCGGCGGCGGCTCGAACGCGATGGGCATTTTCCACCCCTTCCTCGACGACCCGAGCGTAAAAATGTTCGGCGTGGAAGCGGCGGGCAGGGGCCTCGATGTGCCGAACGGGCATTGCGCCTCGCTCAACGGCGGCAAGCCCGGCGTGCTGCACGGCAACCGCACCTATTTGCTGCAGGACGGCGACGGCCAGATCCTCGAAGGACATTCGATCTCGGCGGGCCTCGACTATCCGGGCATCGGGCCCGAGCACAGCTGGCTGCGCGACACCGGCCGCGTGACCTATGTTTCGGCGACGGACCGCGAGGCGCTGGACGCGTTCCAGCTCTGCACGCGGATCGAGGGCATCATCCCCGCGCTCGAACCTGCGCACGCGCTCGCCTATGTGACAAAACTTGCCCCCACCTTGCCGCCGGACGATCTCCTCGTTATGAACATGAGCGGGCGGGGCGACAAGGACATCTTCGCCGTTGCCGGTCATCTCGGAATGGACATCTAGCGCACACGCGCGCTCTTAAGGCTCAAAGGCGATCATGCATCGGCTCGCGACAGTCTTCGAAGAATTGGCGGCTCAAGACCGCAAGGCTTTCGTCACCTTCATTACGGCTGGCGATCCCGACACCGCCACGTCTCTCGAAATCCTCAAGGGTCTGCCGGGGGCGGGCGCGGATGTCATCGAGCTTGGCATGCCCTTTTCCGACCCCATGGCGGACGGTCCGGCGATCCAGCGCGCGTCGCTGCGGGCGTTGCACGCCGGTCAGGACATGCACAAGACGCTCGCCATGGTGCGCGCCTTCCGCGAGACGAACAAGACGACGCCCATCGTGCTTATGGGCTACTACAACCCCATATACGTCTATCCGGTGGATAGTTTCCTCGCCGACGCGGTCGAGGCGGGCGTCGACGGGCTGATCGTGGTCGACGCGCCGCCGGAAGCCGACGACGAGCTTTGCATCCCGGCCATGAACGCCGGATTGAATTTCGTTCGCCTGACCACGCCGACGACCGACGATCATCGCCTCGGCGCCGTGCTCGCGAACACGAGCGGCTTCGTCTATTACGTGTCGATCACGGGCGTGACCGGAACACGCGCGCCCGACCTCGAAGCGGTGGCGAAGAACGTGGCTCGCATCAAGGCGAGAACCACGCTTCCCGTCGCGGTTGGCTTCGGCGTGCGCACGCCCGAACAGGCGAAGTCGATCGCGAGCGTCGCCGACGGTGTCGTCGTCGGCTCAGCGCTCGTGGACACCATCGCCCAGAGCCTTGACGACAAGGGGCGCGCGACCGAACTAACCGTAAGCTCCGTGCTCACATTGGTCGAAAAGCTCTCCGCCGGCCTGAAGGCAGCCTGAACACTAGCGAAGATGGCCTCCCTCGAGGCAATGAAAGCGAAAAGCCGTGAACTGGATCAATAGCGTCGTCCGCCCCAAGATCAGCGGTCTCTGGCAGAAAAAGGAGATGCCGGAGAACCTTTGGATCAAGTGCCCGGAAACCGGGCAGATGGTATTCCACAAGGATCTGGAGGCGAACCAGTTCGTTTTTCCGCAATCCGGCCATCACATGCGCATCGGGGCTGTGCCGCGGCTGAAATCCTTCTTCGACGACGGCAAGTTCGAGACGTTGTCCACACCCGAAGTGCCCGCCGACCCGCTGAAGTTCCGCGACGAGAAGCGTTATGCGGACCGCATCAAGGAAGCGCGCGCGAAAACCGGCATGCAGGATGCGCTGATCACCGGCGTTGGTCTGCTCGATGGGCTGACGGTCGTCGCGGGCGTGCAGGACTTCTCCTTCATGGGCGGCTCGCTCGGCATGGCGGCGGGTGAGGCGATCATCCTCGGCATGATGAAAGCCGTCGAGTTGAAAGCGCCATACATCCTTTTCGTGTCGTCCGGCGGCGCGCGCATGCAGGAGGGCATCTTGTCGCTCATGCAGATGCCGCGTACCACGGTTGCGGTGCAGCGCCTGCGCGACGCGGGCCTGCCTTATATCGTGGTGCTGACCAACCCGACAACGGGCGGCGTCACGGCCTCTTATGCCATGCTGGGCGACATCCACATCGCGGAACCCGGCGCGCTCATCGGTTTTGCCGGGCCGCGCGTCATCGAGCAGACGATCCGCGAGAAGCTGCCCGATGGCTTCCAGCGCTCGGAATATCTCCTCGACCACGGCATGATCGACATGGTGGTGCACCGCCATGAACTGCGCGACACGCTCGCCCGGATCTGCGCGATGCTGACGGCGGAGCGTCGCGGTGAGATCAAGGCGCGCGCGACGGCTGCGGCCGAGGACAACGCCCGGCATTTGAACGGCGCCGCCTCCGATGCCAAGCTGCCGGCGACGCCGGAACAGATCGCGGCGACAACCATCGAGCCTGCCTCGCCCGAGCCGACCAAGGCCCCGGCGCCCGCATCGCCGTCATGAGCAAAGCGGGGCACACTCGCGCCCCTCACAATTCTTCGGACATATCCTTGAGCTCACCCTCAGACAGCCTGCTTGCGCGCCTTCAGACGCTGCACCCGAAAAGCATCGACCTCTCGCTCGGCCGCGTGCATCGGCTTCTCCGCGCGCTCGGCGACCCGCATCGCAGCATTCCCCCCGTGGTTCACGTCGCGGGCACGAACGGCAAGGGGTCCGTGGTCGCGTTCCTGAAGGCGATGCTGGAAGCGTCCGGTTATCGCGCGCATGTTTTCACGTCGCCGCATCTGGTGCGTTTCCACGAACGCATCCAACTCGCGGCGCAGGGCGGTGCAAGGCCGATCAGCGAGAGCCATCTGGCCGACGTTCTGGCGCGCACCGAGACTGCCAATCGCGGTGAGCCGATCACGTTCTTCGAAATCACCACGGCGGCGGCGTTCCTCGCCTTCGCCGAAAATCCTGCCGACATCGTGCTTCTGGAGACGGGGCTCGGCGGGCGGCTCGACGCGACAAACGTCATCGACGAGCCTTTGGCAACCGTGCTGACGGCGATCTCGATCGATCATTGCTCCTATCTCGGCGATAGTATCGAAGCCATCGCCGGCGAGAAGGCGGGCATTCTGAAGCGCGGGCGCCCTGCCATCGTTTCGCGGCAGTCGGACGAGGCGATGCACGTCATTGCCATGCGCGCCGCAGCCCTCGAAGCGCCAGTTAGCGCGGCTGGAGCGAGTTGGGACGTGTTCGAGCAGCAGGGCCACCTCGTCTATCAGGATGAGGAGAGTCTGCTCGATCTGCCGCTTCCGCGCCTAGTCGGCCGCCACCAGTTCGAGAACGCGGGCACGGCCATCGCCTCCGCGCGCAATCTCGAAGGCTTCCACGTGTCCGAGGCCGCCATCGCAAAGGGGATCACGTCGGCGGTCTGGCCTGCGCGGCTCGAACGCCTCGGCCCCGGACATCTTCACGCTCTCGCGCCCGAAGGCTCGGAAATCTGGGTGGACGGCGGGCATAATCCGGCTGCGGGCGAAGTGGTCGCGCGCGCGCTTGCCGACCTCGAAGAGCGCGTGTCGAGCCCCATTCATCTGATCGTCGGCATGCTGTCGACCAAGGACGCGGGCGGTTTTCTCCGTCACTTTCAGGGCCTGCCCGAGCTTACGGCCACCGTCGACATCGAGGGCCAGACGTCGGCTTACAAGGCGGACGAGCTTGCCGCCATCGCGCGCCGCGAGGGACTTGCCGCCGAGCCCGCTGGAAGCCTCGAAGAGGCGTTTGCGAATAGCCGCGCCGCCGCGAAAGGCCCCGTCCGCATCGTCATCGCGGGTTCGCTCTATCTCGCCGGGCAGGTGCTCGCGGCCCACGCCGAAGAACCGCACGACTGAATTTCAGAGCGTTTATCGCGCGCCCAGAGTTTGGCCAACGACGTTCGAGATCGCCGGCGCAATCTCACGCAGGCTTTGCTGCGTGCTCGCATTCGAGCGCGTTTCGTTGGTGGGACCGAGGGTGATCTTCAGCCGGTGCGTGTCGGTGCGTCCCGCGCTTGCCAGCGAGTTGTTGCCGTTGTGGCCCTTGAAGTGCACCAGCGTCCAACTCGGGCTGATGTTTGCGCTTTTCACGACGGTGAACTCGATCGAATGGGTGATCGACTTGAGCGGGGCTTCGCAGTCTGCGGAAGGCGCGCCGGACCTTTGACGGCACGTGAAAGCCGGAGGCGCGGCGGGCCGAGTGCTTTGCTTCGGCTGCGGCGACAGCAGGGCGCGGTTGCCGCCTTCCAGCGGCCCGAGCACCGACTTGATCCACTGCCTGAGCCCAAGATCGCTGTTCAGATCGCGTCCCTTGGGAAGGATGCAATTGTCGAACGCTTCACGTCGGTTGATCTTGCTCGCCGGGTTGAGTTGCTCGTGCACCTCCGTGAAATTCATGGAGAAGCTCACGCTCTCTGTCCGCGAAGCCGTGGTGGCGACGCCGCCGCCGAGGCCAAGCGAAAAGCCGCGCGAGAAGGTGCCGAGTGAAGCCGATCTGAAAGGCGGAAACGGATCAAGCACAGCGACCGAAGGCGTGATCGAAGACGACTCGTTGGCGATCAGGTCGAGGTCGACATTCGCGCCCCAGGTCTGAAACCAGACGTATTCCTTGGGAATGTCACGCGTCGCGTCGTAGATCTCGCATTTGACGCGCTTCACGACCTCGTTGATCGGAATGCTGCCGTCCTCACGCGCCTCGGTGCCGTTGATAGGGCTGAGCGCGGGCACCGTTGTGCAACCGCCAAGCCCGACAAGCGCACATGATGCGGCGACGGAAAAAAACTGCGCAACACGCATGAAAGAATGCCCCGACCCAAGCCGGGCGCAAGCTTACACACGGCGGCTATCGAGCAACAAGGCGCGCCCTTTGCTGCTCCTGTTGATATCCGTCAATGGCGTGTCATGAGAAAGCGACTGTTGCTTCTGGAACACCAAATAACAATCTTTGGTGGGTTGTATTATAATGGAAAAACCTTGGGTTGTTGTTTTGGTGCGCGCGATTATTTTCGGTTCAGCCGCGCAATGAGGCTCGACGTGTCCCAGCGCTTGCCGCCCATCGCCTGCACCTCGGAATAAAACTGATCGACAAGCGCGGCGAGCGGCAGATGAGCGCCGTTCTTACGCGCCTCGTCGAGACAGATTGCGAGGTCCTTCCGCATCCAGTCGACCGCGAAGCCGAAGTCGAACTGCCCAGCGTCCATCGTCTTCGAGCGGTTTTCCATCTGCCAGGACTGCGCCGCGCCCTTGGAGATCGTGTCGATCACGGCGGCCACATCGAGCCCCGCCTTCTGCGCGAAGTGGATGCCCTCCGCGAGCCCCTGCACAACGCCCGCGATGCAGAGCTGATTGACCATCTTTGTGAGTTGGCCCGCGCCCGCCGGCCCCATATGCCTCACCGCGCGTGCGAACGAGGCGATGACCGGTTCGGCACTGGCGAAGGCGTCCGCGTCGCCGCCGACCATCACGGTCAGCGTGCCGTTTTCCGCGCCCGCCTGTCCGCCCGAAACCGGCGCGTCGAGGAAATGCGCGCCGTGCGCCTTCGCGGCCGCGTGAAGCTCGCGCGCGACATCGGCGGAGTCGGTGGTGTTGTCGATGAAGATCGCGCCGGGCTTAAGCGCACCGAACGCGCCGTCGGGAGCGGTCGTCACTTCGCGCAGGTCGTTGTCGTTACCGACGCAGGAGAAGACGAAATCCGCACCCTTCGCGGCCTCAGCGGGCGTCGGCGCGTGCTGGCCGCCGAACTCCGCCACCCATTTCGCCGCCTTCGCCGCCGTGCGGTTGAAGACCGTCACATCGTGGCCGCGCTTCGCGATATGCCCGGCCATGGGATAGCCCATGACGCCAAGTCCGATGAATGCAACCTTGCTCATGAGCGCGCTCCTTCAGATTTAGCGGGCCAATCGGCCGATGCGCTTATACGGGACGGAACGCGAGCACCTTGTCGATGCGTCGGCCGTCGAGATCGATCACCTCGAACACCCATGAGCGCCAGCGGAACTTCTCGCCCACGGCGGGAATGTGCCCGAGTTGCGCGAGCACGAAGCCCGCAAGCGTCGTATATTCCGCGTCGTCCACGGCCATGCCGTTCACGTCGAGCACGCGCTCCACCTCGTAGACCGGCATCTGCGCGTCGAGCAGCCACGAGCCATCCTCGCGCTGAACGGCGGACTGTCCAATGTCGGCCTCTTCTTCCGGCAGCTCGCCCGCGATCCCGGCGAGGATGTCGGCGGGCGTCACGATGCCTTGAACGGTGCCGTGTTCGTCGAGCACGATCGCCATGTGGACGAGCGTGTTCTTGAACATTTCGAGCAGCTTCAGAACGTTCGTGCTCTCGTGAACGTAGAGCGGTGCCATGATCGCCGCTTCGAGATTGATCTTGCCGCCGTGGCGGCACTGTTCGAGCAGCGTTTTTGCGTGGATGACCCCGAACGTTTCGTCCACGTCGTCGCGGCAGACCGGAAAGCGGGAATGACCGCTCGAGAAGATGTCGTTGAATATGGCTTCTTCGCTGTCGTTGACGTCGAGCCAGATGATGTCGCGCCGGGGCACCATGATCGAGCGAACCGAGCGGTCGGCGACGCTCAACACGCGCTCGATGATTTCCTGTTCGGCCTTCTCGAACACACCGGCCTCGGTGCCTTCCGCGATCATGGACTTCACCTCTTCCTCGGTGACTTCCGGCTCGGCCTTCATCGGGCCTGCGAGCCGGAGCACCGCATCCGTCGAGAGGCGAAGGAAGAAGGAGATCGGGGTTGAAATGGTGGCCCAGACGTTCAGGGTCGGCGCCACGAGGCAGGCGATGACTTCCCGGTTTGCGAGCGCGAGCCTTTTCGGCACGAGTTCGCCAATCACGAGCGAGAAGTAGGAGATTGTCGCCACGACGATGAAGGAGGCGAGCCAGCTGGACCAGGAGCCCAGCCATTCCACGCCTTCAAGCGCATAAGCAAGCGAGGGCGCGAGCGTCAATTCGCCATACGCGCCGGAGAGGATGGCAACGACCGTGATGCCGATCTGCACGGCGGGGAGAAAACGGCCTGGGTCCGCGTTCAATGAGGCGGCAGCAACAGCGCCGCGCTTGCCGTCGCTGACGAACTTGTGGAGCCGCGCGGGCCGGGAGGAAACGATCGCAAGCTCCGCCGCCACCAGAAAGGCGTTGAGCAGAATGAGAGAGACAATGACGAGGAGTTCGGGCCAGGGCATCGATGTGTGAGGTGTCGCTTCTGGGGGATGTTATAGCGGGTGTTCGCGACAACCGTAATAAAATATGGGTTCAGCGCCAATTTTCCGCATGGTAGCGAGCTTGTGTCGACGTCGGCTTACCCTGTTTGACGGCGTAGAGGTGGCATGCTGTCGGCCGGTCGACGGAATTTGCCTGGGGGCCGTATCAGTTCATCGGGCATTTTGTGAGCGTAGGGCCACAACGTCAGAGGAAACCGGGCTTGAACCCGGCTTCCAGCGTCATGGGCGGAGCGTTTCTTCCGCATGCAGCCCGTGGGAAGCATGCGTCCGAGGAGCCGCCCGAAGGCCAAACTACCCCCGTCCACTCGGAGGATAGAGATGTTGATGCATTCGGAAAATATCGCTCTCCGGAAGCGTGATGCACCGCCTGCGTCCTCCATTGCCGGAAATCTGCTGCGAACGGTACCGTAAGAGACCTGCGAGAGCTGCTTTCAGCATCGGTCCTCCGACTGTCGCCCTGGGCTTTGTCTCGTGGAGGAGAAAGCCCGGATCAGACGTATGAGCCTCCTCACGCTCAGCTTTCCGCGCTGGAATGAAGGCTCTGCGGGCATTCGGAAGCCGGAGGCGCTTCGCCGCCGACGCCTTCGCCCGC
>NZ_JFZJ01000022.1 GCF_000636015.1 Rhodomicrobium udaipurense JA643
CGCATTCATACCCCGGCTTTCGCACTTTCCGCCTTATCCCCGTCGCGGCGGTGCAAAAATCGCCGCGCGGATTGCGCGAAGCGCGCCCCGTGCCCAAACTCCCGAGCATGAGCGAATCGCAGTCGCAAATGGCGTTGTTTGAAGCGCCGGTTCCTTGGCAGGGCGCTCGCACGCCCACATTTCTGGAACGCATGGCTTCCCCGGAGAAAAGCCCGCCTGAAAAAGGCGCCGACGCTGCCGCGCTTCAAGCGCCGCTGACGAGCCTCAAGGGACTCGGCCCGCGCGGCGCGGAGCTTCTGACGAAGCTGCTCGCGAAGCCGCTGACGCCACCGCGCGTGATCGATCTCCTGTGGCACCTGCCGACGGGAACGCTCGACCGCAGGCTCACTCCATCCGTCAGCGAAGCGCTCCCCGGCGGCATCGTCACGCTCGTCGTGACGCCGGTGAAGCACAGCGCGCCGCCGCGCTCGGCATCGCGCGCGCCCGTTCGCATCGTGTGCGAGGACGAAAGCGGCGCGCTCGACATCGTCTACTTCCACGGCGACCGCGCTGGCATCAAGCGCCTGCTGCCGCTGGGCGAGCCGCGCCTCGTCTCCGGCCGTGTCGAGCGCCACGGCACGCGCCTCCAGATGACGCACCCCGATTATGTGCTCGAGCCGAACGAACGCCATCGCCTGCCCGCCATCGAGCCGGTCTACCCGTTGACGCTCGGCCTTACGCAGAAATTTCTCTATCGCGTCATCGGCGACGCGCTTGCGAGAGTGCCCGATTTCCCCGAATGGCTCGATACGTCGCTCGTCGAGGCGCAGGGCTGGCCGAGCTTTCGCAACGCGCTCGTGACGCTGCATCGCCCGCAAAGCCACGCCGACCTTGCGCTGTGGCACAAGGCACGCGAGCGGCTCGCCTATGACGAAGTGTCGAGCGCGCAACTCGCCATCGCGCTCGTGCGTCGCAGCCACCGCCAGCTTGCCGGGCGCTCGCTCGTCGGCGACGGCAGCCTCGCCGCGAAGATGCGCGCATCCCTGCCCTTCGCGCTGACGCGCTCGCAGGAAACCGCGCTCGCCGAGATCAAAGCCGACATGGCGTCGTCGCGGCGCATGCTGCGGCTGCTTCAGGGCGATGTCGGCGCGGGCAAGACGGTTGTCGCGGCGCTGGCCATGGCGAACGCCGTCGAGGCGGGCGCGCAAGTCGCGCTCATGGCTCCGACCGACGTTCTCGCCCGCCAGCATCTCGAAACGCTGACGCCACTATGCGAGGCGGCGGGCATTCCGCTCGGCTATCTCTCGGGGCGCGAACAGGGCCGCACGCGCGGGCGGCTTCTCGGCAAGCTCGCCAGCGGCGAAATCCGCGCGATCTGCGGCACCCACGCCCTGTTTCAGCCGGATGTGGTTTTCCGCGATTTCGGCCTCGCCATCGTCGACGAACAGCATCGCTTCGGCGTGGCGCAGCGGCTCGCCTTGCAAGAAAAGGCGCGAGCGGGCGATGCCGACATCCTCGTGATGACCGCGACGCCGATTCCGCGCACGCTGCAACTGTCGCTCCACGGCGACCTCGACGTGTCGCAACTCACCGAGAAGCCCGCGGGCCGCAAACCAGTCATCACGCGCACCGTGCCGCAGGAGCGACTGGAGGATGTGATCGAGGGGTTGCATCGCGCGCTCGGCGAAGGCGCGCAGGTCTATTGGGTGTGCCCCGCCGTCGAAAGCGAGACCGCGCGCGACATGACCGCCGTGACCGAGCGCGCCGCGCATCTGCGCCAGGTGTTCGGCGAGCGCGTCGGCCTCGTGCATGGCAAGCTTCCCGGCGCGGAGAAAGACGCGGCGATAGCCGCCTTCACCGCGCGCGAAACCACGATCCTCGTCGCGACCACCGTCATCGAAGTTGGCGTGAACGTGCCGAACGCGACCGTGATGATCATCGAGAACGCGGAGATGTTCGGCCTCGCGCAACTGCACCAGCTTCGCGGGCGCGTCGGGCGCGGCGCGGCGCAATCGTCCTGCATACTGCTCTACAAGGGGCCGCTGTCCGAGACGGCGAAATCGCGGCTCGACATCTTACGGCAGGTGGACGACGGCTTCGTGATCGCGGAGGAGGATTTGCGACTTCGCGGCGGCGGCGAGGTGCTGGGCGCGAAGCAGAGCGGCGATCCCGGCTTCCGCATAGCGGGTTGGCCCGAAGCCGCGCCGTTGATCGAGCGCGCCGCGACCGCCGTCCGCTATCTGCTCGGCCGCGATCCGTACCTCAAATCGGACCAGGGATTGGCCGCGCGCACCTGCCTCGCGCTGTTCGAGCGCGACGAAGCCATGCGGCTCTTGCAGGCGGGATAGCACCGCTCCACGTTAACTCCGCCTGTTCACGCAGGGCGTTGCACCAAATCGATTGGAGGCGTCAGCCCGACAGGCCACCCGCGAGCGACGGCACCGCGAGCGGCGAAAAGCCATAATGCTTCAGCCAGCGCAGATCGCCCGAGAAGAACGCGCGCAGGTCTGGCATGCCGTATTTCAGCATCGCGATGCGGTCGATGCCCATGCCGAAGGCGAAGCCCTGCCACTCGTCGGGGTCGATGCCGCAGGAGCGCAGCACGTTCGGATGCACCATGCCGCAGCCCAGGATTTCGAGCCAGTCGTTGCCCTGCCCGATCTTGAGTTCCGGCCCGGAGCGGTCGCACTGGATATCCACCTCGGCGGATGGCTCCGTGAACGGGAAGTGCGACATGCGGAAGCGCATGTTCACGTCCGGCACCTCGAAGAACGCCTTGCAAAATTCTTCGAGCACCCATTTCAGGTGGCCCATATGCGTGGCGCGGTCGATGACGAGGCCCTCGACCTGATGGAACATCGGCGTGTGCGTCTGGTCCGAGTCCATGCGGTAGACGCGGCCCGGCGCGATGATGCGGATCGGCGGCTGGCTCGCCATCATGGTGCGCACCTGCACCGGCGAGGTGTGCGTGCGTAGCAGCAGACGCTCGCCCTGCTCGTCCGGATTGAAGAAGAACGTGTCGTGCGCTTCGCGCGCCGGATGGCCGACGGGGAAGTTCAGCCGCGTGAAATTGTTATCGTCGGTCTCGATGTCCGGGCCTTCGGCGACCGAGAAACCCATGTCGGCGAAGATCACCATCAGTTCTTCCCAGACGCGGCTGATGGGATGGATGCGGCCTTCCGCTGCGGGATTCGTGCGCACCGGCAGGGTGACATCCACGCGGTCGGTGGCGAGTTTTTCGGCAAGCGCTGCGGCTTCGAGTTCTGCCTTGCGCGCCTCAAGCGCGGCGGCGACCGCGTCCTTCACCACGTTGACCGCCTGGCCGAAGCTCTTGCGTTCCTCCGCCGGGAGCGCGCCGAGCTTCTTCATCAGCTCCGAGATTTCGCCCTTCTTGCCGAGCGCCGAAACGCGGATGGCGTCGAGCGCGGCGAGGTCGCCCGCGCCTCCCACGGCCTCAAGCAGCCGGTTCGACAGTGCGTCAAGATCGGGTGCGGAATCCGCAAGCGTTTCCATGGGTGCTTCTCGTTCGGGAAGTGATGTGGCGATGTGCGATTGGCGTGCCACTTTTGGCCGGAGGGGTCAAGACCGCAGAACGCCGTTTGCGCAGGACAACGCCCGATGCGATGCCTGTGCCGCCGATGGCTCGCCGACAAAAAAGCCCGTCATGCGCCTGAAAAGCGCATGACGGGCTGTTCACGGAACAGACAGAATTGTCGAGTTGCAGCGACGCTTCAATTCGGGAGCGCGTGGGAGGGCTCGATTTTGCCCTCCTTCTCGGAAATCAGCTTCAAAACGTAAGTGATCTCGTCGCGCGCATCCCGCGTTGCGCGGGCGTCCTCCTTCGGAATTTCATCGGCGATCCGAAGAAGGATGTTCGCCAGCGCGAGCAACTCGGGCACTGTCAGTTCGTCAAGCCTCATGCAGACCTAAGCTCCGCGGGCAGAGCCTCGCGCGCCTTGCCGACGAGCGCCGCGAAGCCCGCCGGATCGGTGATGGCGAGGTCGGACAGCACCTTGCGGTCGATTTCGATGCCCGCCTTGTTGAGGCCGTCGATGAAACGGCCATAGGTAAGGCCATGCTCGCGCGTGGCGGCGTTGATGCGCTGAATCCACAGCGAGCGGAAATTGCGCTTCTTCGTCCGGCGATCGCGATAAGCATATTGCAGGCTCTTTTCGACCGCCTGCTTCGCGATGCGGATGGTGTTCTTGCGGCGACCGTAAAAGCCCTTCGCCTGCTCAAGAACCTTCTTATGACGGGCGTGTGCGGCTACACCGCGTTTCACACGTGACATTGTTCGTCGTCTCCAAGCTCAATCGTTGCGTCGTTTCGGTGATCAGTCAAGCCCGTAGGGGGCGAACTTCTTCACATGGTTCGCATCGCCCGGTTCGAGGACGACGCTGCCGCGCGCATTACGAATGAACTTCGGAGTCCGCTTGATCATGCCGTGACGCTTGCCGGCCTGCGAGGCGAGAACCTTGCCCGTTCCGGTGATCTTGAAGCGTTTCTTCACGCCACTCTTGGTCTTCATCTTGGGCATTTTGCTTCCTTTCTTATTAGGTCTCTCTCGCGAAACGACAATTGCGGCTGAAGAAGCCGCTTGCGCGTCTCGCATTTGGAGAAGCACGAAAAAGCCGCCACGGCATGCCCTGAAATGCGCCGGGCGGCTCGGTCCGGGGAGAATAGAGGGAGGTTGCGAAAGACGCAATAGGCTCGACGTGGAGAAAGACGATCAGAGTAACAAATGATGACACAATAAATCGACCGTCAAAGATTCACAGAATCCCAAAGTTTTTTCGACCTCGTAACCAACCTCTACCCGGAAGACCCGATCGAGGCGGCAATCGACGACAGGGCGACGACAGCTTTTTTTCCTTTGTCTGTTCGCTAAAATTTACAATGTCGGGCGATTTTTTTCGTAATATCCATTTGGCCGGCGGTTGATTGTTATGAGCTCTGTTACGTACACCATTCCTATTTTTGTTTCTTTTCTTCTCAATCTTATCGTATTTTGCAAGCAGTACATCAGAGGCTGTAAGTCGCCACATCGCATCGTTGTGATATGATTTGCGAGATCGGCGCATGTCGCATCCCGAAACGAGCTCGATTTATAGCATTGACCTATATCAAACGTCGCTTATGCGAATCTTTCGCCGTATGTATCAACGACGTTTAATAACTCCTAGTCAGCGCAAATCGATTCCCCAAATACCCTTCCGAAGATCACATCGACATTGCGCATGTGGTGCTGCGGGTCGAACAGCGCCTCGATCTTTTCGGGCGGGAGCGCCGCCGTCACGTCGGCGTCGGCCTTGAGGAACGTGAGGAACTCGCCCTCCCCGCGAAACGCGCGCATGGCGTTGCGCTGCACGAGGCGATAGGCGTTCTCGCGGCTGACGCCCGCCTGCGTAAGCGCAAGCAGCACCTGCTGCGAATGCACGAGCCCGCCGCCGCGTTCGAGGTTCTCTTTCATCTTCTCCGGGTAGACCACGAGCTTGTCGATCACGCTAGCGAGCCGCGCCAGCGCGAAATCGAGCGTCACGGTCGCGTCCGGGCCGATCAGCCGCTCGACCGACGAATGCGAGATGTCGCGTTCATGCCAGAGCGCCACGTTTTCCATCGCGGGGATCGCATAGCCGCGCACGAGGCGCGCAAGGCCGGTGAGATTTTCCGTCAGCACCGGATTGCGCTTGTGCGGCATCGCCGACGAGCCCTTCTGCCCCTCGGAGAAGAACTCCTCCGCCTCGCCCACTTCGGTGCGCTGAAGATGGCGGATCTCGGTCGCGAGCCGCTCCACCGACGACGCAATCACGCCGAGCGTCGCGAAGAACATGGCATGGCGGTCGCGCGGGATGACCTGCGTCGAGACAGGCTCCGGCTTGAGGCCGAGCTTTTCGGCGACGTAAGCCTCAACGCGCGGATCGAGATGCGCGAAGGTGCCGACCGCGCCGGAAATCGCCGCCGTGCCGACATCCTCTTTCGCGCGCAGGAGACGCTCCTTCGCGCGGGTGAACTCGGCATAGCCGAGCGCCATCTTGAGACCGAACGTCGTCGGTTCCGCGTGAATGCCGTGGCTGCGGCCGACGGTGACGGTGTATTTGTGTTCGAGCGCGCGGCGCTTCAGCGCGGCGAGCAACGCGTCGATGTCGGCGAGCAGAATATCGGCCGCGCGGGTCAATTGCACGGCGAGGCAGGTGTCGAGCACGTCGGACGACGTCATGCCCTGGTGCATGAAACGCGCCTCGGGGCCCGCATGCTCGCTGACGCTCGTCAGGAAGGCGATGACGTCGTGCTTCACTTCGCGCTCGATCTCGTCGATGCGGGCGATGTCGAATGCGCCCTTGTCGCGTAGCACCTTGGACGTGCCCGCCGGGATCGTGCCGAGCTGCTCCATCGCCTCAGCGGCGAGCGTCTCGATTTCGAGCCAGATTTCATAACGTGACTGGTCGGACCAGATGGCGGCCATCTGCGGGCGGGAATAGCGCGGGATCATGGAAAACTCTCAGGCTGCGGCGGCTGCGCCGTCTTTTGCATCGATCTTTGCAGCGATGCTTAGCTGATGAGCCTGCAAAAGCGCAAGCAGCGATGGCAGAGGCGTGCGCCCGGAGGTGAACGCGATGGTGCCGTGACCGCGTTTCGCGCCGACGCCGACGATGTGGCCGCGCTCCGAAAGCACGTTCGCGATGCGGCGCGCGATCGCCGGAGCCGGGTCGAGCCAGGTTACGGGCCACGGCGAAAGCGCGTCGAGGCGTTCGAGCAGAAGCGGGTAATGCGTGCAACCGAGCACCACGACATCGGTGCGCGCGTCGGCATCTTCAACGAAGCAGGGCGCGATCTCCCGCGCGATGGCTGCGTCGGACACCGGCTCGCCACTGGCGTAGCCTTCTGCCAACTCCGCGAGGTTCGCCGCGCCGACGAGCGTCACGCGTGCGCCCAACGCATATTTTTCGATGAGCGTGTGCGTATATTCCCGCGCGACCGTTCCGGGTGTGGCGAGCACCGAGACGAGGCCGCTTCGTGTGATGGCGGCGGCGGGCTTGATCGCGGGGACAGTGCCGACAAAGGGCACCGTAAAGGCGGCCCGCAGCGCCGAAAGCGCGACTGTCGATGCGGTGTTGCAGGCGAGCACGACGCAATCCGGCTCGAACGCGGCGAGCGCGCCGCCGACGAGGTCGAGAAGCCGTTCGACCAGTTCGCCCTCGGGCTTCGAGCCGTAGGGAAAGGCGGCGTCATCGGCGATGAAATGCACCTCCGCTTCGGGGATCGCGGCGCGCGCGGCCCTCAGAACGGTGAGACCGCCGAGGCCTGAGTCGAGGAAAAGAAGCCTCGCGGCGCGTTTGCTATCGCTCATGGAATCGCCATCGCCTTTCAGCCGTTCGCGCGGAGGCAAGCCAAAGGCCGCCGCATCTCGCGAAACGCCGTCCGCGACTCATACTGCATTCATGCGCTTGCGAAAAGGTTGCGATAGCTCTGCGTGCCGTCCGGCAGGGATGCGGAAGCCTCATAGACGCCGCGCGCGATGGCCCGGGCGAGGCAGTTCGCGGCGGCCGCGCCGATGTAGGGCAGCGCCGTGTCGCGGTCGGAAAGCGCCGCCCGGCCCGTCGCGAGCGCGAAAACGATGTCGCCATCGAGCGGCGAGAATACCGGATGGATCGCGCGCGCCATGCCCGCCGCCGCCATTGTGGCGATGCGCTTCGCCTGTGTTTGCGTCAGCGGAGCGTCCGTCGCGACGACACACAGCGTCGTGTTTGCACCAGCCAGCGCCCCGTATTTCAGCACCGGCCGCGCGGCTTCCGGCGGGAGCGGGTATGGCAGGCCGAGCCCGCCGAACTCGCCGCCGTGCTCATAGGGGGCGGCCCAGAAATGCGGCGTGTCCGCGACCGTCACCGCGCCTGCCGCATTCACGGCCGTGAGCGCACCGACGACCACGGATTCGCCGCCGAACGTCAGGCGCTCGGACGCGCTGCCAAGGCCGCCGCGCATCGAAAGCCCGGCACCCCGCGCCACTGTCGCGCCATAGCCCGCGCCCGCCGAACCCAGTGCGAAATCGACGCCCGCCGCCTCGGCAGCCTTGAAGCCAAGCTCGCGATAGGGCGCCTCGCGGCCCCAGTCCTTATTGCCACCGTTGATGAGATCGAACAGGATCGCCTGCGGGACGATGGGCACCCGCACCGGGCCCACCTGAAAGCCACGCCCGTTTTCGCGGAGCCATGTCTGCACGCCGCTCGCCGCGTCAAGGCCAAAGGCGCTGCCGCCGGAAAGCACGATGGCGTCCGCCGCGCCGACCGTACCTTCGAGGCCGATGGCGTCGCGCTCGCGTGTGCCGGGGCCGCCGCCCATCACCGTCGCCGCAGCCACCACCGGCGCGTCGGCCAGAATGATCGTCGTGCCGCTCGCGATCCGCGCATCCTCGGCGTTGCCGACCCGCAGCCCTTCGACATCGGTGATGAGATTGCGCATGCCGTCCGCTCCATCGCTGTGAAAGGCTACGGCTTAATGTAGGGCATGCCTCGCTTTAGCGTAATGCCAGGCGGCGCAAAGGTTTCGTGATTGGATGTGAACGTCAGGCACCGGCTTATTCCCGACGCGTATCAGGGCGTGACGGTGCAGGAGATGCCGCGCTGCTTGATGGCGCCGCACAACGCCGTCGCCGCAGTCTTCGCCTTGTACGGCCCGGCCTGAATGCGATAGCCGCCCGCGCCCAACTCGACATCGAGATTGCGGTTCACAAGGATGTCGGCAAGCTGCGCCTTGATCTGGCGAGCGGTGGCCTGCCCAGCCTGGTGACTTGGGGCGGAGCCGAAGACGATGAGGAAGCCATCGGCCGGTGCCGCCACGGCCGATGCCGATGTCGAAACGGGCGTCACGGGGGGTGTGGAAACTTTCGCCGCTGGCGTCGCTTTCGCAATGCGCGCGGGCTTCGCGGGCGCATCGGCTTGAAGCGAGGGATCGACGCGGATCGGCGCGGCGCGACGCGTCGGCGCCGCACTGACGACGACCGCAGAGGCAGCCGGCTGCGTTGCAGTCTGCGACGAGGCCGAGGCCTGCCAGCCCTGTTGCTGTGGCGGCTGCACCTGAGCAGCCTGCTGACGGCTGGGCGATCCACCGAAAATGCTGTCGAAGAACCCGCCGATACCGCCCGAGGAAGAGGACGCGGCCTGCTGTGGCGCGGGCTGCGGTGCGGGTACCGCGTTCGATACGGGCTGCGACGCACCCGCTTGCCTGGAGCGCCCCTGAACGGCCTGCGCCGGTTGCGGTGATGCGGCAGCCTGTTGCTGTGGGTTCAAACCCATCGCGGCTATCACACGATCCTTGCCCTCCGTCGCTACCTTGCGGTCGGCGGCGGGAAGGCTCTCCATCCAGAGCGCGTTGGAATAGTCCTGAAGCGCGCGAGCATAGGAGCCGCTTCTTTCATTGATGCGGGCACGGAGCAGGATCGCGCGCGCCGCGAGCTCTCCGCTTAGACCAGCGCGAAAGGCGGTGTCGATCAGGGCCGACGCGTCCGAATAGGCCCCCGCGTCGAAGGATCGGGTTGCGCGACTTAGAAGGTCCAGCCCGCGACTGTCGCCGCTCTGCGCGAACGCGCTCAAGGATCCCCCGGACAGTCCGGCGGAAAGACCGAAGGACAAGCCGAGAACAACGACAAACAATCTAAGGCAGCCAAGCCACATGGAAAAGCAATCGCCCGTTCTGTCACCGATTTAAGACATGCGCTAACGCACCCGAACGTGCACGCAACCACAAGATTAGGGCATAGCGATGTCGAAGTGTGTAACCCGATTCGGACAGGTCAAGCGCCGATGCGGGGATGCTATCCACAAACGCCGGGCGCTATCGTCGCGATTTGCACAGGAATCCCGAGCAGGGAACGAAGGGGGCCTCGGCGCGAGCGGCCCCAATTGGGCGGAAAAAGAATCTGACAGAGCGCTCATCCACGCCTACCGCCGTTTCATCCGGCCCCGTCCCTCCGCGCTCTACTTTGAAAAAGTCGTCGTCCCTCTTCAACCAGTAGCGGAATTGCCGCAAGGCGGGCGTCGTCGTTGAGCAGCACCTGCGCCCGCTGTGTTCGTCGATGGCGCGCCACGAGAAATGCGCCCGGATCATCTCCTGACATGCATCGCGTCGGCGGGCTGGTGGCCAGGGCGCAGCATTCGCGAAAGCCTTACAAATCCGCACGGCAGTGTCATCCGCTGAGTTTGCTTGCGGCCGCGAAGCGCAAGCACTCTCGCTGCGGCTCGCTTTCAGCTGCCGTTTCGTTGATCCCAGTCTGCGCAGGCTACCGACTGATCAACGTCACGTAAGATAACATATAAATTTGAAATAAAATTTCTTTGCAAGTATTCAGAAGTAAAAAATTTGAAGTTTCGCGGCGCCTTTAGTGCTTATTAAGAAAAGCGTCCTAAATAGTAATACCATCAAGCTTGGCCTCAGGTTGTGTCGACATCGGTCGAGCCCAATAAACGGGGGGCATATGTTCTTTCTTCGATCATGCGCTCGTGACGCGGAGGTTTCCCAGTTGAGCTCTGATGCAATCGACCAAACGAAAGCGGGAGCGCTCGAACTCGAAGGCAATCTGGGGCCTCGTGATGCAAGCGCACTGCATGAAGCCCTTCTCGTCGCCCTAGGCGGCGAGGACGAAGTCGTAGTGGACGCAAGGCGCGTCACATCGCTCGACGTCTCAATCCTCCAGGTGCTGATCGCAGCCGATATCGCCGCCGAGAAACTCGGGCGCACGATCACGCTGCTGCGGGTGCCTGAAGGTGCTGTCGAGGCGACCTTCGCCAGGGCGGGCCTTGCCATTCCGCCCGGCTTTTCGCTGACCCAGTCGGCCCTTTCACGATAGCGGAGAAGTCTCATGTCGAAAACAATCCTTGCCATCGACGATTCACCGTCGGTTCTCCAGATGGTCTCCCTCACCTTGTCATCGGCGGGCTTTCGGGTGGTCGAGGCAGTTGATGGCGCAGACGGCTATGCGAAAGCCGTGGCCAATCCCATCGATGCAGTGATCACCGACCTCAACATGCCCCGACTGAACGGGCTCGAATTCATCCGCAAATATCGAAGCCACCCATCCAGCGCCGGCGTGCCAGTCATCTTTCTTTCCACGGAATCGGACGTCACCTCGAAGAATGAGGCGAAGGCCGCCGGAGCCACGGGCTGGATCGTCAAGCCTTTCAAGCAGGACCAAATCCTGGCCATCCTGAAAAAGGTTCTCGGTGCATGAAAGCCTCCGATCCCGCAGATACCTTCCGTCAGGAAGCGCGCGAGCTCCTGGACACACTCGAAGAGACGCTGCTCGACCTTGGACAAAGGCCAGACGACAAGGCGCTCGTGGATGGGAGCTTCCGGGCTCTCCACACGCTGAAAGGCTCAGGCGCGATGTTCGGCTTCGACGAGATGGCGGAGTTCGTGCACGAATTCGAAACGGCCTTCGACCGCGTCCGCAAAGACAACGCGCCGATAAGTCCCGCGCTCGTGGCCATCGCACTGGCGGCGAAGGACCACATCCATAAGCTCATCGTCGAGCCCGCCCTTCATGCCGACGGCACGGTCAGGCTCCTTGGTGAACTGCGCGAGACGGCCAACAACGCGGAGTGCGGAGAAACCGGCAATGCGGATGCGGTCGCCGTGGCTGTTTCCGAGCGGCCGCGCGGAGGTTGCCGTGTGCGCTTCTGGCTTCCGTCCGACGCCATCGCTTTCGGCACGAACCCGCTGCTTCTTCTCGATGAGCTGCGCGAGCTTGGAGCTTCGTCCGTGCTGGCTCTGACTGATCGGTTGCCACCGCTCGAAGCGATGAATCCGCAGGCGTCCTATCTCGGCTGGGAAGTCGCCTTTGAAAACGAGGTCAGTGCCGACAAGATCGAGGACGTCTTTCTTTTCATCCGCGACGGAATGGACCTTCTGATCGAGCCGACCGATCAGGGCGACGCGTTCTCAACTACCGAACCAGCCGAAGATCAAGACAGCGAAACTCCCCTGCCCGCGAAGCCGGATGCGCAGGAACCTGCCCGCCGCGCAACGGATACCGCACCTCAGGCCGACAAGGCCAACTCATCCGTACGCGTCGCGGCCGAGCGGCTGGACGAACTGATGGACAGGGTTGGCGAACTGGTGATCGTCCAGTCGCGTCTCTCCCAGATCGCGGGCGCGAGCGCCGATCTCAACCTCAAGGCGGTCGTGGAAGAACTCGGCAGGCTCTCTTCGGGCCTTCGCGACACCACCATGGGCATCCGCATGGTGCCGATCGGCACGGTGTTCTCGCGCTTTCGCCGTCTCGTTCACGACCTGTCGAATGCCCTCGGCAAGGAGGTGGATTTCGTCACGACCGGCGGTGAAACCGAACTCGACAAGACCATGATCGAGCGCTTGGCGGACCCGCTGGTGCATATCATTCGCAACTCAATCGATCACGGGCTGGAAAGCCCGGAGAAAAGGGCCAGCAACGGCAAGCCTGCCAGGGGACAGGTCCGCCTCGCTGCGATCCACACGGGCGCGGAAGTTGCGATCACGATCACCGATGACGGCGCCGGTCTCGACGCCGCGCGCATTCGCGCAAAGGCCGAAGAGGCCGGGCTTCTTTCGCCCGATCAGAAGATCAGCGCTCACGATCTTTGCCAGCTCATCTTCCATCCCGGCTTCTCGACGGCGGCCGAAGTTACGTCCGTCTCTGGACGCGGCGTCGGAATGGACGTCGTCAAACGGGCGGTCGAGGGGCTGCGCGGCACGATAGACCTGACCACGACACCCGGACAGGGCACGGTCGTGACACTCCGCCTTCCGCTGACCCTTGCGATCATCGAAAGCATGCTCGTGCGGGTCGGCGGGGGACGCTACGCCATCCCGCTCTCGGCGGTCGAAGAATGCGTCGAGCTGCCGAGCGCAGCCGAACTCGGCGGAAGTGGCAAGAACTTCCTCAACATCCGGGATCGGATCGTGCCCTTCCTGCGGCTGCGGGAGCTGTTCAAGGTCGATGCGCCGCCGGAGCTGCATCAGAAGGTCGTCATCGTCTCGGCGGGGGAGTCCCGGGTCGGCTTCGTCGTCGACCAGATCATCGGCAACAGCCAGACGGTCATCAAGTCGATGTCGAAGCTCCATTTCGATGTCGAGACCTTCTCCGGAGCAACGATCCTCGGAGACGGCACGGTGGCGCTCATCCTCGACATCGGCTCGCTCGTCGCCTTCGGCCAGGGCTTTGAAAGACAATGGAGAGGCGAAGGCCTCGGGAAAGGCGAAGGCTTTGGGAGAGGCGAAGGCCTCGGGAGGGTGGCATGAACCGCGCGTTCGAGAAGACGGGCGTTCCGGCGAGCATGAAGGCACTGACCATCGGACTGAACAGCGAGATATTCGCGCTTCCGGCCGAGTCCGTCAGAGAAATCCTCGACATGGTGCCCGTCACCGAGGTGCCCAATGCCAGGGCTTTCGTCGGCGGGGTGCTCAACGTGCGGGGCAAGGTCGTGCCCCTCGCCGATCTCAGGGTGATGTTCGGCATGGAGCGGACGCCACCCGATACCAACACACGCATCGTGGTCATCGAGGTCGATCTGGAGGGTGAACCGGCGCTGGTCGGCATCCTCGCCGACAAGGTGCACGACGTCACGGAAATCGAAGGCGCTTCCGTCGAGGACGCGCCTGCGGTGGGCATGCGCTGGCGAGCGGAGTTCATCCGCGGCATCGGCAAGCGCGGCACGGACTTCATCATCATTCCCGACATGGCACGGATCTTTGGGCCGAAGGAGGATCGCGAGTTATCCTCCACCCCGGATGAAAGGAAGCTATAAATGCAACTCTCTCTCAAAGCGAAACTGGCACTCGCCTTCGGCGCCCTGCTGCTGCTCATAAGCGGCCTCGGCGGGATCGCGATCATGCAGATGAACAAGATGGAGGCCCAAACGATCGTCATCACGAACAGGTGGTTACCGAGCGTCGATGCCGTGCACGGCATCAACGCCGCATTGGGACGATATCGTGCCGCCCAGTTCAGACTTGTGATGGCGAAAACGCCGGAAGAAAAGCGTTTTTCAGAAGAACGCTTGGACGAATTCAGTCAGCGCTTCAAAAAGTACCAAGAAAAATATCAGGCGCTTATCTCGCAGCCACAGGAGAAGGAACTCTATGAGAGTTTCCTCGGCAAACTGGGCCACTACATGGAGTTCTCGCACCAACTGATTAATCTGGTGCGAGAGAGCCAGACGGAAGTGGCCGAGCAAAAACTCAACGAGAACCGCGCAGCTTTTGAGGATACGTCCTCAGCCCTCAATCGACTGGTTTCACTCGCCGTGTCCGGCGCAGACGCAGCCGGCGCAGAAGCCGACGCCGTCTTTGCCCAGTCCCAGACGATCGTCTTCACCTTCATCGGCATTGCGCTCCTCGTCGGCATCGGCACGGCCGTATTCCTCATCCGCGACATCTTGCGCACACTCGGCGGCGAGCCAGCCTATGCCCGCGATGTGATCAAGGAAATCGCCGACGGCAATCTCAACGTCAAGGTAGCCACCCGCGCCGGAGACCACAGCAGCCTTCTGGCGACCGCTCGCGATATGGTTGCGAAGCTCAAGGGCGTCATCTCCGACGTTACCGTGTCCGCTCGCAATGTCGGTGCCGGAAGCCAGGAACTGTCGGCGACGGCGGAGGAACTGAGCCAGGGTGCCACCGAGCAGGCCTCGTCCACCGAAGAAGCGTCATCCTCGGTCGAGCAGATGGCGTCGAATATCAAGCAGAACGCCGACAACGCCGCTCAAACCGAAAAGATGGCGCGCCAGTCGGCCGCCGATGCCAAGACGAGCGGCGAAGCGGTGGGCAAGGCCGTCCAGGCCATGGAGACTATCGCCCAGAAGATTCTGATCGTGCAGGAGATCGCCCGGCAGACCGACCTCCTCGCGCTCAATGCGGCGGTCGAAGCGGCCCGCGCTGGCGAGCATGGTCGCGGGTTTGCGGTCGTCGCTTCCGAGGTCCGCAAGCTTGCCGAGCGTAGCCAGGCGGCGGCTCAGGAAATCTCCGGTCTTTCCGGCGACACGGTCAAAGCGGCCCAGCAGGCAGGCGAGATGCTGACGCGCCTCGTGCCCGACATCCAGCGTACCGCCGAACTCGTGCTGGAAATCTCGAACGCGACCCGGGAGCAGAACGCGGGCGCGGCGCAGATCAACATCGCGATCCAGCAGCTCGACAAGGTGACACAGCAGAACACCGCCGCTTCCGAGGAGATGGCATCGACCTCCGAAGAACTGGCAAGCCAGGCCGAGCAGCTTCAGCAGGCCGTCAGCTACTTCCAGATCGATGAGACAGGCGCGGCTAGACCCGAGCGCAGCCGACCCGCGAAGGCGACGGGCCGCCTCAGCGTCGCTCAAATGCAGGACGCGTTACGCCACGCCGCCCCCTCGATTGCGGTGAACCACAACCCGGCGAGAAAGCCGAAGCCCTCGGGCCACAACGGCTTCGCCCTCAACATGGATGAGCTTGGCGACGACCTCGACAAGCAGTTCATGCGCAACGGAGCGGCGTAAGCCTCTTCCACCCCGTAGGCCCCGGCCGCGAGCCGCCGGGGCCTAAATGAGAACCAGGGAGAACAGGATGGCCGACCAAACACACTATGTCACGCTTGGCGTCGCCGGTGGCCTTTTCGCGGTGCCCGTCGAGAGCGTTCAGCAAATTCTTGAGATCCAGCCTATCGCGGCCATGCCGAACGCCCCGGCCGATTTTATCGGCCTGATCGACGTTCGTGGCCAGAACGTGCCCGTGATCGATCTGCGGGCGAAGCTCGCGTTGCCTGCCGCGGCGGACACGCAAAATACCCGCATCATCGTCCTAGACGTTTCGGTTGAGAATGCCACACGCCGGTTCGGACTGAAAACAGACCAGGTTTTTGAGGTGACCGGCCTCGACGAGGGCGCGCTGGAGCCGCCGCCCGATCTTGGAGCGCGTTGGCGCGCCGATTGCGTGGCGGGCGTGGGACGGCGCGCGGGGGCTTTCGTCACGGTCCTCGATCTCGACCAACTGTTTCTGGCTGACGCTCTTTCGTCAGACAGTGCGGTTGAGACGCTACAGACTAACTGACGGCTGTCCACTCGATGGACTGGATTTGTTTTAGTGGAGTTTTGGAATGGCCGTTGCCCTGCTTGCCGATGCCCGGCGCGAGAGTTTGCCCGATCCCGATCAACTCGGAGACCACGACTTTGTCCGCATAGCAAACCTCGTCAGTCGGCAGACCGGGATCCGCCTGCCGCCCTCAAAGAGAACGATGATCGAGACGCGACTTCGCAAGCGCATGCGCGCCTGCGCCAAGCCGACTTTCGACGCTTATTGCAGCTACCTGTTCGATACGGGTGTTCTCGAGTCCGAGTTAACGCACCTGATCGATGTCGTGACGACAAACAAGACGGACTTCTTCCGCGAGCCTGAGCATTTCAGTTTTCTTGCCAATCGAGCCGTGCCGGATCTTCTCGCCCGCCGTCATGGCGAGAGAACCCCGCATCTGAAACTCTGGAGCGCGGCGAGTTCAAATGGCGCCGAGGCCTACACCATGGCCATGGTCCTCGCCGAACTGGCAAGCGCCAAGCTCCGCTTCCTTTTCTCAATTCTCGGCACCGACGTTTCGACAAGGATGTTGGCATCGGCCAGGCGCGCGGTCTATCCGGCGGGCTTCGTGGCTCCGGTCCCGGAGCCGCTGCGGCGACGCTATTTCATGCGTTCGCGCGATCCCGAAGCCAATGAGGTGCGTGTCGTCCCCGAGTTGCGGCAGCATATGCAATTTTCGGCCATCAATCTGATGGCCGAAACCTATCGCTTCGACCACGACTACGATGCCATTTTCCTGCGCAACGTCCTGATCTATTTCGAAAAGGACATACAGATTGAAGTCACCCGCAGATTGGTCAGCCATCTGAGACCGAACGGCTATCTCTTTCTCGGCCATTCAGAGACATGGGTCGGCAACAGTTTGAACGCCCGACAGGTCGCTCCATCCATCTACCAGGTCTCGTGAGGCAACCGATGCGCGCTCCATCAAGAAGCTCCGGCGAGAAGCCACGAGTCCTGATCGTGGACGACTCCGCGTCGGTCCGCCAGGCCCTGGCGGATATCATTTCCAGCGACCCCGAACTCGAGGTGATGGGGACGGCTTCCGATCCCTATGTCGCCGCGGAGCGCATCCGCCGCGAGGTGCCCGACGTCATCTTTCTCGATATCGAGATGCCGCGCATGGACGGCCTGACTTTCCTGCGCAAGATCATGGCGCAGCGCCCTCTGCCGGTCGTGATCTGTTCGAGCCTGACCGAAGAGGGGTCGAGCACCCTCATGGAGGCGATGGAGGCGGGGGCCGTCGACGTCGTGACAAAGCCGCGCGTCGGGTCAGTCGAGTTCCTTCAGCACTCGCGAATGCGGATCTGCGATACCGCCAAAGCCGCCGCGCAGGCGAAGCTGAAGCCGCGAGCGGCTCAACCGCTTCGGGTGGAGGGGAAATTCACGGCGGACGCGATCATTCCCCGGGGTTGGGCTCGAAGGCGCGCCGACTTGGAGAGCGCCAGCGACATGATCGTCTGCATCGGCGCGTCAACCGGGGGTACGGAAGCTCTCCGCGATATCCTCCTCGCACTACCCGCTGAGTGTCCTCCGGTCGTCATCGTTCAGCACATGCCGGAAAAGTTCACCGCCGCATTCGCGCGCCGCCTCGATGGCATTTGCGCCGTGTCGGTCAAGGAGGCCAAGAGCGGAGACGCAGTGGTTCCGGGGCGTGTGCTGATCGCGCCGGGGAATCGCCACATGCTCCTCCAGCGCGCAGGCTCCCGCGTCAGCGTGACCATCAAGGACGGACCTCCGGTCTGTCGGCACCGGCCTTCGGTGGACGTGCTCTTTCGGTCGGCGGCGCAGCACCTCGGGCCGCAAGCGCTCGGCATGTTGTTGACGGGCATGGGCGACGACGGGGCGCAGGGCCTTCTGGAGATGCGTGAGGCGGGTGCCTTCACGATCGCTCAGGACGAGGAAAGCAGCATCGTTTTCGGTATGCCGAGGGAAGCGATTCAGCGAGGGGCGGCTGTAAAGGTTCTACCTCTGTCGCGCATGGCGCACGTGATCATGCAGGCGCGCAACCACACAGTCGATATGGTGAAGGCGTCATGACGGCACTGAACGCGGTGGCTATCGAGAAGCCAAGAAGGTTTTTCGCACGGGATGTCGGCGATCTTTCGGAGATGATCGCGGAGATTGCCGAGCCTCGGAAGGCGATCGAGCGGACCTTCCTCGAAATGGGCGAACGTCTGATATGCGGTGTGAAGTTGCTCCGGACCGTTTCAGCCGCTCATGAGGCCATGGGGGCAGAGTTTCAGGGCCGCGATTTCCTTAGCGTCGTCGGGAGCGTGCACGCGCTGCGCGACGAGGTGGCCGACATCGTCGGCCATCTTGCGACCGACGATACCGGCGTCGGACAGCTCGCGGAAACGATCCAGAAGCTGAAGGATCCCCTCGACGATCTGGGCAATGCCGTCCGAATGCTGGGCCTCATCGCACTCAACGCACGCGTGGTGGCGGCCGGCATCGATGCAGGCGACGAAGATCTCGCCGCCTTTGTCGCCGAGATGACCGATATTGGGCGTGATGCCCGCGCGACAGTCCGCTCGATTCTGGACATCCACACCCGCGTTTGCCAAACCGTCGCCAGCGCGAAGCAGGGCCACCTCGCCTTCAACCGCGAACAGGCGAAGATCATGGCGACGATCTCGGAACGGCTCAGGGCCGATCTCGCCACCATCGAACTTCAACAAGGCCGTGCGGCTGCGCATGCAACGCGATCCGGCCAACTGACATCGGCGATCAGCGCACGGATCGGCGATGCGATTGCGGCCATGCAGATCGGTGACAGCACGCGTCAGCGGCTTGAGCATGTCGAGGACATCCTGGGCTCGATCAGGGATCGCGCCGATGATGATACCCAAGCGATGCTTTTTCGTCTGGCGGCGTTGCAGCTTGCCTCGACGAACGAGGACTTTGTCACCGAGGTTGGAGCATTGTCGTCTGCGCTCGACGGGACTCGCCGCGATGCCGAGGCCGTGCTTGAGGAAGGCCGGGAACGGGCGGACGAGATCCTCGCGGACAGCAGCCATGCCCTGACCGCTCTGGGGAAAAATCTTCAATCCATCGTTCCCCTCTTGCAGCAGGACGCGGAGATGCGTCGCGCCGGCCGCAAGCTCGGCGAGGAAACGGCGGATGCCATGCAGGAAATGCTCGGTCAGATGGATGCCATTGAGGCGACCGAACATGTGGTTCAGCTCCTGCGTCTGAACATGGCCATCCGCTGCACGCGGCTCGGAGAAAGCGCGCATGGCCTGCGTGTGATCGCGGCCGAACTGGGCGCTGTCGCCAAAAGCGCCCGAAGCGCGGCGACTAGAATGCGTCAGATCCTCACCCACCTGAAACACACCGTCGAAGCTGCCCGCGAGGGCGCGGCACGTCTCGGCGTCCATGAGGTGAATGGCGACCCCATGGCTGCGGCGAGGCTGCTTGAGGCGGTTCTCGGGCGCGTCAAACAGGAGGCGGTTACTTTGAAGCGGGCGGGCCCGAAAACCATCGGCGTTCTCGATGAAGCGGCGGAGCGCGTTCGCCATTGCGCTGCCGGTCAGGACGTTTGGCCGGATCTCATCTCGACGCTTACTTTCGCAGCAGGAGAGCGGGATTTCGCAAATTTGACCGTCGACCTCGAAAGACTAGCCGCGATCCGCTCCCGGTACACGATGCATAAAGAGAGAGTCATCCACGACCAGGCTTGCGGGGACGCAACTGTGTCGTTCGATTGCATCGATACGCAGGAAGAAGCCGGAGAAGACCTCGATAGCCTCTTGTTTTAAGCTGCCGCACCAGATGTTCAGTCCCATCCTGTGATGGTCTGGTTTTCGGATGAAGCGCGCGACGGACTTGGAGCCGGGGCAACCACGCTTCGCCTATGTCTTGAATAAAAACATCTGGCAAAAACTACACTCGGGGAGAACGGGTATCGCGCACGCCCAGACATGCCCTAACAACGCTCGCCCGATTTCGCCAGCGCAGGCGGCGCAACCGGCGCGGCGCTCCGCGTCGTCAACAGCAGGCCTGCTCCGATGATGGCCGCGCCGACAAATGCGCGCGGCTCAAGCGGCGTGCCGAGCGCGATGTAGGACAGGATCACCACCCAGAACGGGTTCAGCAGGTGATAGGACGCCGCGCTCGCCGCTCCGCTCCAGCGGATGAGCAGGAGCCAGAGCACGCTCGCCCCGATGCTTACCACGACGGTGAGATAAAGGATCGCCAGCGTGGCTGAGACCGTAAAGGTCGGCGCAACAACGCCTTTCAGCGCGAGCACCGGCAGCAGAGCGAGCGCGCCCGCGGTCGATTGCCAGAAATTGAGCGTGATCACCGGAAGCCCGGTCGCGCGGCCGCGAAACAGCACGGTTGCCATCGCGAAAGCGGTCGTGCCGCCGACGGCGAGCGCGACGCCCACGGCATCGCCCGCACCGATATCGAAGCCGATGATGACGATCACCCCCGCAAAGCCGATAAACACACCCAGCGTCTTGACGAGATCGAACCGCTCATGCCCGAGCGCCACCGAAAAAAGGATGGCAAGGAACGGCGCGCAACTCACGATCACACCCACCACGGCGGCCGAGGTGAAGGCGAGCGCGGAAAAGTTCATGCCAAGATACACTGCATTGTTCAGCAGGCCGAAGAGCAGACCAGTCTTCACGATGCGGGTGTTCCATGCCACCCGGTTCCCGAGGCAGAACGGCGCCATGATCGCGGCGCTCAACGCGAAGCGGATCACCAGCGCCAGAATTGGGTCGACATCGCGCACGGCGATCTTGCCGGCGACGAAGGCGGAACTCCAGATCAGGCTGAAAAGGAGCACGAGGGCGATGAGGGCGGGGCGCGATATCTGGGTCATGAGCGAAGGATCGCAGGCCGAACGCTCGTTGCAAAATTAATAATCAGCGCGCTATAATAAGCTAGAGTGATATGCTGGGGTGGCAATCCATCTGCACCAGTCGCAGCAAAAGGAAGCGCATCCTTGGCCAACATCGCCGACACAGCATCGACGCTTACCGACCGCCGCATCACGCTCGAACAACTGCGCGCCTTCGTAATGGTTGCGGAAGGCGGCAGCTTCGCTGGTGCGAGCCTCGATCTTGGCCGCACGCAATCCGCCGTGACGCAAAGCCTGAAGAAGCTTGAGCAGATTCTCGATTGCGTGCTTCTGGAGCGCCGTCAGGGCCATTTCGCCGGGCTTACGCTCGAAGGTGCGCGCTTCCTGCCGATGGCGAAAGAGATCCTCGCCCGTCTCTCCGATGCGGTCGGCTCGTTCCAGCGGCCGCCGCTGGCGGGGCGCATCCGGCTTGGTGTGCCCGACGATTTCGACGTGCTGGACATCCACGGCGTTCTCTCGCGCTGCCTCGACATGAACCCCGAGCTGCGCATCGAGGTGACCTCCGCGATGTCCGCCGCCATCGTCGACATGTTCAACGCGGGCGAGATTGATGTGGCTTTGCTCAACCGCGCGCGCGGCGAAAGCCCGAACGTCGGCGGCGCGCCACGAAAGGTGCTTCGCAGCGAGCCGCTGACCTGGCTCGGCCGCGAGAAGACAGCGCTCGGCCAGTTTACAACGGTGCCGCTGGTTGGCTTCCCCGATGGCTGCACCTACCGCAAGACGATGCTCCTCGCGATGCAGCGCGTGGGCAAGCCGAGCTGCCTCGCCTACACAAGTTCGTCTTACGAGAACATCCGCAGGGCGGTTTCGGCAGGGCTCGGCATCGCCGTGCTGCCACGCGGCTCTGCCGGGCGCGATCACGTGATTCTCGGCGCTGAAGAGGGCTTTCCGCCCCTGCCGGAAGCCGAACTCGTCATGGTCGCGAACGCGCGCGACGAGCTTTACCGCAAGTTTGCGGCGTTTCTCGAAAGCTCACCCAGCGTCGCCAACGGGGTGCGGCGTCTTTCGTCTGCGGCTTGAGCGACGCCCCGTTGTTTGAGGATACCAAAGCTAATGGGGTCAAACCTGAGGCGTGCGACCGGCCAGCACTTCAGCGAGCATTAGACGCTTCGTCTGTTGGCTTGTTGCGACCCGTAACGACAAAGCGCCTTGTCCGCTTATAAGCATTGCATACATTATGAAAATTGCCACTTCCACCCTTGCTTCCCGGTGAACGTCGACGAGAGCAAGTCGAATGATTTTCCGGTTCCTCGATGCAAGCAAAAGTGGAGCTTGGAGTTCAAACCGATCTGCCGTAGGGTTCTGTGTCAGGATGACGAACCGAAAGCGTGGCGATCTTGCGCACCTTGTTGGCCATTATTATCTCGATTGGCCTTGTGCTTAGCATAAGCACAAGTTCGGCCATGGCCACGCACTCCGTCTCCATGCAGGGCCATGCCCTCGAAAGCGACGCTTCCAGCCATCACGCCTCCGCACAGTCCATGATGCCCGAGCACAAGGGCGGCATGGGTGGTTGCCATAAAGCTCCGTCGAAGGCTCCTGCCGACGCGTGCAACGGCTGCGGCTCCAAGGCGAAATGCACGCACGACTCCTGCTTGTGCTTGAAATGCTTCAGCGCGATGGTCGATGTGCGGCCGGTTGCCCTTGCCGCCATGACCATCCCCACGCGCCACATTCTTCATCGGGCCAATAGGCCGCCCGACAGCATGCGCCAACCTCCGGCACCGCCTCCACAAGTCTGATCCCATTCGAACCGAGTCCCAGCACGTTCTGCGGTTGCTCGCGGCTGCGCGCGCGACAGAAACTCTTCGAACAGGATTGACGCGATGAAATTGCATTTCAGCGCCGCTGCCCTCGGGCTTGCGGTGGCATTCCTCGATTCTCAGGCATTTGCCGGAGCGAAGGACTACGAATTCCAGGCTGTTTCCAACGATCTCAAGGCCGGTTCTGGCCGAGACGTGGCGGTTCGGCTTGTCCACAAGCCAACGGGTAAGCCCGTGACGGGTGCCGTGCTGTTCCGCTCCCGCCTCGACATGTCCCCCGATGGCATGGGCGATATGACGGGCAAGCTTGCGGCGGACGCATCGAGCGAGCCAGGGCTTTACCGCTTCAAGGCCGATCTCACGATGGCTGGAAGCTGGGCGCTCAAGCTCATGGCCAAGGTGCCCGGCGAGAGCGAGACTGTCGAAGGCACGGTCCTGATCCAGGCCAAAGACTAGTCATGAACAGCAAGCTTTTAGCGGGGACCGCCGTCATGGCGGTCTTCGCGAGCGCCGTTGTCGGCTACCGATCGGAGCCCGGCACATGGCCAAGCGTGCGCGTCGTTGCGACTAGCATGGCGGCGGAGCCGGGCGCGGTCGGGCGCGAGGTTCTTTACTGGCGAGACCCGGACGGGAAGAACGATTTCTCGCCCGCGCCGAAGAAGACGCCCGATGGCCGCGCCTACCTGCCGGTGTACGAGGATCAGGAGGCAAGCTTCCAGGGCGCGAAGCCGGCAAAGCCGCAAGGCGGTCGCAAAATCCTCTATTACCGCAATCCCATGGGGCTGCCCGACGTCTCCTCCGCGCCCAAAAAGGACTCGATGGGGATGGACTACATCCCCGTCTACGAGGGCGACGAGGAAGACGGCTCCACGGTCAAAATCTCCCCCGGGAAACTCCAGCGGACCGGTGTGCGATCCGAACCGGTGACCAGGCGCGCGCTCGTGACCTCAATCCGCGCTCCCGGCGTGGTTCAGGCCGACGAGCATCGCCAGTCGGTCGTTGCGCTTCGCTTCGATGCCTTCCTTAACGGGTTGGAGCACATCACGACGGGCAGCAAGGTCCGCAAAGGCGAGCCCCTGATGCGCGTATACAGCTCCGTCTTGTCGGCGTCGGCAGCTCAATACGTCACCGATCTGGGAATACGCGATACCGGAGGCCTCTCCGCCAACAGGGGCGCAAGGCAACGCCTTGAAAATCTCGGCGTGCCGGACGCGATCATCAAGGACATCGAGCGCAGCAAGCAAGGGTCGCTGACGGTTGTCTGGCCAGCGCCGCGAGACGGCTTCGTCGTCGAACACAATGTCGTCGAAGGCATGCAGGCGAAGACGGGCGATGTCCTGTTTCGCATCGCCGATCTCTCCGTGATCTGGGTGCTGGCTGACGTGGCGGAGCGGGATCTCGCGATGATCGCGCCGGGCCAAAAGGCAACAGTTACGCCGCGCGGCTATCCCGGCAAGACCTTCACCGGAACGATCAGCCTCATATACCCCGTCCTGAACAAGGAAACGCGAACGGCGCGCGTGCGCATCGAACTCGCAAATCCCGAGACGATCCTCAGGCCAAACATGTACGCCGATGTGGTTATCGACAGCGGCAGCAATAAGCCTGTGGTCGCTGTTCCGGAAAGCGCGATCATCGACAGCGGTATCCGCAAAACCGTCATCGTGGACAAGGGCGAAGGCCGTTTCGAGCCGCGCGAAGTCAAAACCGGCAATCGCGGCGATGGGTTCGTCGAAATCAGGGAGGGCGTTTCCGACAAGGACAAGGTCGTCACCGCCGCCAACTTTCTCATCGACGCGGAAAGCAATCTCAAAGCCGCGCTTCAGGGGCTCACTACCGGTGGAGAAGCGAAATGATTGCCCGCATCATCGAATGGTCGGCGCGCAACATCGCGGTCGTGCTGATCGCAACCCTCCTCGCCATCGCGGGCGGCATCTATGCGCTGCGCCATCTGCCGCTTGATGCCATCCCCGATCTGTCCGACACGCAAGTCATCGTCTACACGAACTATCCGGGCCAGGCGCCGCAAGTGGTCGAGGATCAAGTTACCTATCCTCTGGCAACCGCGATGCTGACGGTGCCGAAATCGAAAGTCGTTCGCGCGTTTTCGTTTTTCGGCGTCTCGTTTGTCTACATCATTTTCGAGGACGGCACCGACATCTACTGGGCGCGAAGCCGCGTTCTTGAATATTTGAACGCTGCATCGGCGCGCCTGCCCACGGGCATTACGCCGGTGCTCGGCCCCGATGCGACAAGCGTCGGCTGGGTGTATCAGTACGCCATCGACTCAAAGACGCTGAACCTCGCGGAGACGCGCTCGCTTCAGGATTTCACGCTGCGCTATGGTCTCGCCAAGGCCGAGGGTGTCGCCGAAGTTGCCAGCGCGGGCGGCTTCGTGAAGCAGTATAACGTGATCGTCGATCCGCAGCGGCTGCGCGATCTCGGTATATCGCTCGACAAGATCCGCGACGCCATTCGCGCCAGCAATGCCGATGTCGGCGGCCGCACGCTGGAGCTTTCCGAATTCGAATATGTCGTTCGCGGCAAGGGCTATCTCCGCGGCGTCGACGATCTGCGCAAGATTGTCGTGAAGGTGGATAATGGGACGCCGGTCTTGTTGCGCGATGTATCCCGGATCGAACTTGGACCCGACGAGCGGCGCGGCATTACAGAACTCAACGGCGAGGGCGAGGTCGCGAGCGGCATCGCGCTTCAGCGGTTTGGCCTGAATGCGCTCGACGTTATCGACAACGTGAAGAAGCGCATGGCGGAACTCGCGCCAAGCTTGCCCGCGGGCACGGATATCGTTCCGGTCTACGATCGCTCGAACCTCATCTATTCCGCGATCGACACGCTGAAAAGCACGCTCCTGGAAGAGAGCGCCATCGTTGCGTTGGTCTGCATCGTCTTCCTTCTGCACATTCGCAGCGCGCTGGTCGCCATTCTCATGCTGCCGGTCGGCATCCTGCTGGCCTTCGCCGCCATGCGCTGGCTCGGGCTTGGCGCAAACATCCTGAGCCTCGGCGGAATCGCGATTGCCATCGGCGCCATGATCGATGGCGCGATTGTCATGATCGAGAATGCGCACAAGCATCTCGAACGCGCCGAGCCGGGCAAGCCGCGCTCCGAAATCCTGATCGAGGCGGCGAAACAAGTCGGCCCGGCGCTGTTTTTCAGCCTGCTCATCATCACCGTTTCCTTCATGCCGATCTTCGCGCTGGAATCGCAGGAAGGGCGGATGTTCGGTCCGCTCGCTTTCACCAAGACCTTCTCGATGGCGGCGGCGGCGATCCTTTCGATCACCCTGGTGCCGGTGCTGATGATCCTGTTCGTGCGTGGGAAAATCATCCCCGAGCACAAGAACCCGATCAACCGGGCGCTCATCTGGCTGTACCGGCCCATCATCAAGGGGGTGTTGAAGGCGAGAACGCTGACGATTGCCGTGGCGCTTGCCGTCCTCGGCGCGAGCGTCTGGCCCGCTTCGCAGCTCGGCTCCGAGTTCATGCCGACACTCGACGAGGGCACGCTGCTTTACATGCCGACGACTTTGCCGGGCATCTCGATCACAAAGGCCGCGGATCTCCTGCAAACACAGGACCGCATCATCAAGACCTTTCCAGAGGTCGCTTCGGTGTATGGCAAGGCGGGACGCGCCGAGACTTCGACAGACCCGGCCCCGACCGAGATGTTCGAAACCGTCATCAACCTGAAGCCGAAGGAGGAATGGCGGCCTGGCGTCACCATTGAAAGCCTGACCGCCGAGATGGACAAGGCGCTGCAATTTCCGGGCGTTTCCAATGCATGGACGATGCCGATCAAGGCGCGCATCGATATGCTAGCGACTGGCATTCGCACGCCTGTCGGCATCAAGGTGCTCGGCAGGGATCTGACCGAACTGGATCAGGTCGCAAAGCAGATCGAGACTGTCGTCCGAAATGTCCCCGGCACCACCAGCGCCTACGCCGAGCGCGTGATCGGCGGCTATTACCTCGACATCGTCCCTGATCGCGATGCGCTCGCCCGCTATGGCCTCCTGATCGGCAACCTTCAGGACACCATCGCCATGGCGCTCGGCGGCCAAGCCGTGACAACGACCGTCGAGGGCCGCGAGCGCTACACCGTCAACGTCCGATACCCGCGCGATTTCCGCGACAATCCCGAAGCGATCGCTCGCGAGGTGCTCGTGTCGTTGCCCGGCGGTGGCGCGGTACCACTCGGGGAGGTCGCCACGGTGCAACAGACGCGCGGGCCGAATGCGATCCGCACGGAAAACGGGCAACTCGCGGTCTATATCTATGTCGACATGCAAGGCCGCGACCTCGGGAGCTATGTTGCAGACGCTCAGAAAGCGGTGGCGGACAATGTAAAGTTCCCGACCGGGACTTATGTCCAGTGGAGCGGCCAATTCGAATACATGCAACGCGCCATCGCGAAGCTGAAGATCGTGGTGCCGCTCACGCTCGCCATCATCTTCCTGCTGCTCTATCTCAATTTCGGCACGCTCACAGAAACGCTGATCGTCATGTTATCGCTGCCTTTTGCGCTCGTCGGCGGCTTATGGCTGATGTGGTGGCTCGGCTTCAATATGTCGGTGGCTGTCGCCGTCGGCTTCATCGCGCTTGCGGGCGTCGCGGCCGAAACGGGCGTCGTCATGCTGATCTATCTCGATCAGGCGCTACGGGAGGTGAAGGCTGAGCGCGAAGCCCAGGGCGAGCCGTTCACAAGGGCCGATCTTCACAGAGCCATCATGCGCGGCGCGGTGGAGCGCGTCCGACCCAAGATGATGACCGTCGTGGCGATCATGGCGGGGCTGTTGCCCATCCTTTGGAGCACGGGGACCGGCTCCGAAGTGATGCAACGCATTGCCGTGCCTATGATCGGCGGCATGGTCTCATCGACGGTTCTGACCTTGGTCGTGATCCCGGCGATCTATGCGCTGGTCAAGGGGGGCGGCCTGTCGAAGCCGGAACCGCGCACAACGGAGCAGGCGATTCGCCCTTCCGTGACAGCAGACGGGTGAGGGGGAACCACCCCGCCAGACGTGCGCGAAGACAAGGTCCGCGAGGGGGCTAGCGTCACGGCGATGGTGTCGCCGAGCCCCATGCCGGGACGCTTCCCAAGCTCTGTCATGCTCCAGTCATCTCTCGTTGGCATTGTGCTCGCCACCTCAATGTTGGGGCTCACATGCGTAGCTTTGCCCGATGCACTTGTTTGACTGGCTTGTAGCCCTGTTCTGCGCGACTGCCGTAGTAATCCATCTTTTGAGCACGTTTCTTACCGCATTTCGATGTTCCCCACTTTTCAGTCTCTCACGACCGGCGTGCAATTTCACTCCGCCGGTAACTATCTTGCGCCCTTTGCGCGGACTTGACCCCTACGATAAGCTCACGCTGCGATCGGGCTTTGCACTCGACTATCCAAATTATGAGCTCATCTTTTGTTGCGAAGATGCAGACGATCCTGCTTTGCACCTCGTAAGAGACTTGATCGCCGCCCATCCCGAGATCTCCGCGCGGCTCTTGATCGGACCGGACAAGACGACAGCGAATCCAAAACTTAACAACGTTATCAAAGGGTGGGAGGCGGCCAGTCACGATTGGATCATTCTTGCGGATTGCAATGTCCTCATGCCTTCGGACTATATCCAGCGTCTCCTTCAAGGATGGCGAGGAGACACCGGAGTTCTCTGCTCCCCACCGGTGGGTTGCATGCCAAAGGGGATTTGGGCCGAAGTTGAATGCGCATTTCTGAACACCTATCAACTGCGCTGGCAATACGCCGCTGACAGCGTCGGGCTTGGCTTTGCCCAGGGAAAAACGATGCTTTGGCATCGATCGCAGCTTGATCAAGCTGGCGGTATCCGCGCGCTTGGCGCAGAGATCGCCGAAGATGCAGCCGCGACAAAGGTCGTAAGGGGCCAGGGGCTTCGCGTCCGGCTTGTCGATCGCCCTTTCGGACAGCCATTGGGGCTTCGATCACGCGCCCAAGTCTGGAACAGACAGGTTCGGTGGGCGCGGCTAAGGCGCGCGACATTTCCAGCCGTGTTTATTCCGGAGCTGCTTTCCAGTAGCCTGTTGCCGATACTTGCGGGTGCCTACACCGCAGACAATGCCGGCCTGTCGTCAACGCTCGCCATAATAATCCTTATGGTTCTTTGGTTCGGAAGTGAGGCAGTTCTTGCAAGAGTATCGGGATGGCATTTAAGGCTTACGTCGCCGATTGCCTGGGCTTTACGCGACCTTATGCTGCCTTTCCTCTGGATCGCAGCCTGGTCAGGGGACAGCTTTTCATGGCGCGGCAATGAAATTCACCTTACCCGTACGACGGAAGCCTGATCTACGACGCCCAATGAGCACTCAACCACTTTAGTCAACGCCGGGCGCCCATGATCGAAACAGCGGTTGGCGCCAGGAAATCGTGTGTAGGTCTGTTGCAATCAGGAGCTTGCTGTTATCCCCGCTCAGCGAACATGATCGAGCTTCATCCCGCTACCGTACAGCAACATCTTCGTTATCCCGACGAATTTGCCGAAGAGCTTCGCAATCCGTGGGAAATCGGTGGTGCCGGCTGCCCGGCTCGCGCTTGGACGAGTGCTGAGTTCAAGACGCACATCAATGCAGCGCGGGGTCTTTTACCCGTTTAGCGACACCATGCGAAAGGGCTGGCTCGCTCCTTGAGGAAGAGCGTTCCTCCGCGATCCTGAAAAAGGCGACCGCATCGACAAGCTCGTGGGCCTGCTCCTCAAGACTTCTCGCCGACGCCGTCGCTTCTTCTACAAGCGCGGCATTTTGCTGCGTGATACTGTCGATCTGAGTGATTGCCACATTCACCTGCTGCACGTTCTCGCTCTGCTCCTTGCTGGCCATCGCGATATCGCCGACGATCGAACTGACGCGCTGCACTTGGCCAACAATCTCTTGCATCGCCATGCCGGCGCTTTCCACGAGTTTGGCCCCTTCGTCGACCTTGCCGACCGAGTTCGCAATAACTGATTTGATATCCTTGGCGGCTTCAGCCACACGCTGAGCAAGGCTGCGCACTTCCGATGCCACCACGGCGAAACCACGACCCTGCTCGCCTGCCCGCGCCGCCTCGACCGCTGCATTCAAAGCCAGAAGGTTCGTCTGGAAAGCAATGGCGTCGATTATGGTGGTGATATCCGCAATCTCACGATTGCTTGCGGTGATGTCATTCATGGTCGTCACGACCTTGGCCACCAGCTTTCCTCCGTGAAGCGCGCATTTGGATGCTTCTGCGGCGAGTTTATTGGCTTCCTGCGCGTTCTCGGCGTTTTGCTTCACCGTTGAGGCAATTCCCTCAATGCTGCTCGCTGTTTCCTCAAGGTTTGACGCCTGGTTTTCTGTGCGCCTTGACAAATCATCGTTCGCAGACGCGATCTCGCTCGCGGCGTTCTGGATTGTCCCGGACCCAGCTCGGATTTGCGCGATGATAACGCGCAACTGATCGACAGTTCTGTTCGAGTTGTTTGTCAAATCGGCAAACACGCCCTCGAAACGGTTATCGATCTTCTGGCTAAGGTCGCCAGCCGCCAAAGCTTTCAAAAGGCGGTCGATGTCATTTAGAGCATGCTCGCTCGTGCCGAGGATCGCATTGAGGCCTTGTGACATCTGGAGGAGAAAACCGGATTTGCCGGCTTCCAACGCCCGCTTCGAATAGTTGCCCGCAGCGGCGGCATCGACAAGAGCAGCTATTTCTCTCTCTGCGGTTAGTTGTTCGGTCATATCGTTCCATTGCGCGGCCGTCCCGAGCCGTTCGCCGTGCTCGTCGATGACCGGGCTGATGACGATATCGAAGTCTCGCCCGCCGAACACTCTGCGTAGGGCGGGCTCTTTTTGCGAATGTGCCGACGTCCAAGCGCTGTCATTTTTACCAAATACTTCAACGCTTCCCACAATCTTGCCAGCATCGAAGCCGGGATATTGCTGCTGGAAAGCCGCTTCGTGCTTTTCTAGCATCGTCATGAAGGCCTTGTTCACATAAGTGATCCGGCCTTCGGTATCTGCGATGCGAACCGGGACGCCAACATTGTCGAGCGCTGCCTTGACGCGCGCGGTATACCGCGCGGCATTGGCACCAGCTTCAAGCCTGTCGCGGACCTTCTCGATAGCGTCCGTAATGACCTTGCGCTCACCTGGCTGAGGTGGAATGCGCTTTGAGAAATCGCCGTCGGCGTATTCCTCTACGAGTTTGGCAATGTGCATCGTCAGATCAATTTGCCCACGCACCATCTCGTTCACATTGTGGGCGATCTCACCATAGGTTCCCGCAAATTCATGCGCGCGCAGGCGTGCGGAAATACGCCCTTCCGAATTATGCGCACGCGCCATGTCGAGTTGCGCGGCAGAGAATTTTTGCAACGTTGCCATCACGCTGTTGACGGCATGGCCCACCTTCCGGAGTTCATCTTTCGAATGGCTTTCGACTTGCTCGGCAAGGTCGCCATGGGCGAGCCTGTTCGCGCCATTTTCGATCGCCTTCAATGAACGAAGAACCGACAGCAGTGTGCCGATGAAAATATAGAGAACAAGAAAAAGCCCGGCACCATTTACGAGAAAAACAAACTGCATATTTCTTTCGTCTTTTTGGCCCCGGCTTACTAAAATGCCGTCGAGCGTATCAAGCGAAAAATCCATAAGTGCGTAAAGCTTTTCCACAGCGTAGGAGCCGCGCTTGGCGAATTCATCCCGCTCGGTGCTGAAGTCACCGCGTAAAATAGCGCCCACTTCTCTTTTATGAAAATATGCCGCTGCAACTCTTGCTTGGTCGGTCCTGGTTTTTATTGTCTCCGCAATGTTTGGATTGGCCGTCATGGCCTTATCGAGATCTTGCCTCAATGCATCGAAATCGCGGCTTACCATCTCTGACAGCACGCTCAGCCGAACGCGCTCGGATGCTGAGCTTTCTTTCCTCGAAAGCACGGCTTCGCCTTCATATCCGAGACGGATCAGATTGCTGGAGAGCGCCGGAATGCTTGAGGTCGTCGTCAAGATGAGGTGGTATGCATCCGCTTCCGGGTCCAGCGTCAAGTTGCTTTCGTCAGCGATAAGGACAATGAAATCTTGGAGCTTGTTCGTAAATTCGATCATCTTGTCGTTTCCGACATCGATCGCGTTGAAAGCAGACGCAATATTTATTGCCTTCCAGTTTTGTTTCAAAATAGGCAAAGCTTCTTTCGTTTTATGAAACGACTGAATCGGGGTGATTTTACTCGTCAAAAGCTCCAGTATTTCATCGACAGTCTCTCGGGACTTTGCCTCTTTCTTTTTGGCCTCCTCCTGACCGGTGAGGGCGATAGGGTTTGCGATGCCATAGTCCTGCGCCGCCTGTAGCAGGCGGCGCGCGGGCATAATCAATTCAATTCCGATCCGTTCCTTTTGATTGAACTGAAAGTCCCTGTCGAGCTCGCTGTACAGTTCAAATGACAGCGTCGCCAACGGCACAACAAACAGAAGACCAGCGAGACCCAACTTCGCTCCAAAATGAAGTCTGCTCATGATCGCCATGGCTGGCGCGAAAAGTACGTTCAACATCCCCGACTCCAATGCCAGCCTCAATCAAGCGTGGCCTTGAGTTGTACAAGAGGGCGGTTAGTGGGCCGTTGCCAAGATGGCTAAAACTGTGATGCTCGGATAGGTGCGCGAACCGGGAGCGAACGTGGCTTTGACGGGAATTGAGGACGTCTCACCCATAACGACGATCCGTAGGGGAATTGGTGGTGCCGGCTGCCCGGTTTGTACGATTCCCCCACGAACGTTCCCGATCCGTTTGCGGGCGTAAGCGCACGCGGTGCATTGACATGGCCGCTTGGGCGCCGAGAGCAATTTTTCATCGGAGCGTCCGGTTTGAACTGGCGTCAAGGCCGGTTTCCTTTGGTGCCAAACAGCGCCAGCAGCCCATCCGACAGTGCTCCGCGCCACACAAGATAGTCGTGGCCGCCCGCATATTCGCGCGCGATCACCGCATAGCCCTTCGCTTCAAGTACGTCGCGCAAATGACGGTTCGTCTCAAGGATGCTCGGACGTCCGCCGCCTCTGGATTCGAAAAGCCCCGCGCTGAGAAAGAAGCGGAGGTCTCGTCGCGGCGTCGATGCGACGAGCGTAGCGACATGATTGTCGCGTGCAGGCTCGGTGCCCTCGGGGTGCCACCAATACGAGCCGGACAGGCTGATGACATTCCCGAACGCCTCGGGATGACGAAGCGCGATGGTCGATGAGGCCAGCCCGCCAAAGCTAGATCCCGCGAGAGCGGTATGCGCGGGACTATGCCTGAGCGAGGTCGCCGCAAGCACCTTGGGAAGCAGCTCCTCCGCCAGCGCATCGGCGAAGGTTGCGTTGCCGGGAAGCTCGGTGGCTCTGGCATCGCCGTCGATGTTCGGGATGAAGACGGCGACCGTTGGCGGGATGACGCGCGCTGCGATCATGTTGTCGAGGATGAGCGGCGTCGGCACCTTGCTCTGGTACTCGCGACCGTCGAACACGAATAGCAGCACTGTGTCGGGATCGGCGGGGTTGAAATCCGGCGGGGTGTAAATCGTCACGTCGCGAGCATTGCCGAGCTTTTCGCTCGCAAAGGTGAGGCTCGAAAGCGTGCCGGAGTGCGCGCCAGCGGGCGCGATCCACGGCTGCGCGGGCGCGTCCGGCAATGAGACGGTTGAGCTTTGGTTGTAGGCGTCGCTCGCCTCCACCGGCCACGGCGTGCGATTGAGCGGGTCCGCCTGTGCGGTCGCAAGGATCGCGACGCGCCTCTCCCGCTCGGTGCCCGGGAAGTCGGGCACGTCTGGCGCGAGCTTGTAGGAAAGCCGCGTCGAGGACGGCAACAGATAGGTCTTGAACCAAACGTCGCTGTCGGCGAGGCGCTCCATCGGATCGTGATCGCTGCTCGGCGCGCCGAGAATGCGAACGCCGTGCTTGGCTCCGCGCGCGAGAAACGTGACGGTCGCTTTGCCGGCCGGGCCCGGCTCAACGAGAGGGGCACCCTTCTCAGCCACCATTCGCCAGAAGGCATCCGTGCGTTCGCCCGCCGCCAGTTTGGCGGCAAGGTCCGCCATGATCGGGCTTGCGAGCTTGGCTTTCGGCGCGCCCTGTTCCGACACGCCTATGCGCTTTTCGAGTCTGACGATGACATGCGCCGCGCCCTTCGTGCTGACGCGTAGCACGGCGCCTCCCTGATCGGCGACATAGCGGAAGTCGCTTCGCCCCGCTGCTTCGAGAAAGAACCGCCGAACGGGCTTGCCGTCCTTCAGGAGTTCGAGCGTAGCGGCGGAGCTTCCGGCATCGACCACACCCGCCACGTAATCGCCGGGGCGCGCTCCGGCATCGAGATGGACGGGAGCCGTCGCCGCGACATTCACTTCTACCGAAGCGCCGGGATTGAGCCGGAGCGGCGAGGCCTCACCCGCCACCGAACCCTGCGGAAAAGCCGTTGTCATCATCACCGCGAGAAAGCCCGCCCGGGCAAGAGACCGGGCAGGGCATGAGGTTTCTATCATTACCATGAGTATTTGATCTGCCCCGTCACTGCACGGCCGGAACCGTAGAAGCAAGCGCCAGCGCTGGCGCAAGACGCCACATACTGCTCGTCGGAAATGTTCGTGGCGTTGACCTGAAGCTTCGTACCCTTAAGGTTCGGGAAGGAAGCGCTGAGGTCGTAGCTGACGGACGCATCGAACAACGCGACCGCTGGCACCTTGAAGGTGTTCGTGTCGTTGCCCCAGCTCTCGCCGATGAAGCGCACGCCCGCGCCGAGACCGAGGCCGTTGAACGCGCCGTCCTTGAAATCGTACTTGCCCCAGAGCGACACCTGATCGATCGGCACGCGCGCCGGCATTTTGCCGAGAACCGTGCTGTCGAGGTTGTCCGTTACCTCCATGTCGATATGGCTGTAGCTCGCCACGGCGGAAATGTTTTCGGTCAGTTCCGCATGGGCTTCGAGTTCGAGGCCGCGGCTGCGGATTTCGCCGATCTGTGTGTACGGATCGGTCAATATCGCGCGCGTAAGGACGTTCTGTTTTGTCAGGTCGAAGACGGCGGCCGTGAACAGCATACGCGTGCCGGGCGGAGCATATTTGATGCCGGCCTCATACTGCTCGCCCGTTGTCGGCTTGAAGGGTGCCTGTCCGCTAGCCGGAGCCTGCGTCACCGGTTCAAAGGACTGGCTGAAGCTCACATAAGGCGAGATGCCGTTGTCGAAATTGTAGATGGCCCCGGCGCGCCACGTGGTAGCCGTGTCGTCCTGCGACGTCTTCGCGCCGCTCTTGAGATAGTTCGTGACCTCGTTCGAGGCCCAATCGTGACGCACGCCCGCAAGCAGGTTCAGGCGGCCGATCTCGATCTGAT
>NZ_JFZJ01000023.1 GCF_000636015.1 Rhodomicrobium udaipurense JA643
CCGCGCGCCCGCCATAAGAAGCGCCGCGAGCAAATGGTGACGGTCAATCGCAAAAAGCCGCCCTTTCGGCCCCTTCACGACCGGGATGGCATGCTTGACCAGATATCGGTTGCGCTCGTCCCGCCCCATCATCTCAAGCCGGGCGGCGCGGCTTTCGACCTCCCGTTGCCCGACGGTCATTTGCGTAGGCCGAAGATCGGCAATCGAGACGGTATGAAAGACTGGTGTGCCAAGGTTTGGAAGGAGCATGCACACTCTCGATGACGAGGCCGCTTGGCATAAGCTTACGCTGGCGGCGAGAATTGAGGTATGGCGGCTTAGTCAACGCTACCATATGGACGCGTGCTGGCCACCGCTGAAAAGCAAGCGCCCGGCGCGTTACAGGAACGTGACAGTCGATGAGCCGCGCTGTTTGAACGCAGTTGATTGCGGCGCGAAGCGCAGGGCGACGACACGTTCCACCTCCGCATGGCGCAAAGAAAAAGCCCCGGAGACGAGAGGCCCCGGGGCTGCTGAAAGCAACGTATAGGCGGGCGGAAGCCGCCGTGCGTCAGTTCCGCTGTTCGAGCAGGCGGCGCGCGATAACCTGAGCCTGAATCTCCGCCGCACCCTCGAAAATGTTCAGGATGCGCGCGTCGCACAGCACGCGGCTCACCGGATATTCGAGCGCGAAGCCATTGCCGCCATGGATCTGCAACGCGTTGTCCGCCGCCGCCCACGCCACGCGCGCACCGAGCAGCTTCGCCATGCCCGCTTCGAGGTCGCAGCGACGGCCGCCGTCCTTCTCGCGCGCGGCGAAATAGGTGAGCTGGCGCGCGATCATCGTTTCGGCGGCCATCATCGCGATCTTGTCGGAGACGCGCGGGAATTTGATGAGCGTCTTGCCGAACTGCACGCGCTCCGTCGCATAACGCAGCGCGAGGTCCATCGCCGACTGCGCCACGCCGACCGCGCGGGCCGCCGTCTGCACGCGCGCGGATTCGAACGTCTGCATGAGCTGCTTGAAGCCCTGGCCTTCCTCGCCGCCGAGCAGGCCGGACACAGGCACCTCGAATTCGTCGAACGAAAGCTCGTATTCCTTCATGCCGCGATAGCCGAGCACTTCGATCTCGCCGCCCGACATGCCCACGGCCGGGAACGGGTTTGCGTCCGTGCCGCGCGGCTTCTCCGCGAGGAACATCGTCAGGCCCTTGTAGCCGGGTTCCGCCGGGTTGGTGCGCGTCAGCACCGTCATGAGATCGGCGCGGACGGGGTGCGTGATCCACGTCTTCTGGCCGGTGATCTTGTAAACGTCGCCGTCGCGCACCGCGCGCGTCTTGAGCGAAGCGAGGTCGGAGCCGGTGTTCGGCTCGGTGAAGACCGCCGTCGGCAGCACTTCGCCGCTGGCCAGCTTCGGCAGCCACTCTTCCTTCTGCTCCTGCGTGCCGCCGCCGAGGATCAGTTCAGCCGCGATCTCCGAGCGCGTGCCGAGCGAGCCGACGCCGATATAACCGCGCGACAGCTCTTCCGAGACGACGCACATCGCCTCCTTGCCAAGACCGAGGCCGCCAAATTCCTCCGGGATGGTGAGGCCGAACACGCCAAGCTCGTTCATCTTGTCGATGGTTTCGAGCGGGATATATTCGTTCTTGAGATGCCATTCGTGCGCGAAGGGCTTCACCTCGGCTTCCACGAAGCGGCGCATTTCCTCGCGCATGGCTTCGAGCGTGTCGTCGAGGCCGCCGTCGCCGAAATGGCCGGTGCCCTGCGCCTGCTCGACGAGTTCGACGAGCCGCGCGCGGGCTTGCGTCGAGTTCGCCCGGATGAGGGCCACGACGGCGGGCGTTGCGAAGGCTTCGCTGTCGGCCGGTTCGAGATCGAGATCGTGGAAGCGGATGATCTCGGTCTGGCTCATCGGGATGCCGCCGAGGATCTGCGCCGCATATTCACCGACGCCGATCTGCGTAAGCAGCGCTTCCGTCTCGCCGAAGCGGCCCTCCTCGGTGAGGCGGTGGGCGTAAGCCGCCATCTGACGCAGCGCCTGGGCGTAGGTCGCGAGCCATGCGAGGCCGTGCGCGGCGTGCTGCTCGCGTTCGATCAGCGCGTTGGACAGCTTGCCGTCCTCGGTGACGCGGGCACGGATATTGTCGGTGGCACGGGCAAGCAAACGGTCGGCGTTGGCGGCGGCCTCATCGCAGAGCTGAAGCAGGTCCGGAGCCACAACGGGTGCGGAAGACAGGCTCATCGGCCTTATCCTTTCATGCGGTTCTTGGAATTCAACCCCACATTGGCGCGTTTTCGCAGATGCACAATTGCGCTTAAGTTTATACCCGCCATGCGCGGCGCGCCGAGAATTCGATTGCCGGCAAACCGCGGAGGTGGGGCGGGCCGGATAGTCGCTTCGAACCAGTGGGTTAAAAGGTGCGAGCGAAGTGGGTGGGTCCGCGTGACGAAACGCGCGCTGCGTCTGCGTTGGGGCGCATTTATCGGCGCGGCGGTGGCGCGGGCAACAGCATCGGCACCGGCGAGTCGCATCGCCGCAATGCCCTCCGACCGCCGCAAGTTAAGACGCCGCCCTCTCGCCGCCAGATCACGCGTTGCGGAGGTTCGAACGGTGAAGCGAATTGGAACCCGGGAAAGTGCTGAAGCTTCCCCGGGTGGTTGCTCGGTACCGCCTATTTCTTCTTGCCGAAGACCATGTCGAGCCACAGGCTGAACAGCGTCTTCTGTGCCTGAGGTTTCGATTGCCGCTCGGCGGGTTTCGCGGAAGCAGGCTCCTGCGGCTGCTCTTGAACGGGCTCCCGCGACTGCGCGGCCTCGTAGACCGGAACGGGTTGCGGCTCCGCAGCTGCTTGGGATTGACTTGGCGCGGCTTCCTGCGGTTGGGCGGGCTCGGCCACGTCCGATGGCTGCGTGGCCGCGAAGACCGGCACCGGCTGCGGCTCCGCCCGCGTTTCGCGCGAACCATATTCCTGGACCGGCTCGGATGCCGCTTCGGCTGGAGAGCCAAGATCGTGCGTCGCCTCGGCTACGTCACGCGCCGAGATCGATTCGGCGGCTGCGGCTTCGGCCGCCTCCGGCTGAGCGTCCCCCGGCTGCTCAGCAGGCTCAGCTTCCGGCGCGGCCTCTGCGGCAATCGGCTCCTGTTGCGGTTCCTCGGCCACCACGGAAACTTCCGGCTCGACCGCTGCGGGCGTCTCCGCAGGCTCGGCAGGCGCCTCGGGTTGGCTTGCCTCCGCCGAAGCGCTTTCGAGGCGATCCGCGATTTCCTCGACCCGCGCATGAGCCTCGCCCAGCGCGTCGCCGCCGCCCTGAAGGACACCCTCGATGCTCGGGTCTGCGGCCGGTTCGTAGGCCTGTGCCGCTTCGGAGCTTTGCGGCTCGTTGTCCTGCGAGATCACCGCGTTGTCGTGGAGATGCGCGGGTGCTTCGTGATGGTGAACGGTCTCGATCCCATGATCCGCCGCCACCTCTTCGACGCGCTCTTTCGCCTCTGCGGCGAGATCGTCGAAGCTGACACCGCGCGGTTCGGGCGCGGAAGCCTCGGGCTGGGGCGCGGGTTCTTCAGCTGCGGCTACGTTTTCGTGGAGATGCGCGGGTGCTTCGTGATGATGGACGGTTTCGATCCCATAATCCGCCGCCACCTCTTCGACGCGCTCCTTCGCCTCTGCGGCGAGATCGTCGAAGCTGACACCGCGCGGTTCTGGCGCGGAATCCTCAGGCGCGGGCGCGGACGCCGGTTCTGCTGCTGCGGCTACGTTTTCGTGAAGATGAGCGGGCGCTTCGTGATGATGCACGGTTTCAATGCCATGGCTCTTCGCCACCTCTTCGACGCGCGTCTTTGAAGCGGCAGAGAGTGCATCGAAGCTCGGCCCCTCCGGCAGCGGCTTCCAGCTTGCGACCGCGACCTCATCGGGCGCAACCTGCGCCACGGCGGCGGCTAGCGCTTCGGCGGCCTGTTCGCTCGCGGTTTCAGGCTGCGATTCGGGTGCGGGTTCGACGGGTACGGGTTCCGCCGCCTCGACATCAGCCGGAGCGGAAACGGCTTCGACGACGCTCTCCTCGCTGGTCGCCTGTTCTGCGGGCGCAGTCTCTTCGGCGGCGCTCGACGATGGCTCCTCCCCGTCTTGCGCGGGTTCAGCATCGGCGGCCACGAACGGAGCGGAGGCCTCGGCGACCGGCGCGGGCTGAGGTTCGTCCGCAGTCGCCGGCTCGGCCGCAGTCACCGCTTCACCTGAAGCGGGCAGGAAAGCGCGCACCGCGTCGAGCTTTTTCGACGCGGAATAAAAGGCGTTGCCCTGCAAGTCGAGTTCGATGGCGAGACGCGCAAGTTCGAGCGCCGACGCAAAGCTCGACGGCGAGCCGTCGCTGGCGTTCGCGATATCAGCGCCCACCGCGTCGGCAAGATCGTGGATGGCGCGCGCGGCCGTGTCGGCCTGCGCTCCAAGCTCGGCGCAAGCGGCCGCTTTAAGACCGCTCAACGCCTTTTGTAGGTCGTCGGATGCTCGCGTCATGTCTGGCTCCAGTTCTTTTTCCGTGGACTCGGAGTCAGAACGAAGCCGGGTCGTCAACCGAACCGCGCTTTGGATGCCTCAATCGCATCCTCGAATGTACGCAAACCCGTATGCGGAGCGCTGACGAGTACCGCCATATTACCCGGCCGATGCTCGTTCTTCCACATGCGCATATGCGCTTTCGGTATATCGGTCCACGGAAAAACTTCACTCATGCACGGGTCAATTCGCCGCTCAATCATAAGTTTGTTAGCCTGGCTCGCCTGCAACAGATTGGCGAAGTGCGAACCCTGCAAGCGCTTCTGGTGCATCCAGAGATAACGCGCGTCGAGCGTGAGGTTATAACCGGTCGTGCCCGCGCAGATCACGACCATGCCGCCGCGCTTCACGACGAAGACGGAAACCGGGATCGTGGATTCGCCCGGATGCTCGAAGACGAAGTCGACGTTGTTGCCTTTGCCGGTATGCTCCCAGATCGCCGCGCCGAATTTGCGGGTTTCCTTGAACCACTCCGCATATTCGGGCGTGTTGACCTTGGGCATCTGGCCCCAGCACTTGAAGTCCTTGCGGTTGATCGTGCCCTTCGCGCCAAGCTGCATGACGAAGTCGCGCTTGTCGTCCTCGGACACAACGCCGATCGCGTTCGCGCCGGATGCCGCGCAGAGCTGCACCGCGAACGAGCCAAGGCCGCCGGACGCGCCCCAGACGAGCACATTATGTCCCGGGCGCAGCACGTGCGGGCGATGGCCGAACAGCATGCGGTACGCGGTGGCGAGCGTCAGCGTATAGCACGCGCTTTCTTCCCAGGTGAGGTGCTTCGGGCGCGCCATGAGCTGGCGATCCTGAACGCGGGCGAATTGCGAGAAGCTGCCGTCCGGCGTCTCGTAGCCCCAGATGCGCTGGGACGGCGAGAACATCGGGTCGCCGCCGTTGCATTCCTCGTCGTCGCCGTCGTCCTGGTTGCAGTGCACAACGACTTCGTCGCCGACCTTCCAGCGCTTCACCTTTGAGCCGACGGCCCAGACGATGCCAGCCGCGTCCGAACCGGCGACATGGAACGGGGCTTTGTGCACGTCGAACGTGGAAATCGGGGTGCCGAGCGCGGCCCACACGCCGTTGTAATTCACGCCCGCAGCCATGACCAGAATGAGCACGTCGTGGCTGTCGAGCTGCCACGTCGGCACCACTTCCATCTGCATGGCGTCTTCCGGCGGCCCATGGCGCTCGCGGCGGATCGCCCACGCATACATCTTTTCCGGGACATGGCCGAGCGGCGGGATTTCGCCAACTTCGTAGAGATCCTTCAAGCCCTCCCCGGAAGTGGAGGACGTGGATTGCTTGAACGCAATCACCTCACTCATATTCTGCTCCTGTAAGCGGCAACCCGCAGGTTTTTTCTTTGGTTGCAGCGCAGCATGATCCTTTTTTGTGTGCAGGGCAATATAGGCAAAAAGTCGAGTCCGGATGGGGCAAGCCCCGCGTTCCGCGTTCATGATCGGAAACGAATCAAGGCCGGCACTCGTTCCTCGAAACGAGTCCGGCCTGGAAGTCATTAACAATGCGATGAAACAGGCAGACGCCCCGCCAATCGGGTGGCGCGAATCAAGACAACGCTACAAGTTCGCAAAAACCTCGCTCCGGGCCTGCGTCTTGGCGATGATATTCGCCATGAGGCCAGGGCTGACCTCTATGGCTTCGATGAGGGTTCGATTGGCCTTGTCAGGCATGCGGCGACCCTGTTCCCAGCCGCGCAACGTCGAAAGATCAAGGCCGTAGCGGCTCGCAAACTCCGCCTGCGAGAGACCCAGCGTGTCCCTCAGCTGACGAACACGCACGCCGAAATCGGCTTTCTTGACCGAGGCGGAAAGCGACTCGCCATCGCCTCCGACAAGCTTGTCCCTAAAGTACTGCTCAATCGCTTCAAGCGTAGAGTAGACATCTTCTACGACATGCTCATGGGGAAGCGGAATTTCACCGATGCTCATATTCTCGGTCATCGAATGTGCTCCATAGTCTGGTCGGGACGTTTACATTTCACATCGAAGAACGAGAGAGCGCTACCCGGCTTTCGAACACAATAGTCGCCTAGCCAGGTAGATGTCAATAAAAAAACGGCATCGGCGGCAGTTCGGCGGCAGTTCGGCGGCAGTTCGGCGGCATTGCTATCGCCATCAGACGCATGATGGAATATATTATTGTTCATGACAAACCTCCTTACTCGCATTCGCGCGCGATCATCATGGCATGCAAGGTGCTATTTGCTGCCATTGCAGGCAGCACATAATGCCAATACTGCACAAGGTCTATCCGTCGATTACGCCCTCATGAATAACCTTATCGCGGCTTCGCCGATTCTCATGATGACTTCGTTGAAGCGCAAGGTGCCGCCGGGAGCATCGACAAGTATCAGCGGCTGGGGCGAGATGCTGATGATGAATATCTCGCTGAATGACTTGTCCGCGAGATAGACGACGAACCAGCTTTGCAGCGACCGTTTCTTGACTGGAAATTCGATTTGCTGGAGTACGGTTCCTTCCACTCGATCGCCGCGTTCCGGTGCGAAACGGAGCCGGTAAGCCAGCAGCTCGATTTCGATATCCGTCAAATTTGCTTGCAATATTTGTAAGGGTTCTCGTCTCAACTTGACGTTTTGGCCAATGTCTATGAAGCCGCCATTCATGGCTGCACTCCTTTTAAGCGTCGCTATTTGTGTCGCCTAATGTGTCCTGCACGATGGCCTCAGGGGTTGGAGTTGGCATTGCGGTCGCTGAGGTACGCTGTTGACGTAATGTCAGATTAATTTCTGTACACGTCAAGCGGTACACGGAGCAATTGCGCACACCGCAGCTGGCGGCGGGCCGCTGCGCCGAAGCAAAGCCTGTCGTAAGCTTATGAATCGGTTTAGCTAATGGCCGCCGAGGTACGCCGAGCGCACAGCCGGATCGTTCCTGAGGCTTTTCGCCGCGCCCTGGAAACGGATACGCCCGTTTTCCAGCACATAGGCGTGGTCAGCCACATCGAGCGCCATGGCGGCGAACTGCTCGACGAGGAGCATCGTCACGTGTTCTTCCTTCAGGCGGCGGATGGTGTCGAACACCCCCTCCACGAGACGCGGCGCAAGACCCATCGACGGCTCATCGAGCAAGAGGATCTCCGGGCGGGACATCAGCGCGCGGCCCATGGCCAGCATCTGCTGCTCACCACCCGATAACGTGCCAGCCTGCTGCGCGCGGCGCTCCTTGAGGCGCGGGAAGAGATCGTACATGCGGTCGAAGTCGGCTTCCACGTCGCCCTTTTCGCGCACGCCCGTGAGCCGAACGAACGCGCCGAGACGGAGATTGTCCTCCACCGACAGCGACGGAAATATGCGGCGTCCCTCCGGCGAATGCGCGAGGCCACGGCGCGCGACCTGATGACTTGGCAGTCCGGCGATGTCCGCGTCACCGAGCAGGATCGCGCCGGATTGCGGGCGAAGCATGCCGGAAATCGCGCGCAGCGTCGTCGTCTTGCCCGCGCCGTTCGAGCCGATCAGCGTGACGAGTTCGCCCTTCGGCACGTGAAAGCTGAGGCCGTGCAGCACCTCGACGCGTCCATATCCGGCCTTCAGATCCTGAACCTTGAGCATCGCCTACTCCGCAGCTTCGGCGACCGTGCCGCCAAGATATGCCTCGATCACGCGCGGGTCGTTTTGAACCTTCGCGGGCGGCCCTTCGGCGATCTTCTGCCCGAAATCGAGCACCGAAACCGTGTCGCAAAGGCCCATGACCACGTCCATGTGATGCTCGATCAGGATCAGCGTGATGCCATGCCCCCGGATCTTGCGGATGATCTCCACAAGTTCGGCGATGTCGGGCGCGGAAAGGCCCGCCGCCGGTTCGTCGAGCAGCAGAAGCGACGGATCGAGCGCCAGTGCGCGGGCGATCTCCAGCATGCGCTGCTTGCCGTAAGGGAGGTTGCGCGCCTCGGTGCCCGCGAACTGGCCGAGGCCCATGAAATCGAGGATCGCCATGGCGCGGGCGCGCGCTTCGGCCTCCTCCCGGGCGCGGCGCGGCGTGCGCAACACCGCATCCATCAGCGTGCTTCGGAAGGTGTGATGCAGCCCGACGAGCACGTTCTCGATTGCGGTCATCTCACCGAAAAGCTGCACGTTCTGGAAGGTGCGCGCGATGCCCTTGCCCGCGATCTCGCTCGGCGTCAGCCCGTCGATCCGGTGCTGCGAGAGGTAAACGGCGCCGGCGGTTGGCCGGTAGATGCCCGTCAGCACGTTCATCATCGTGCTCTTGCCGGAGCCGTTCGGGCCGATGAGACCGTGGATCGTTCCCGGCGCGATGGCGAGTTTCACCGAATCCAGCGCCTTCAGGCCGCCGAACTGCATCACCACGCTTTCCACACGAAGCAGCGTCTTCGCGTCGGCTAGCCCCCTGTCCGCGAAGATCGCACTCGCGACGGCGGGCTGCGCGGCGGTGACGTGGCGCGGCTTCAGCACGGGGAAGACCTCGCGCAGGAAGCCCATCACACCGTCAGGGAGATAGAAGACCACGAAGAGGATCATCAGGCCGAAGATCGTGAGGCGATAGTCGGTGACGTTGTTGACGTTCAGCGTCAGCGGCAGGAACGCCAGGCACAGGATAACCGGCGGCAGCGCGCGAACGAGCTTTTCGCGACTGCGAAGCGCGATGATGCCGAGCGCCACCAGCGCGGCGGCGGCGATCATCCCCGCCATGATGCGCACGAGTTCGATGTCGGACAGCACGTTCGGCAGATACACGATGATGAAAGCGCCGATGAGCGGCCCCGCGCGCGACTTTCTCCCGCCGAGGATCACCGCCAGCAGAAACAGGATCGACAGCTCGAAATTGTAGGTGTTCGGCGAGACATAGCGCTCCGACCAGGAGAACAGCGCGCCCGCGAGCCCCGCCAGCGCCGCCGACACCACGAACGCGTAGACCTTGTAGCGGTAGACACTGACGCCCATGCAGTCGCAGGCGATGGGGCTGTCGCGCAGCGCTTCGAAGGCGCGGCCATATTGCGAGCGCACAACGCGGTTCACCACGAGGATCGCCACGAGCATCAGCAGCACGCAGAGATAATAGAATTCGAGGCGCTGGAATTCCGCCGCCTTGAGGCCGAGCGTGCTCTGCCAGAATGAGCGCCAGTCCGCGAAGTCCACCACGCGCGGCGGCGGTAGTGTCACGCCGAGCGGGCCATTCGTGAGGCCCGTCCATTCGTTGATGACGATCTGGATGATGGTGCCGAAAGCGAGCGTCACCATGGCGAGGTACGGGCCTATCACGCGGAGCGCGGGCACAGCGAGCACCGCGCCGAAGATGCCCGTCACGATGACGCCGACGAGAAGCCCCGGCCACACTCCCATCCCGAAATGGTGGAAGATCACCGCCGCGCCATAGGCCCCGATGCCGAACAGTCCGGCATGGCCGAGGCTTACCTGCCCCGTGTAGCCCACCACGATATCGAGCCCGAGGATCAGGATAGCGTAGATCGCCATCATCTGAACGAGGTGGATGTAATAAGAATTTTGCCCGGCGAGGAAGGGGAAGGCGAACAGCCCGATGGCCAGAAGTCCCGCACCGATGAAGGGAAGAGCGCGCGCCATCGATCAGACCTTCTTGATGGTGCGGCGGCCGAACAGCCCTGCCGGGCGGATCGCGAGCACGATGAGAACGAGGATCAGGCCCGGCACGTCCTTGTAGCCGGTCGAGACGTAATAGCCCGTCAGCGTTTCGATCACGCCGAGGAGGATGCCGCCGACGATCGCGCCGAGCGCCGAGTCGAGCCCGCCGATGATCGCCACCGCGAACGCCTTCAGCGCCAGCACCGCGCCCATTGTTGCGCCCGTCAGCGTCACCGGCGCGACGAGGACGCCCGCGAAAGCCGCCGTCATCGAACTCATGGCGTAGCTCATGGTGATGACGCGCCGCGTGTCGATGCCCATGAGGCCCGCCGCGTCGATGTCGTTCGAAGTTGCGACAAACGCCTTGCCGTAGATCGAGCGGCGATTGAACGTCTCCACCGCAGCCATCATCAGGAGCGCGCCGACGACCACCATGATTTCTGCGGGCAGGATACGGACCGTGCCAAGTTCGATGGCGGTTTCAGGCAGCGGCGACGGGAATTTCAGATCGTCGCGACCCCAGATGTTTTCCGCCATGTTGCGGAAGATGATGCCGAGCGCGATGGTGGCCATGATCCAGCCGAACTCGGACTTCGTCTCGATGGCGGGCCGCACGCCGAGGCGCTCCACCACCGCGCCTTGGGCCATGCCGAAGATGAGGATCACCGGCAGCATCAGCCAGTAGCCGAGATACGGCAACAGCGTCAGCCCGAGCATCGCGCCGAGCATGAGCGCCTCGCCTTGCCCGAAGTTCAGCGTTTTCGATGTCGCGAAGGTCAGCTGATAGCCGAAAGCGATGGTCGCGTAGATCATGCCTACGGCGACGCCGCTCGCCACGAGTTGCCAGAAGATAGAGGTCGTCGGCGCTTGGAGAAGTGTCGAAATCCAGTCCATCATGTCGCCTTGCGGGATTGGCGGTGCGGGGCTTCATTCGAAGGCGCGAAACAGAAGAGGGCGGGAAGACCCGCCCTCGCGCCATGACTAATTCGTCGCCTTTTCCTTCTTCCGCACGACGCCTGAATTCTTTGCGTCTTCCCCGCGCGCATAGACGATCTTGCCGTCCTTCACCATGCCGAACACCGGAATGTTTGCGGAGATCGCGTTGTGATCCGTCTCGCTGAACGGCTTTTCGTACGTCGTGACGACGCCTTCCACCTTCTCCTTCAGGTCTTCGAGGGCAGCGCGGATCGCCGGGCCGTCCGTGGAACCGGCCTGTTTGATCGCAGCAGCCAGAAGCAGCACGGAGTCATAACCTTGCGCACCCGCGACAGGCGTCGGGATCTTCGTCACACCAAAGGTCTTGTAATAAGCTTCGAGGAAAGCGGCGCGCTTCGGCAGCGTCTTGTCCTCGATGAAGGTCTGCGGCATCATTACGCCGTTGCCATTCGCGCCCGCGATGTCGATGAAGCTCTGCATGGAAGACGGCCACGATGTAATCATCGGCACGTTCCAGCCGAGCTTGGCGCGGCCGTTCGCGATCTGCGCAAGTTCCGGGCCGATGCCGTAACACAGCAGCGCTTCAGCGCCCGCTTCCTTCGCGCGAAGGAGTTGCGCCGTCATGTCCACATCCTTGATGTTGAACTTTTCGACCGCGACTGGCTTCACGCCGAGCTTTTCGAGCGCCTTCTCAAGGTCTTCGCGACCGAGCTGGCCATAATTCGTGGAGTCCGCGAGGATTGCGATTTTCTTGTAGCCGCGGCCCTTGACCGCCTCTTCCGCCATCATGCCCGCCTGAATGGAATCGTAGGCGGAGGTGCGGAACACGTAGTTGGTGTCGTAATCGGGCTTCTTGAACTGGTTCGTGATGACCGTGCCAGTCGCCACGTTGTTGATGACCGGAATTTCGGCTTCCTGATAAAAGCGCTGAGCGGCGAGCGCCACGCCGGTATTGATGAAGCCGAGCGTCGCGACGACCTTCTCCTTGTTGATGAGTTCTTGGGCGATCTGCGCGCCAAGCTCGTTCTTGGCTTCGTCGTCGCGCTCGATAAGCTGAAGCGGCCGACCCAGCACGCCACCCGCCTTGTTCACTTCCTCGACCGCGAGCTTGACGCCGTCTCGCATCGAAACGCCCATCGACGACGAACCGCCTGTAAACGGCCCTGAAAGCCCGATCTTGATCGGTTCGGCGGCGAAGGCCCCCGTCGTCAGGGCAAGCGCTAGCGCGGCGACAGCGCCGAAAGTCCTGATTTTCATCATGTTTCCTCCATCGCCTGCCATCTTTTGCTCGTGGCGGCGTTACCTGCTTTTGTATCGCGGATGGGCCATTTGTCACAGTGGGGCTTTGGTCTAATCGCCGGGGCCGGGCGCCGAAAATCCGCGATTCTGATGCGAGCTGTCGCGAACACAAAAAAGCTCCCGCGAACTGCGTTCGCGGGAGCTTTTTCGAAGAAAGCTTGAGCGGGCTGGCCCGGAGGCGCGGGCGTCAGAAGCTGAGACGTGCGGCGCGCACCACGTGCGGCAGCGCCAACGCCTTCTGGATGGTCGCATCGCTCACCGGCTCATCGACGGTGACGAGAGCCATCGCCTTGCCGCCCTGCGCTTCGCGGCCGAGGTTGAACGTCGCGATGTTCACGCCCTCGTCACCGAGCAACGTGCCGAGCGCGCCGATGTGGCCCGGCTTGTCGGCGTTGACCGTGAACAGCATGTTCGGCGCGAACTCGGCGTCCATGGGGACGTGGTTGATCTGGATGACGCGCGGCTTGCCATCCGAGAACACCGTGCCACCGATGGAGATTTCCTGCTTTTCGGTCTTCAGCGTCACGCGAATATAGGTTTCGTAGGCGCCTTCCTGACCGCGCTTCGTCTCCTCCACCTGAATGCCGCGTTCCTTCGCGACCGCCGGACCGGAAACCATGTTGACGTGCAGGAAGTGACGCAGAACGCCCGAGATCGCCGCCGAGGTCAGCGCGCGCGTGTTCATATCGGCCACGTCGCCCGCATATTCGAGGCGGATGAAGTTCGGCGCGGCCTCGGTGAGCTGGCCGGCGAAGGAACCGAGAAGTTCGGCGAGCTTCACGAACGGCTTCAGCTTCGGCGCTTCTTCCGCCGTGATCGACGGGAAGTTCACGGCGTTCGAGATCGCGCCCGTGAGGAGGTAGTCCGCCATCTGCTCGGCCACCTGAAGCGCGACATTCTCCTGCGCTTCCGACGTGCTCGCGCCGAGATGCGGCGTGGAGATCACATTCGGCAGCCCGAACAGCACGTTCTCTTTCACGGGCTCCACCTCGAACACGTCGAGCGCCGCGCCCGCTACATGGCCCGCCTTGATGGCATCGGCCAGCGCCTGTTCGACGATGAGGCCGCCGCGCGCGCAATTGATGATGCGCACGCCCTTCTTCATGGTCGCGATGGATTGGGCGTTGATGATGTTCTTCGTCTTCTCCGTCAGCGGCGTGTGCAGCGTGATGAAGTCGGCGCGGCGGAACAGCTCTTCGAGGCTGACGCGCTCGACGCCGAGGTCAAGAGCGCGCTCTTCGGTGAGGAACGGATCGAACGCGATGACCTTCATGCGGAGGCCCTGCGCACGGTCCGCGACGATGGAGCCGATGTTGCCGCAGCCGATGATGCCGAGCGTCTTGGACGTGACTTCGACGCCCATGAACTTCGACTTTTCCCACTTGCCGGCCTGCGTGGAGCGGTCGGCTTCCGGGATCTGGCGGGCGAGCGCCATCAAGAGCGAAATCGCGTGCTCGGCGGTGGTGATGGAATTGCCGAAGGGCGTGTTCATGACGATGACGCCGCGCGCGGTGGCGGCGGGCACGTCGACATTGTCTACGCCGATGCCGGCGCGACCGACCACTTTCAGGCGCTCGGCGGCGGCGAGGACCTTCTCCGTGACTTTCGTGGCGGAGCGGATGGCGAGGCCGTCGTAATTGCCGATGATTTCGGCGAGTTGATCCTTGTCGAGGCCGATCTTGGTGTCGACTTCGATGCCGCGATTTTTGAAGATTTCGGCGGCGGCGGGGGAAAGCTTGTCAGCGACGAGAACGCGAGGCGCAGTCATGGGTGTGTCTCCTGAAAACGTCCAGAGACAAAAGCAAGGTTGTCATCGCGGGTTTGCCCCGTCAATCCAGGTCGCGGGCTCTGGAGGTTCCGCCGCTGGATGGCCGGGTCGAGCCCGGCCATGACAGAGGTTGAACCTTAAGCGGCGACCTTGGCCTTCGCGTTGGCGAAAGCCCAGTCGAGCCACGGGACGAGCGCTTCGAGGTCGGACGCCTCGATGGTCGCGCCGGCCCAGATGCGAAGCCCGGCGGGCGCATCGCGATAGGCGCCGATGTCCAGCGCAACGCCTTCCTTTTCAAGCGTGGAGGCGATGTCCTTGGCGACAGCGGCTTGAGCCTCGGGCGTCGCGATCTCGGGATCGACGATCTTGAGGCACACGCTTGTGTTGGAGCGCGTCGATGGCTCGCTGGCGAGGAAATCCACCCACGGCGTCTTCTCGACCCAATCGGCGAGAACCTTGAAGTTCGCGTTCGAGCGCGCCTGAAGCGCCGGGAGCCCGCCGAGACCTTCCGCCCAGTTCAGCGCATCGAGATAGTCTTCGACGCAGAGCATGGAGGGCGTGTTGATCGTCGAGCCGTCGAAGATCTCGCGGTTGAGCTTGCCGCCCTTCGTCATGCGGAAGAGCTTCGGCATCGGCCACGCGGGCGTGTAGCTTTCGAGGCGTTCGACAGCGCGCGGCGACAGAATGAGAATGCCGTGCTGCGCTTCGCCGCCGAGAACCTTCTGCCAGGAGAAGGTGACGACATCGAGCTTCGCCCAGTCGAGTTCCTGCGCGAAAGCCGCCGAAGTGGCGTCGCAGAACGTCAGGCCCTCGCGATTGTCGGGGATGAAGTCACCGCTCGGAACGCGGACGCCGGAGGTGGTGCCGTTCCAGGTGAAGACGACGTCATTGCGGAAGTCGGCCTGACCGAGGTCGGGCAGCTCGCCGTAGGGCGCGTCGAACACGCGCACGTCCTTCAGCTTGAGCTGCTTCGTGATGTCCGTGACCCAGTCCTTGCCGAAGCTTTCCCAGGCGAACACGTCGATACCGCGCGCGCCGAGAGCGGACCACATGGCCATTTCGAACGCGCCCGTATCCGAGGCGGCGACGATGCCGATGAGGTAATCCTGCGGCACACCGAGGATCGCGCGCGTCTTGTCGATCGCGAGCTTCAGCTTGGCCTTGCCCGGCTTGGAACGGTGCGACCGGCCCAATTCAGCGGTTTTGAGATTATCGAGGGAATAGCCGGGGCGCTTGGCGCAGGGGCCGGAGGAGAAATGCGCGACATTGGGGCGCGCGGCAGGCTTGGAGGCCGTCATTGCGGTCTACCCTTTCAGATAGTTGCTTCCCGGTGGGGGGAAGTGTCCCGCGACGACGCATAAGCGGGCGTTCGTATGGTGTCAACAGAAATGGGTTTGCCATTATTAACTTGGACGTCAGCGTAATGTTAAAGAGCTGGCGCGACGGGAAACTTTCACAAGCTTGCGCTGTTCTCCCTCATCGCACGGCAGCGAATATAGCGTCTTGTTCTTGCGATGAAAGAATTATGCGGGAATAGCTTTCTTCGTTCCGTGTCGTTTCGACTATCTCTCGATCGATGCCAAACTAAGCCATGCTTTATTTGGCGTCATATCCACGCCAGAGGAAAAGAACAATGCGTAACCCGGTCAAAACTGCTGCCGCTGCCGTTTCAGTCGTCGCCGCAGCGGCGATGCTTGCTTCGCCCACGGCCTTCGCGAAGGACGACGACTCGCGAAGTGAAATCCACCAGGGCCTCAAGCAGGGAGACATCAAGTCTCTCTCCGATATTCTCGTCATTTCCAAAGACAGGGTGGTCGGCGAGGTGATCGAGGCCGAGATCGACCGCAAGGGAGGCAAGTGGATCTACGACCTCGAAGTGATTGATCCCCAGGGGCTCAAGTCCAAGGTGAAGGTCGACGCCAAGACGGGCGATGTGGTTGAAGGCGCGAAAAAAGCCCAGCGCGAAGAGCGTCGGGACGAACGCCGCGAAGAGCGTCGCTAACCGCTAATCGACGGGTGGCCGGGGTTCTCCGGCCACTGCTTAACAACGCCGCCCCGTGAGAGCGCATCGCCAGCGGCGGCGGAGTCACGCCTGCCAAATCGCAATTTCCCCCGTGCCCGCCAACCGCCGATCCGGTAATGTTAGGAGCAGACGCAACGGGGGGGGGGGCAATCCGGTGAAATGGATATCGCTATGCGTGGGGGCGGCGCTGTCGCTCCTTCCGTTGGAAGCGTCAGCGTGGACCGAGCGCGACGTTTCGCTTGACGGGCTTCACGGCACCATCACGTTGCCCGAGGGCGAGCAGCGGACAACCGCCGTTCTCATCCTGCCTGGTTCCGGGCCGGTCGACCGCGACGGCAACATCCCCGGCATGCCGAACAACAGCCTCAAACTCCTGGCGACAGGTCTGGCGGATCAGGGCATCGCATCGCTGCGCATCGACAAGCGCGGCATCGGCAAAAGCCGCTCCGCCGCCTTCCGTGAGGACGATTTACGCTTCGGCACATACGTCGAAGATGCTGTCCGCTGGATTGATTTTCTCCGCGCGCAGGATCGCGTTTCCAGGGTCGCGGTGCTCGGCCATAGCGAGGGCGTCTTGGTGGCGACGCTTGCGGCGCAGCGCGCTGATGTTACGACGCTTGTTCTGGTCGCCGGGGCGGGCGTCCATTTGCGGAATTACTCGAACGGCAGTTGGAAAGGGCGGGGGTGCCGGACGGGCTTCGCGCAACCTCGCGGACAATCGCGGCCAGCCTTCAGCGCGGCGAGCGGATCGAGACCGTTCCGCCGGAGCTTGCGGCACTGTATCGGCCAAGCGTGCAGCCCTATCTGATCTCGCTTTTCAGCCTCGATCCGGTCGCCGAACTCGCGAAGACGCGATGCCGCGTCCTGATCGTGCACGGAACAACGGACATCCAGATCGACACTGCCGACGCCGAGCGTCTGGCGAAGGCGCGGCCGGATGCCAAGGTCGTGTTTATCGAGGGGATGAACCACGTTCTGAAAGACGCGCCATCGGATCGCGCGGCGAACTTCAAGACCTACGCCGAGCCCGACAGGCCGCTTGCGCCGCAACTCATCGCCGTTATCGCAGATGTCCTGAACGGGCGCTAAGCGGCGGAAAGCTCATCGCTCGCCGCCGCGCTCACCTGCCTGTTTTCCTCACCAGCGGCCGAACAGCGAGTCGAGGAAGCCGCCTCGGAAGCTCGCATTGTTCCGCCAGACGCGCGGCGGCGCATCGGCCGAGTCGTCCTCTGCGTAGCGGGAGCGGCGCTGCTCGGAAACCATCTGAAGTTCCACGGGTGCGAGGTGGTCCTTGCCTCGCGATATCTGCGACCACTTCCCTTCGAGCGCGAGCGTGATGCGCCGCTCGTGGCCGTAAACGTCGGGGAAGGTGTGCAGCTTGCCGTCATCGCCCACGAGCGCCGTAAAATAGGTCATGTGGATCGGGATGCGCCGCTCGATGTCGAACTCATTGTCGTTTCCACCGGTGCGAACCGCATCGCGAACCTGCGCCGCTTCAAACCCCTTGTCCTCCTTCAGCAGGATTTCCGCGAGGCCGATGGGGTTCTGCACGCGCATGCAGCCGTGGCTGTAGGTGCGCCGCGCCTTGTTGAACATCCATTTGTCGGGCGGATAGGCATCGTGCATGAAGACGGTGTGCTGGCTCGGGAAGGAGAATTTCACCTTGCCCATCACGCTCTTCGCGCCGTTGGGCTGCACCACGTTGAAGATGCGGATGTCCGTGCGATACCAGTTGATGCGCCGCCAGTCGACCGTCCGCCCGTCCTTATCGCGAAGCTCAAGCTGCCATTCCTGCATCATACCGCCGCCGCGCTGAAGGCTCGGCAGGATCTCGCGCACCTTGATGGACTCGGGAACGATCCAGGTCGGCTTGAACGTGATCTTCTTCAGCGTGCGCGTGAAGACCGGCGTCTGCTTGTCGAGCTGCCCGGCGACGATGCGTTCCTTGCGGACCACCTCGCCATTCTTCACCACCCGCTGCGTAAACTCCGGGATGTTGTTCCAGACATAGAGGTCGCCGAGGTCGGCGGGCATCCAGCGCCACTGCTCCATGTTGGCGAGGATGCGTTTGGCTTCCGCGCTCTTCTTCTTGTCGCGCAGCGCGAGATATTTCTGACGCAGCCGCTCGAACTGGACGTGCTGCGGATGAAGGCCGCGCAGATAGGCGTCGGGCTCCTCGGTGGCGGCGACGCCGTCGAGGATCGCTTCGGGCTTGAGAAGCTGAGGCCGCCTGTCGAGATAGGAGCTGAGGTGCTCCGATGGGTTGGCGATGCGGCCACCCCGCGCGAAACGCCCGTATTTCAGCAGGGCGCGCGAGATGTCGATTTCATCGGAGGCGATGGCTTCCGGCTTCTGATCGCCGACGCGCGTGGCAGCGGTTTGCGCGCGCTCATCGAGCCCTGCGGGAACCGCGAAGTCGCGCGGGTCGAGGCCATAATCCGCGGCGCGGGCGATTTCCGCAGCGAGGCTCCCGGCTTTGGGAGTGGGCACGCCCGACGCTGCGAACCAGAGCGGGGCGTAGCGTCGAGTCTCGTAGAAGGACAACAGGGCTGCGCGCTCATTGCGCTCCTCGTCGTCGGCTCCGGCCGGAAGCGCAAGGAGCGCCTTCCGCAATGCCTCGGCCTGTGGCGTGAGCGGAGCCGGGGCGGCTGGCGCCTCCACGGCGGGGCTGCCTTCGGAGGGGGGGCTCCTCAACGTCGGGGCGTCTTCGCTGCTTGCAGCCGAACCGCCTTCCAGAGCCACCTCAACGGGGCTCGCTGGCTCGGTCTGCTGCTCCTGTGAAAACCCCGGCGACGCAAACGCCATCGCCGAGAGAACAAACAACACAAAAACGGCACGCCCCGTCATTCGAATGCTCCTTCAACTGAAATGTTGGAGCACGATAGAGGGCGGAACTGGCGCGAAACCTGAGTTAGCGAATCAGAAATACTTATGGCAGACGGACCGACGCGGAAGCAGGCAGCACGGAGCGCAGGGCGCGGGCTGTATTCACGCAGAATCTGCCGGTTAAGGTACAGTTTGCTGTGGATCGACGCGCCGTCGTTCGAGCGGACACGAAAAGGCCGCCTTTCGGCGGCCTGGGAGGCGCTTCGCGAGGCGCTTACGGTTCCAGTTCGACGTCCCAATACAGGTAATCGAGCCAGCTTTGATGCAGATAGTTCGGCGGAAAGAAGCGCCCGTTGCGATGAAGTTCGTGGACCGTAGGCCGATACGGCTTCAGCGCGGGGAACATCTTCGCCTTGGCGGGCATCTTGCCGCCCTTTTTCAGGTTACATGGCGCGCAGGCGGCGGTGACGTTGTCCCAGCGCGTCTGGCCGCCCCGCGAACGCGGGATGACGTGGTCGAATGTGAGATCATGGGGAGAGCCGCAATATTGGCATTGAAACTTGTCGCGCAGGAAGACATTAAAGCGCGTAAATGCCGGATAGAGCGCTGGCTTCACGAATGTTTTCAGCGAAACGACGCTGGGTAGCCTGATTTCCGCATTCGGGCTGCGGACGACCTTGTCGTAGAAGGAAACGATGTTGACGCGATCGAGGAAAACGGCCTTGATCGTCTCTTGCCAATTCCAGAGGGACAGAGGATAGTAGCTCAGCGGTTGGAAATCCGCGTTGAGCACGAGAGCCGGAAAGCTGTCCGGCGGTGACCTTAAAGAGGTCGCTGCGAAAGCTGTCACGTTCACCTTACCTCAACGATTGCCGTTAAGTCGGGGGCCACGCTCGCACGACGTCGCTCAATACACTTACGCGGATACTACATGCGCGTGTCAATTCTGTGAAGGGTGCACGTGCACTTTCGGGCGTTTCATGCGAAAAGGGCCGAAACGTTCGCCACCGGACGAGGCTCGCATGCCGTCGCGAAGAGAGACCGAAGACGCGCTGAGGCGGCTCGCTCCAAAAATTTCTTCCTTTGAATTCAACACAATAATCGATCATGCGATGGACAGCACGGGGCTTTCCAAGGCGTCGCCGGAAACGGCCGCCTGGCTGTCGATGGTCGCTTTCGTGCGCCATAATCTCACGGATTATGATGCGCTGCTGCATGATGGGTATGACTAGGCGGCAGCTAGGCATTTTGTCGCAGTCGAGATTGAAGACGTGCTTGCGGGTTGGGGCGTGCGGCGAAAACTGTCGGCGGGCGAGTGACTGGCCAGGCTCGGCGCGTTGGCGCGCGCCTACCGAAAGTTGGGTCGCGGACTCTCACCATCCGGTTCGTCAGGACGGGATCTGCGCTTGCAAACTCGGGTACGAAGACAATGGTGCCGATGGCGCGGTTGTTGGTGGTTCCGGCATTCAAGAACGGCTTACTCGACGCTCCCGTTAAATGAGGATGCCGGCATGTCCTCTCGTTCGGATCGTAGGCCGCCACGGCGCGGTGAATGCTATTGTGGCTGAGACAAGTTGGTGCCGCTGGAAGATAAGGAGTCTGACTGATCGCGGCGCTCACTTGAATGTCTGTATTCCGGATGTTCAAGATGACCGGATACATGCTCTGTGCCCGCTGACTCAGCCGAACCGGTATCAAACATTTTAATGAATTGAGAAGGGAGCGCGGCGTTAAGCCATGCGGCGCAATTTCCCTCGACATCTCAAGGTAGGGCGACTATTCGTGACGCCCTCACAGCATAAGCAGGCTTGATCGATGATAGAGGCCGAAACGCCAACCGTCTGGTCGCCCCAAGTGGCCGAAGCGTTGCCGCGCGATCTCTGCACCGATTGCGGCGTTTCGCGCGCATCCGATCCGCGTCGCTGCGGGCGCGCCTGCCAATTCATCAAGCCGGATTATCCGAAAATGGAAGCGCGCGTGCATGGCCGCACCCGCGATCCGCAGCGCGAAGACGAGCGATTTTTCGGCCCGTATAAGCGCATGGTCCGCGCGGCGATGAAGCGCCCGCGCGAAGGTGCGCAGTGGACCGGCATCACCACGCGCATCGGCGAGCGCCTGCTCGAAACCGGCGCGGTCGACGCGGTGCTGACCATGGTCGCGGATGACGTCGACCGCTGGCGGCCGAAGCCCGCGCTCATCACCCGCGCCGCAGACATGGCCAAGGCGCGCGGCATGCGCATGGGATACGCGCCGCTGCTTGCGCTGCTCGAACCGGCGCGCGAGGCGGGCCACAAACGCATCGCCGTCATCGGCGTGCCATGCCAGATCTTTGCGCTGCGGGGGATCGAACAGGAACTCGGCTTCGAGCGCGTCTATGCCATCGGCACGCCCTGCTCGGACAACACGACGACCGAGAACTTTCACACATTCCTGAATCTGCTGTCGGACAAACCGGAAACAATTACCTATCTGGAATTCCGCGCGGATTATCATGTCGAACTGCGCTTTGAAAACGGCAAGGTGAAGGAAATTCCGTTCCTCTTGCTGCCCATCTCGAAGCTGCCCGCCGATTTCTTTCCGCTGACCTGCCGCACTTGCGTCGATTACACAAATTCGCTTTCCGACATCACGGTCGGATACATGGCCGGGCAAGGCCAGCAATGGCTGATCGTGCGCAACGAGACGGGCGAGGAATTGCTGCGGCTTCTCGGCGACGAGGTTTCGCTCTCCGAGCCGGGCACGGCCGGGAAGCGTGACGGCCCAGTGAAGGGCTTTCTCAAGAATACCGAACTTGCGGCGGGCGGGCTGCCGATGCGCAGCATGCCGAACTGGGCGCGCCCGATTGCCGGATGGCTCATGCCCAAGGTTGGGCCGCGCGGACTCGAATTCGCCCGCGCGCGTGTCGAGATGAAAGCGGTCGAAACCGTGCTTCATCTTCGCGCGAAACTGCCGAAACGCATTCACAACATGGTACCGGAGCATGTCTGGGCGCTCGTCGAGCGTTACGGGCTTGTTCCAAGCTTAAGCGAGAGAGTCTCGTCGAAGCGGCATTTGTCTGGCGACCTTTAATTTGATGGCTAGACTTATTGTCGCAAATGACGTTTCTTGCTCGAAAAGCTTTTACGGTCGTGTAATCACTAAAAAGTGATTTCACCGTCACCAAAAACTGGCAGGTGGAGGGGAACGGGTTATGAGGAACGTAGAGCGATTTTCAAGTTCTGCTTTTTTTCCGTCTGGTCATCCCTCAGGTGCCGCCCTCTCCACAAAATCTACAGCCCCCATTTCCGATGCGCAGGAACGCCAGAAACGTCTGGCATCCGTGATCGCCCAGGAAATCATTCCCCGGCTGTTTCAGATCCACCACGACGTGCTGAAGCCCTGCGCCTGTGAGCCGTTTGTGCCCACGCGGGCCGAAATCGAGGAGCTTGCGCTTCTCGTGCTCGGGCCGGACATGCAGGCCGCACACAGCTATATCCAGCGCGTGAAGCGGCGTGGCCTCTCTCTCCATGTGCTTTTCACGGAGCTTCTCGAACCGGCCGCCCGCCATCTCGGCCGCATGTGGGACGAGGACCGCTGCGACTTCCTCGATGTGACGCTCGGTGTCGCGCGCCTTCAGGAACTGCTCGCGGTGTTCAACGACACGCATAGCGTCCCCGCCATGGGCGACATGCGCCGCATCGTCACGCTGACGGCTCCGGGTGAGCAGCATCGCTTCGGGCTCGCGGTCGTCGAGAAATTCATGCGCGCGGCGGGGTGGCATGTCCGTTCCGAGGCGGGCGCTTCGCCCGAAACCGTGATCAAGGCCGTTCATGCGGAATGGTTCGCCGTCGCGGGCGTTTCGCTCAGTTGCGACTCGCGTCTCGACGTCATCGAAGACACCATCAAGGCGATCCGCCAGCATTCCTGCAATCCTTCGATCACCATCATGGTCGGCGGAGCCGCGTTCAAGGACTGCCCGCAACACGCAAATATCGTGGGTGCGGACGGCGTGGCCGATAGCGCGGCGACGGCCGTGCTGCTCGCGCAAAAGTTGCTGGATCAGTCGTTGATGCGGCGCGCCTGCTCGGCCGCCTGACCTGCGTCGCGTCGGCCACAGGCGGGCCGGCTCTCCTCTGCGGCAGCAGCTTGTTAACCCTCCTTGTACGAAAAATTTACGGCCCCCGTGCAGTATCTAGCGACGCTCGCGCAGGGATCACCGTTATGCGTTCATTTTGCCTTCTCGCCTTCGGCTGCCTCGTAGGATTGTTCGCCTACACATACGACCTGAAGATCAAGACGCGCGCGCTCGAAACCGATGCGCGCGAACTGATTACCGCGCTTCAGGACGAAAGCGACTTCCTCGCCCTCATGCGCGCCGAGGTGAGCTATCTCTCGCGCCCGGAACGGATCGAGGAGATGGCGAAGAAAACGCTTAAGCTCGAACCGATTTCGTCGCAGCAGCTCGTGCCATGGAGCGCGGTCGGCACCGGCGCAAGCGTGCAGCCGTCCTCGTCCTTCGCGACGCCGGTTCGCAGAGACGGTATCGCGGCGCTTATCGAGAAAAGCTCGATTCAGTCGGCGGTGACGGTGACGGGAGAGCGTTAAGCCCATGGTGACGCTGGCCTCGCTGTGCCGCAGGATCGGCGGCGCGCAAAGCGCCGAGCGAGCCGCGAAGAACGCGCGGAGCGCGCAGGCTTTGCTGGCCGCGTGCTTTGCTGCGGGCTTTCTCGCCCTCTCGGTGCAGATCACGCGCTACGGCATCACGTCTGCCGAGATGCCCTCGCTTTCTTCGCAGTCGGCCCCGGTCGCGCTGGCGAAAAGCCGCCCGGACATCGTCGACCGCAATGGCAGGCTCCTCGCAACCGACATCCGCGTTTACTGGCTGGTGGCGAACCCGAGTCAGATCCTGAACCCGGATGAGGCCGCCGAAAAGATTGTCGCCCTTTTCCCCGATCTCGATCAGGGCTCGCTCGCCCGGAAGTTTCGCGACAAGGACAGCCGCTTCGAATACGTCAAGCGCGGGTTGACACCGAAGCAGGCCGAGGCCGCGCACGCGCTCGGCATCCCGGCGCTCTCGCTCATGCCGACCGTGCAGCGCGTCTATCCCGCCGGAAACGTCGCGGCCCACATTCTCGGCATCACGAACGTCGATAATGAGGGGCGAAGCGGCGTCGAGTGGTACATCGACCAGAAGCTCGGCACGCAGCTCACACCCACCTCGCTCGCCGAGCGGCCAATCGTGAAGCTCTCGCTCGATCTCGGCGTGCAGCACGCGCTGACTGATGAACTGTCGAAGGCCATGGAGCGCTACACTGCGCAGGCGGCGATGGGCATCGTGCTCGACGTGAAGAGCGGCGAAGTGGTCGCGTCGGCGTCGCTGCCCGACTTCGACCCGAACCGCCGCGAGCAGGCCGCCGGACAGAACCGGCAGAACCGCGTCGTGACCGACGTCTACGAACTCGGCTCGGTGTTCAAATCGCTCACCATCGCGATGGCGCTCGATCAGGGCATCGCGACCCGCTACGAGATGTTCGACGCGACGCCGTTCAAGCTCGGCCGCTTCACCATGCGCGACCCGCATGCGAGCCGCCGGATGTACTCGGTGGAGGACATTTTCATCCACTCGTCGAACACGGGCTCGGCGCGCATCGCGCTGGCGGCGGGCGGAGAGAAGCAACAGGCGTTTCTGAGATCGCTCGGCCTGTTCGAGAAGCTGGAGACGGAGGCGGGCTCGTCGCCGACGCCGGTTTTCCCGAAAATTTGGCGGCCGGTGAACGTGGCGACGGTGGCGTACGGGCATGGCATCGCGGTGCCGCCGCTGCTGTTCGCGTCGGCGATGGCCTCGCTCGTGAACGGCGGCGAAAGGCTGAAGCCGACATTTCTGATCGCGGAGAAAAGCGCGAGCGACGAGCCGCAGCGCGTGATTTCTCCCGAAACGAGCGCCACGATGCGCGATCTTATGCGCGCGGTCGTGGAACGGGGCACGGGGCGCAAGGCCGCCGTTCAAGGTCTGGGTGTGGGAGGGAAGACGGGAACTGCGCTCAAGGTGAAAGAGGGGCGCTATTCCTCGGACGTCATCAACAGTTTCGTGGCGGCCGTTCCGATCGACGCGCCGCGATACCTTGTCATGGTCACGATTGACGAGCCTCACGCGGAAGCGGGAACCAAGAGCAACGAGGCGTCGCAGAATGCCGCTCCGACAGCCGGAGCCATCATAAAGCGCATCGCTCCCATGCTCGACATTCTGCCCACTCCCCGGTTTGACGAAGCGGCCGCGACCTCCTATGAACAGCCGGCGCCCTTCGACGCGCGCCGCGCGCCATACCGGAAGAATCGTTATGAAACTGGCGGATCTGATCAAGGATATTCCGCTTACTCTCAGCCGCGGCAGCCTCCCGCATACGGATACCGCGACGACCGTGGCGGCTCGCGGTCCGGCGGCGGATACCAGTACAGCGGCGACCCCCGAGATTTCTGGTCTTACCGCCGATAGCAGGCAGGTCAGACCGGGCATGCTGTTCGCTGCGCTTTCGGGCACGAAGGCGGACGGCATGGCTTACGCGAAGGCGGCGGAAGCTGCCGGTGCGGTGGCCGTGCTTGCGGGTGAGGCGGCGAACGCCGAGGGGCTTTCCGTAGCGCTCCTCCGCGCCGCCGAGCCGAGGCGCGCGCTGGCGCTTCTCGCCGCCCGGTTCTATCGCGCGCAGCCCGACACCATCGCCGCCGTCACGGGCACGAACGGCAAGACATCCGTCGCGGCGTTCCTGCGGCAGATATGGGCGACGGCGGGCCACGACGCGGCTAGCCTCGGCACCATCGGCATCATCACCAATGCGGGCGAGCGGCCCCTGTCGCATACGACGCCCGATCCGGTCGTGCTGCACAAGGCGCTGGCGGATCTCGCGAACGAGGGCGTGACGCACCTCGCGCTCGAAGCGTCGAGCCACGGCCTCGACCAGCACCGGCTCGACGGCGTGCGCTTCTCGGCGGGCGCGTTCACCAACATCACGCGCGACCACCTCGATTATCACCCGACCTTCGAAGATTATTTCAACGCGAAGATGCGCCTCTTCCGCGATCTCCTGCCCTCCGGCGCCCCTGCAATCATCGACGCGGATGGCGATCACGCGGACGATGTCGTGGGCACGGCTCGCGCGAAGAAGCTCGACGTAATGACCGTGGGCGAACGCGGCGCCGCGCTTTGCCTGAAGGGCGTCGAGCGCGACGGCTTCCGCCAGCGGCTTTCGATCATCTATCGCGGGCGGCTTTTCACCGTGCTGCTGCCGCTCGCCGGCGCGTTCCAGGTGTCGAACGCGCTGGTGTCGGCGGGGCTCGCGCTCGGGCTCGGCAGTTCGGCGGGAGGCGTCTTCGAGGCGCTGGAAACGCTCCGGGGCGCGAAGGGTCGGCTCGACTATGTCGGCGAGACGAGCGCAGGCGCGCCGATATTCGTGGACTATGCGCACACGCCCGACGCGCTGGTGAAGGCGCTGGAAGCGCTCCGCCCTTACGTGACCGGGCGGCTGCATGTCGTGTTCGGCTGCGGCGGCGACCGCGACAGGGGCAAGCGTCCCGAGATGGGCCGCGCGGCGACCGCCAACGCCGATATGGTCTATGTCACCGACGACAATCCGCGCAGCGAGGAACCCGCCGCAATCCGCGCCGCGATCATGGCGGCGGCACCGGGCGCAACCGAGATCGACGGGCGCGCGGAGGCCATCGCCACCGCCGTCGGCAACCTTGAGCGGGGCGATGTGTTGCTCGTCGCCGGCAAGGGCCACGAAACGGGGCAGATCGTCGGCACCAAAGTCATTCCCTATTCCGATCATGAGGCGGTCGCTGCCGCGCTCGCCGCCATCGGAGAACGGAGAGCAAGCCATGCCTGAGCAAATCGTGGCTAAGCCGCTGTGGACCGGCGCGGAGATCGCGCGCGCTCTCGGCATAGCGCCACCCGCCGCCGATGTCGTCGTTTCGGGCGTGAGCATCGACAGCCGTACGGTGGAGCGCGGCGACCTGTTCGTCGCGATCAAGGGCGAGCGCTCGGACGGGCATCGTTTCATCACCGCCGCCTTTGACAATGGCGCGGCGGGGGCGCTTGTCTCTCGCGACTACGCGCCGCAGGTGCCGTTGGCGGCGGACGAGCCGCTGTTCCGCGTGGACGACCCGTTCGCGGCGCTGGAAGAGCTTGGCCGCGTCGCCCGCGCCCGCACGGATGCGCGCATCGCCGCCGTGACCGGCAGCGTCGGCAAGACGACCACGAAGGAGATGCTGCGCGTGATGCTCGCCGAGAGCGGGCCGACGCATGCCTCGGTGAAATCCTACAACAATTTCATGGGCGTGCCGCTGTCGCTCGCGCGTATGCCCGCCGCCTCGCGCTTCGGCGTGTTCGAGATCGGCATGAACCACGCGGGCGAGATCGTGCCGCTCGCGAAGCTCGTGCGGCCGCATGTTGCGATCGTGACCTGGGTCGCGCCGGTTCATATTGAGTTCTTTGCCTCCGAGGCCGAAATCGCGCGCGCGAAGGCCGAAATCTTCGAAGGTTTGGAGCAAGGCGGGGCGGCTATCCTGCCCGCCGACAATCCGCATTTTGAAAGCTTGGCGGCGTTCGCCCGCGAAAAGAGTGCGCGCGTCGTGCCGTTCGGGATCAGCTCCGAAGCGGAAGCGCGCCTCGTGAGCTTCGAGCGCACAGAGGAAGGGTCCGTGGTCACGGCCGACATTTTCGATCAGCGCGTTACGTTCGCGCTCGCCGCACCTGGGCGGCACCTCGCGCAGAACGCGGTCGCGGCGCTGGCGGGCGTGTCGCTCCTCGGCGGCAATGTCGAGGCCGCAGCAGCAGCCCTGGCGCGCTTTGAGGCACCCGAGGGACGCGGCCGAAGCGCCACCTTCGAAACGCCGCGCGGCCCTGTGCTCGTCATAGACGAAAGCTATAACGCCAATCCGGCTTCGATGCGCGCCGCTCTCGACGTGCTGGGCGCCGTGCCGCCCTCGCGCTACGCGCGACGCATCGCCGTGCTCGGCGATATGTTGGAGCTGGGCCACGACGCGCCACAATTTCACGCCTCTCTTGCGAGCGCCGTTGACTCGCACGCCGTCGATCTCGTTTTCTGCGCCGGTCCTTTGATGGCGAGCCTGCATGAAAGTCTGCCCGCCGAAAAGCGCGGCGGATGGGCCAACGCCTCGGAGGATCTTCGCGGGCCGGTGCTCGATGCCATCCGCGGCGGCGACGCCGTCATGATCAAGGGATCGCTTGGCAGCCGGATGGGACAGATCGCGGAGGCGCTCAAGGCGCGTTTCGCATCCTTGCCCAGCTAGCCGGAGCGGAAGCTCGCAATTTGCTGGCGCCGTCCGATGCGGAGCTGGCGACTGACACGACAATGGGCGCCTGATCGCAGGATCGCGCGGCGCTTTGGATCGGCCCCGCCCCGGATGCGCCGGAGCGGCAGAGCCGAGCGGAAAACAAGAACGGGACGGCTTGCCACACTGGCGGGCACGCTCCGAGGTGGACATTTGCATGCTTTATCTGTTGGCCGAACTGAGCAACCAGGCGCCTGTCTTCAATCTGTTCCGGTACATCACCTTCCGGACGGCTGGGGCGGTCGTTACGGCGATGCTCATCGTGTTTCTGCTCGGGCCGTCGCTTATCAACTCGCTGCGCGTGAGGCAGGGCAAGGGCCAGCCGATCCGCGAGGACGGTCCGAAATCGCACTTCTCGAAGAAGGGCACGCCGACCATGGGCGGGCTGATGATTCTGCTCGGGCTGTGCGTGGCAACGCTCCTTTGGGCGAACCCGTATAATCCTTATGTGTGGATCGTGCTCGCCGTCACGCTGTCCTACGGCCTGATCGGCTTCTATGACGACTATCTGAAGGTCACGAAGCGCAACACGTCGGGGTTTTCCGGGCGCTTTCGCCTGTTGCTCGAACTCTTGATCGCGGGCATCGCCACCTACGCGATCATGGTCGCCACCGCTCCGTCGATCTCGACGAGCCTTACCGTGCCGTTCTTGAAGGACGTGGTGATTACGCTCGGGCCTGTGCTGTTCGTGTGCCTCGGCGTGTTCGTGATCGCGGGCGCGGGCAACGCGGTGAACCTGACGGACGGCCTCGACGGTCTCGCCATCGTGCCGGTGATGATCGCGGCGGCCACCTTTGGGCTGATCGCTTATCTCGTCGGCAACCGCATCTTCTCGGAATATCTGCAAATTCATTTTGTGCCCGGCGCAGGCGAACTTGCCGTCGTCTGCGGCGCGCTGCTCGGCGCGGGGCTCGGCTTCCTGTGGTTCAACGCGCCGCCCGCCATGATCTTCATGGGCGACACCGGGTCGCTGGCGCTCGGCGGCCTGCTCGGCTCTATCGCCGTCGCCGTGAAGCACGAGATCGTGCTCGCCATCGTCGGCGGTCTGTTCGTGCTCGAAACCGTTTCCGTGATCGTGCAGGTGTTGTCCTTCAAGCTGACAGGCAAACGGGTCTTCCGAATGGCGCCGCTGCATCACCATTTCGAGCAGAAGGGCTGGGCCGAACCGACTGTTGTCGTGCGTTTCTGGATCATCGCCGTGATCCTCGCCCTCGTCGGGCTGGCCACGCTGAAGCTGAGGTAACGCACATGATCGAAGCGCACTCGTTCAAGGGCCGGAAGGTCGCCGTCTTCGGCATGGGCATGTCGGGGCTTGCGGCTGCGCGTTCGTTGATCGCGGGCGGCGCGGAGACGATGGTCTGGGACGATGGCGAGAAAGGGTGCGATGCTGCGGTCGCGGCCGGGCTTCCGGTGCGCGACCTTCGCGAGATCGACTGGCGCGCGCTCGACAGCCTCGTGCTCGCGCCGGGCGTGCCGCTCACGCATCCCGAGCCGCATTGGACGGTGAAGCTCGCTGAGGCGAACGGCGTCGAGATCATCGGCGATACGGAGATCTTTTTCCGCGAGCGTCGGCGCGTCGGCGCGCGCTGCCCTGTCATCGCCATCACCGGCACCAACGGCAAGTCGACCACGACGGCGCTGTCGAACCACCTTCTCAACGCGGCGGGCCTAGCTAGCGTTTGCGGCGGTAACATCGGCAAGGCGGTGCTAGACCTGCCGCCGTTTGTCGACGGCCAGCATTACGTGCTTGAGCTTTCGAGCTTCCAGCTCGACCTGACGCCGAGCCTTGACCCGGACGCGGGCATCCTTCTCAACATCACGCCCGACCATATCGACCGCCACGGGAGTCTTGAAGGCTACGCCGCCGTGAAGGAAAAGCTCTTCGCCAACATGACGGGCGGAGAGACGGCGGTCATCGGTGCGGACGACGCGCTGTGCGACGCCATCGCGGCGCGGGCGGAGGCGCGCGGCGTGCGGACGCTACGCATCTCATCAACGAAGCCCGTCGCGACCGGCGTCTACGGCGAAGGCTCCGGCCTGTTCGAGCTTGCGGACGGCGCGCAGCAAAACCGCACCTCGCTATCCGGCATCGGCTCGCTTCGCGGGGCGCACAACGCGCAGAACGCCGCCGCAGCGCTCGCCGCGACGCGGAGCCTCGGCCTTCCGTGGGCCGCACTCGTGGAGGGGCTCAAGAGCTTCCCCGGCCTCGCCCACCGCATGCAGGAAATTCGACGCATCGGCCATGTGCTGTTCGTGAACGACTCGAAAGCCACGAACGCGGACGCCGCCGAGCGCGCGCTTCTCTCCTTCACCAACATTTACTGGATCGCGGGCGGCAAACCGAAGGCGGGCGGCATCGAGCCGCTGGTGCCCTTCTTCCCGCGCCTACGGAAAGCGTATCTTATCGGCGTCGCGACGGAGGAGTTCGCGCAGACCATCGGCGGCCGCGTGCCGGTGTCGATGGCGGGCACGCTCGACCGCGCGGTGGCCGAAGCCGCCGCCGACGCCGCAGCCCAAGGCTCGGGCGAGGACGCGGTGGTGTTGCTCTCGCCCGCCTGCGCTTCCTACGACCAATATCCCAATTTCGAAATTCGCGGCGACGCCTTCCGCGCTGCCGTCGAAGCCCTGTCCGCCCCGCCCGCCAAGGAAAAGGCGGCATGAGCTTCAGCCGCGCTGAGCGCGCCGTCGTCACCGATTGGTGGATCACGGTCGATCGCACGCTCCTTGCGTTGATTCTCGTGCTCGCTGTTGCGGGGCTTGCGGCCTCCTTCGCGGCGAGCCCCTACATCGCGCAAAAGCTCAAGCTCGAACCGTTTTACTTCGTGAAGCGGCATACCATCGGCGTGATTGCGGCGCTCGCGATCATGTTCGTTGTCTCGCTGGCTACTCCGCAGCAGGTCAAGCGGCTGGCGCTTATCATGTTCGGCGTCGGCCTCGCGCTGATGGTGGCGGCGCTCCTGCAAGGCATGGAGCGCAACGGCGCGGTGCGCTGGCTGAACATCGGCGGCGTTCTCCTTCAGCCGTCAGAGTTCGTGAAGCCGGGCTTCGTGGTGCTGTCGGCCTGGCTTTTCTCGGAAAGTATCAAGCGGCAGGACATGCCCGCGCTGGAATTCGCGGGGCTGGCACTCGTGGCCTTCGTCGCGTTGCTCGTGCTTCAGCCCGACATGGGGCAGACGATCATCGTCGCGACGGTATGGTGCGCGCTGTTCTTCCTGTCGGGCTATTCGCTCAGGTTCGCGCCGATCTTTCTCGCCCTCGCGGCCGCTGGCCTCATCGCCGCCTATTTCACGATGCCGCACGTCATGACCCGCATCAATCGCTTCGCGGGCGGCGGCACCGAGTCCATGCAGACCGTGCTCGCGATGAACGCATTTCGCGATGCGGGATGGCTCGGGCATGGGTTGGGCGAAGGCTTCGCGAAGGGCCGGCTACCCGATGCGCACAACGATTTCGTGTTCGCCGCCATCGCCGAGGAGATGGGCATCGCCGCCTGCCTTTTTCTGGTCGCGATTTATGCCTTCATCGTCTGGAAAGCGCTGACAGCAGCGTTTCGCGAACGAGATGCCTTCATTCGGCTTGCAGCGGCCGGTCTCGTGATGCTTTTCGGATTTCAGGCGCTGGTGAACATGGCTGTTAACCTCAACCTGATCCCTGCGAAGGGCGTCACGCTACCTTTTATTTCCTATGGCCGCTCGTCGCTCCTTGCGACGGCCGTCACATTGGGCATGATCGTTGCCCTGACGAGAAGATCGGTGTTCAAATACTCTGCCCAAGTGCTGCCGCCCTTGGGTCTCACGGTGACATCCGGAAGGGAGACGCGTTCATGAGCCGCGGTTCGATCATGTTGGCGGCCGGTGGAACCGGTGGCCACCTCTTTCCTGCGCAGGCGCTCGGCGAGGAACTCGCCCGCCGGGGCTATGAGGTTGACCTCATCACCGATACCCGTGGAACGGTCTTCGGCGCAGAATTTCCTGCGCGCAAGGTTTACAAGGTCGCGGCCGCCACGTTCAAAGGTCATTCGCCGATCGAGGCGACGAAGACGCTCGGCGTGCTCGGGCATGGCTTCCAGGCGTCGTATCGCATCATGGGTGAGGCGCAGCCGCGCGCGATCATCGGCTTCGGCGGCTATCCCACGCTTGCGCCCGTGCTGGCGGCGATGGGCCGGGGAATCCCGTCCGCGATCCACGAGCAGAATTCGGTGATGGGCCAGGCGAACCGCTTCCTCGCGCCGATGGTCAAGGCCATCGCCTGCTCTTTCGAGAACACAAAATATCTCGAAGGCCGCATGCTGCAAAAAGCGCGCGTGACCGGCTCTCCGCTGCGCCAGTCGGTGCTGGCGCTGAAGGCCATCCCCTACCGCCCGCCGTCGAGCCAGGCACAGCTCAATCTTCTGATCGTCGGAGGCAGTCAGGGCGCGCGCTACCTCTCAGACATTTTGCCGCAGGCATTGCAGCTGCTGCCGGATCAAATGCGCGACCGCCTGTTCGTGATGCAGCAATGCCGCGAGGAAGACATCGACCGCGTCTTCGACACCTACGAGGGTTGCGGCATCGCCGCCGAACTTGCGACATTCTTTGAGGATCTTCCTAGCAAGATGTCGAACTCGCATCTCATTGTGGCACGCAGCGGCGCGACCACCGTGGCCGAGCTGTGCGCGCTGGGGCGACCCGCGATCATGGTGCCGCTGCCGCACGCGAAGGATAACGACCAGCTCGAAAACGCCACACGCATGGAAACGGCGGGTGCCGGCTGGTGTTTCCCGCAGGCGACGCTTACGCCCGAAAATCTCGCAGCCACTGTCCGCCGCCTTTTCGAAGATCCGACGGCGCTCGTTCGAGCTGCAACCGGCGCGCATGCGCTGGCGAACTACAGAGCTGTGGAGAATCTCGCGGATCTGCTCGAAGAACTGGCGGAGAAGCACGAATTTGCCGCCGACGCGGCAGCGACCGCTTAATATCCGCACCGTATCATCGTGGGATTGAACATATCGGGGACAGGATCGACTGGCTTTTCGGCGTTTGCACTTGCGGCGGAGCAGTCTCCCAATGAAAACCGGGGTCATCGGATCGTTTTGCGACGCGCCAGACTCCGGCCCGAGGGAAGAAAGGACATAAGATGATCGATCCGCTTTCCGGCGGCCGGATTCACATCATCGGCATCGGCGGCATCGGCATGAGCGCCATCGCCGAGATCATGCAAGAGCGCGGCATCCCGGTTCAGGGAAGCGATCAGAAAGAGGGCGCCAACACGCGACGGATCGCGGCGCAGGGCATCAAGGTGCTCATCGGGCAGGACGCGGCAAACCTCGAAGGCGCGTCCGTCGTCTGCATTTCATCCGCCGTCAAGGAAGGCAACCCCGAGCTTCAGGCCGCGCGCGAGCGAGGGCTTCCCGTGTTCAGCCGCGCCGAGACGCTCGCCGCGCTGATGAAGGGCTATCGCACGATCTGCGTGACCGGCTCGCACGGCAAGACCACGACCACATCCATGATCGGCTGGGTCATGGAGAAGGCCGGGCTCGATCCAACTGTGCTCGTCGGCGGCGTTCTGCGCTCTTGGGGCACGAATGCGCGCATCGGCGCAAGCCGCTGGATGGTGGTCGAGGCGGACGAATCCGACGCCACTTTCATCAAGCTGCCGACCGAAATCGGCGTCGCCACCAACATCGATCCCGAGCACCTCGACTATTACGGCTCCGTCGAAGCGCTGCATGAGGCGTTCCGCACCTTCCTGCGGCAGATTCCGCAAACCGGCGTCGCCGTGGCGGGCATCGATCACCCTGTCGTGCGCGAATTGACGCAGGAACTCGCGGCTTCGGGCGAACTGCCGCCGCTCACCTCCTTCGGCCGAGCGCTCGACGCCCGTGTGAAGATCGACAACGTCGTGAGCCAGGGCGCTTCCGTCATGTTCGACGTTGTCATCGCAGGCAAACCCGGCGAGCCTCCGCTTCGGCATACGGGCGTGAAGCTTCAGGTGCCCGGCGCGCATAACGCGCTGAACGCGGCCGCCGCGATCGCCGCCTGCCTCCATGCTGGCCTTTCCGCCGACCAGATTTTCGATGGCCTCGCGTCCTTCGAGGGCGTGGACCGCCGCTTCTCGCCGCGCGGCGAATGGAACGGCGTCGCGATCTACGACGACTACGCGCACCATCCCGCCGAAATCGCCGCC